>JAGHAM010000036.1 GCA_021161465.1 Candidatus Iainarchaeum sp. | reverse complement strand
CACCAGGACACAACACTTTCTCATCAATTAGTTTTAATTAAATGAGATATAAAGGTTTTTGTCAGTTTTTTCTCTAATCATTTTGCTTTGTTATATAGACACCAATATTAGTGATGGTGCGCCAGCCGGGAATTCCACCTACGGATTGCGTAACAATCCCCTGCAGGTTTAGAAAGGGTGCAACCCTTCTTTTTGAACCCGGGCCACAAGCTGTCTGCTTCCAGACGTATGGAAGTGGCAAGCTTGAGTCCTATTGCCCACAGCCCAACCAACCAGCACCGTATGGTTGCGTAGCAACCGTACAAAGTGCCAGCTGATTTTGCAGCTGTTCCAGGCTAGACTACTGGCGCACTAACGTATTTTTCGCTTTTCCTCTTTTTAATGTTTTAGAAAGTAAAGGGCCCGACGGGAGTCTCCACCCCCACTTAGTAATCAAGGGAGGGGGCTTATAAGGAACACATGACGCCCTTACTGCTTTCCATCCCATTAAGGGAAGGGGCTTATAAGGGGGAACCGTAGGTGCCCCTTATTTTGAACCCGCGGCAGCCAGGTATCTCCTGGCGGATTAAGAGCTACACCTCGCCTAAGCGAACTGGTGCTCTGCCAGAGCAGGTATGTGATTATTCACATACAGACTGAGCTACGGGCCCTTCTCCTGTATTTAGGTTATATCACATATAAAAAACTTACAAGGCGGGAAGCGTTGGAACGGAGAGACAGACTTAAATCCATCCCATGAACATGGCTAGACCAAGACCAGCCATGATTGCACCTTCAACCAGATGCAAATACCTTATATTCTTGTCCTTCCAGCCAGAAACATCTTTAACTGTAGTGAAACCAGCATAGACTATTAAAGTTACCACAACCATAGGTAGTACAAACACCAAGTTATACAGCAATAACCATGGAAGCGTCTCAACTAACCCAATTGCTGACAGTATGCCACCAGCTATCACGTATGGCCCTATAGTGCAAGGCAAAAGGAAGACTGTGACAAAGAATCCAACAACCAATGCGCCTTTTGGGGAAGTAATCCCATTTATCAGCTTTTTCACTGTTGGTCTAAGTGAGAGTGGCATCTCTGTGAACAAACCGCCAGGCTTGTACCAAATGAAATCCTTTAGGTTGAGCAAACCCAGCAGGAACGCACCAGCACCAAGAAGTTTATACAAGATAAGCCTGAAGGACGTCAAAGCCTGAACCAGCTGGAACGACTTGATTATCACCAGACCATAGAATATGTATGTTACAAACACTGAAAATGTAAAGGCGAATCCGGCAAGCAACACTCTCTTCTTATCTTTTGGATTGTAAGAGAGGATAGCCAGCAGCATGAGTGTCAGGACTGCAAGCGCGCATGGGTTCACTGCATCAACTGCTGCCAGTGAAATTATCTTTGGAAGAGTGAGTCCCGCTCCAGCTGAAGGGACCTCTGGACCACTGAACCACCCACCAAGACCTGTTTGGTTCTCAGAATTGCACCCACACTCACCACCATGTGATATGGGGTTTCCATTCCACTCCAAAATCCAGCCACCAACTTTAACAGCATGTTCGAAGCTAACACTTCCACCAGAAAGCGGGACAGGCTCCACAGCAACCTCAGAGTGATTTACACCCTTTAGTATAGATGCTGGCTCATCACACAACATTAGGTTCCTTAACAAACTATCGTTCCCATTCCCCCCAGACCATATTAGGACTTTGTTATGGGCCCATATCTTCGGGTGACCAGGCAGCTGCGTTATGTTAAGGCTACTGAAGTCAACTGAAGAACCGTTTTCAAGCGGGCATGGGTTATATTTTAGCTCATTGACCATATTCCCAACCGTTTGTATGATGGGATAATCTCCGACTATTTTCTTATCTTTACTGAAAAGTATGTTAGGTATGCCAAACCCTGAGTTGTAATAGGAGTCATAGTAGTACATCAGAGGTGCATTCATTCCCCACTGGTAAATCTCATACTCGATAACTATCAATTCTGGGTGCTCCTGGATAGTATCCTCAAGGACAACAGGGTCTGCCCTCGCACAGTGCGGGCAGCCGATTCCTGTGAAGTACACACCACATACTGTCTTATTGCCACAAGATGCCTCCTGGGAAAACACCACAGGTACCAATAACAAAAACAATGCCACTATAAACATTGATTTCGAGAGTTTCATAGGAACACCAGCTGTGAAATTAGGATATACTTTTAGTCACTAGCAAATAAAAAGATTTCTGACAGGATTTAGAGAGTGGGATGCTACGAGAAGACTTAAATAAATGAACAGCCATAAACTACGCCAGGGATTACTGTGGGGCTTAATTACCGCGAAGTGCGGAAGGTCCTTAAAGAGATTGTTGGTGAGGAAGCAGTAGGTGTTCTGGAAACCTGTAAGAAAAAACCATTGACTGATGAAGAGATACTAAAAAAGACAGGCTTACAGCTGAACACCATACGCTCCTTGCTAAACAAGCTTCACTTCGCTGGTCTGGTGGATTACAATAGAGAAAAGAATGAAAAAACTAACTGGTTTACATATACCTGGTTTGTGAAGAAGGACAAGATACCCCAAATTATAAAGGACTATTGGGAAGAGAAACTCAAAAAGCTCGAAGCGCGACTCGACGACGAGTCCAGCTATTATTATTTTGAATGTGTTAACGGTTGTGAAAGACTGCCTTTTGAGCTCGCTGCTGAGTATGATTTCAAGTGCCCAGAATGCGGCTCTGAGATGAAGCATATAAGTAACAAGAAGGTCATAGAATCAACAGTAAGTGAAATCAAGGAAATAAGAAAGAACCTGAAAAAGCTTGATGCAAAATGATAACCAGAGAGCAAGCCTTGAAGTTGCTGGAGGAAGTTGGAACTCCCCCTGACGTGGTAGAGCACAGCAAGTTTGTAGCAAAGAAGTCTGTGGAGCTTGCGAAAAAGCTTAGCGTTCCTGTTGACATACAACTGGTTGAGATAGGTGCGCTTCTGCACGACATCGGTCGCTCACAAACTCATGGCATCGACCATGGGATAAAAGGCGGGATAATACTTAAAGAATACGGGTTACCCAAAATAGCCGAATTTGCTGAAACACATATTGGTGTTGGCATAAGCAAGGAAGACGCCGCAAAGCTTGGGCTACCCAAAAAGAACTACATACCAAAAACCCTTGAGCAGAAGATAGTCTGCTTCGTCGACTTTTTAGCGGATGGTACCCATATGATGAGTTTCGCAGAGGCCCTGCGGAAGCTTAAGGATTCTGTTGGAGCAAACCATCCAGCCATTCAGCGCGCAGAGGAGCTAAATCAGGAGATTGCAGCACTTACGTGCTAACTAAAAATAATATTCTGGCACTTGCACATATGCCTTCTCATGGGTCTCTTTAGAGAGTATGGTTCTCCATGAGAAAGGAACAGATGATTAGATAGTTTCGTTTTGTAAATTTTGGAAAGGATGGCAACATAAGATTATCCCTATTTGCTGATGTCTAGAACCTCTCCCCATGCAAAGGTTAAACCCTTATCCCTCAAAGCAAACTTTCCTAAGTTCTCAAATTCAGATGCTTTCTCTATGCATATTGGATGCTTGAAAGATATTGTATACTCTCTCGACTGACCTTTCATCATGGCCTCAGAACCACAATCCTCAAATACGCAATCTACCCTCACGGTGTGACAGAATAATTTCGATGAAAGACCAGGATGCATTTCAAAATCATGGAGGAAAGTCACCCTTGCTCTTATCTTGCTAGCAACTGTTGGTGGGTGCTCAACATCACCAACTACGTAGCCCGTTCCTACGTCACCCTTAGATATGTTTTCAAGAGAAAAGCCAACGTTATCTCCTGGCACGGCCTGCTGTAATGATTGGTGGTGTGCTTCTATCATTTTAACTTTTGTTTGAACTCCAGATGGCATAACTATGACTTCTTGGCCAACATAAAGAACACCCGACTCGATCCTCCCAACAGGAACTAAACCGACACCCATGATTTTATAGACATCTTGGATGGGTAACCTTAAAGGTTGGCCTTTGTACTTGGCAATCTTTTTCTCAAGCTCTAACCTTCTACGTTGTTCCTCTGCCTCTTTTATATACCTCTCCTGAGGAGATTCTCTCTTTAAAAAATCAAGAAATCCCACATCACCACCAATGGAGAGTAGGTGGTCTTCTTTTAAATAATTTTGGTTTTTACCACGGCCACTTATCCGCTTTCTTTAATGCTTTGCTGATGTCCTCGCGCATTGCCTCAGCTGCTCTTCCTGCTGCCTCGTCAAATTCCCCGCCAAGTTTCTCATAGGCAAAGATAACTCCTCTGGAAGAGTTAACCACCGCGCCATAGCCATCTGGATTAAAGCACGGAACAACATCATCTGCTCCGCCACCCTGCGCGCCGTAACCGGGAACTAGGAATATCGCCCTGGGCATTACCTTCCTCAAGAGCTCTGCCTCCTTTGGGTAGGTTGCGCCTACAACAGCGCCAACCGCACTATACCCACGTTCTCCAATACAGTCGTTCCCCCACTTATCAACCAGCTCAGCCATAAGCTCATAGACTGCCCTCCCATCATCCAGGAGCTTGTCCTGCAATTCACCTGACGATGGATTAGAAGTCTTCACCAGAATGAAGAGACCCTTACCCTCACTGGTTTTCTCCAAGAATGGCTTGACGCCATCACTTCCTAGGTAAGCATTAACTGTTACTGCATCTCCCCCAAAAGCCCCCCCAAGATGGGCTTCAGCATAGGCCTTAGCAGTACTGCCAATGTCATTCCTTTTAACATCCTCCAGAACCAGCAGCTTCTTGCTTCTGGCATATTCGATTGTTTCTATAAACGCTCTTATCCCATCAGCCCCATACTGCTCATAAAAAGCTATCTGGGGTTTTACCATGGGCACTACATGTGAAATTGCATCAATTATGCCTTTGTTGAAGTCAAGGATTGCTTCACCGGGTGTTTTTCCCTCTTTGATGGAATCAGGTATCCTATCTAACCGTGGGTCAAGACCAACTACACTGGGATTCTGTTTTTTATCTATCGCTGCAAGTAAGATATCAGCAAAATTCCTCATGCCTGTTCACTCTCCACATATGCTCTAATAGTCTTTGCCTGTTCCTCTGGTATTACCCCATCCTCCTCGAGGTAATCAACTATCTCAAGCACGGTCATAATTGGTCTAACGATGATGCCCTCCTCTTTGAGCCGCTTAATTCCCCCTTGCATCCTATCAACTAAGAGCACCACATCACCAGCGTTGAATCCTTCCTCCCTGAGGGCTTTTATAACCTCCATGTTGCTTCCACCAGAAGTTATGAGGTCATCGATGACTATCACACGCTGCCCTGGTTTTATGACGCCTTCGACGCGCCTTCCGGTTCCATGCTCTTTAGCCTGCTTCCTGACATAAGCCATTGGTAGTTTCATCTTGTAAGCTATCAGACTTGCAAGTGGAATTCCTGCTGTGGGTACTCCAACCAACACTTCACTTCCATCTGGCTCAAGCTCTTCTTTTAGTTTATCAATATAAGCGTCGGTTATGAAATCATAAGCATCAGGAAACGACGGGACAATCCTCAAATCAATATAATATGGGCTTGTCTTTCCTGAAACCAGCTTGAACTCTCCAAATTTTATGGCCCCAATCCCATACAGCATTTTAGATAACTTTTTCTTAGTCTCAATCCAATCCATGTGAATCCCCCGTTAGGTTATTACTGTAAGATTTTATTTAAACATTTAGTCGTCATAGTTGTCTATCTTGTGATATTTGAAAAATTCATCTCCCTTAAACTCATCAGTGTCGAAGACTTTTTTAGAGCCCATTGTCGCAAGGTGGGGAGTAAGCTGGACATACACTCTATAAAACCTCTTATCCTTTGGTAAATGAAGATTCTCTTCGGCAAGGTCCTTAAGAATCTTCTTAATGAGTGCAGAGCCTATGCCTTTTCTTCTATGCTCCTCTGGGACATATACATGAACTTCAGGCTGCCTTATTGGTTTTTTCCCCTTCCCAACTAAGGGGGTGTATTTATCTACTATCCACGCCCTGGCCCCAGAAGGCTCGTGGTGCCAGTTATACCCATCCCTCCTTACCTCTTCCTCAATACTCATGAATTTCCCTCCCTTTTAGCTCTCCAAACGTTCCATCCCATGCTACCTCACCATTGACTATCGTTGTAGTTGGCCAGCCTTTAAGGCGCCTTCCTGCATATGGTGTCCAGCCACACTTGCTTTCAATGTCATCATCGTGGAGTGTGCGCTCCAACTTCATATCAACTATCGTTAAGTCTGCTACTGCCCTCTCACCAATGAAGCCTTTCCCTTTGAGCTTCATGATTTTAGCTGGGTTCTCACACACAAGCTTCACAAACCGTTCAAGCAACAGATTGCCACGGTTAATCTCATTCAGGAGTAAGGGTACCAGAGTCTGAACACCAGGAACACCGCTAGGAGCCTCCCAGTAGCCCTTATCCTTCTCCTCACGCGTATGAGGGGCATGGTCAGTATCCACTATTTGTATCTTCCCCGTCCTTATGCCATCCCACATTGCCATCCTATCAGCATGAGAACGAACGGGAGGGTTCATTTTGGCGTAGTTACCAAGTTTAACTAAATCCCTCTCCTCAAGGAATAAGTAGGAAGTGGTTGTGTCGCAGGTAACTCCTTTATGGCTGTTAATCACGTCCACCTCATCCTTTGTGCTTATGTGCGTCACATGCAGCCTGTTGCCTGCTTTCTCTGCCAATTCGCACGCGCGCTTAGCCCCTTTGATGACACACTGCTTTGGCCTTGCCTTCACATGTAAGAGCGGATCAGCCTCATCAAGCCGCCTTGCTCTTTCTCCAAACTCCTTAACTAGTGACTCATCTTCAGCGTGGGCAACTATCAGCTTTCCAGAATCTTTAGCAGCCCTCATGACATTTAGGATTCCCTCATCATCCTCAACCAATAGGGTTCCAGTAGTTGATGCCATGTAAAGCTTAACTCCAGGTATGCCTTCTGCTTTCTTTATCTCCTCCATGTTCTCCTTGGTAGCGCCTAGATAGAAACCGTAATTCACCAGGGACTTGCCTTTTACAATCCGCCTTTTCTCATCCAGTAGTCTTCTCGTGGTAGTTGGCGGTAAAGTATTTGGCATGTCAAGGACGGTGGTGACGCCACCCTTGGCCGCGCTTCTAGAGCCTGTAATCCAGTCTTCCTTGTGTTCCATCCCTGGCACACGAAAGTGCACATGCGCGTCTATCACGCCTGGCAGGACTATCTTGCCTTGCGCGTTCACTGTTTCATCACCATCAACGCGCTTCGCAATTCTTTTTATCTTACCTCCCTCACAGAGGATTTCAGCATCAACTAGTTTACCTCCTATGAAAACCCGACCATTCTTGACTGCAAGACTCATAATGGCACCACCCTGCCGCTCATGTCACGTTTGTAATTTCCAAACTCTGTAAGCTGCCTTAGAATTCTAGAATCTGCAACTGGCCCATCTTTGCAAACCATCCATCCTATGGGATCCATAGCACAGTGTCCACAAACGCCAAACCCGCACTTCATCAATCGCTCCAAGCTGAACTCGACATCCACACCATACTTCTCGCACACCTTAAACAAAGCCTTAAGCATCTTTTCTGGTCCACATGAGATAACAAGATCGTAATTTCCTGTTGCCAACTCCCGGTCAGCGAGTTCCGTCACGAACGCCTTCTCACCCATAGAGCCATCGTCAGTGCACACAGCTACATCAGCTATTTCATCTATCCAGAGCAAATTGAGCTTGCTTCTTGCCCCAATTATAAATTTCTTGATTCTTTTATTCCCAAACAAAGGTTTCAGCGGCACTGTCCCGAATCCGCCACCCACAGCAAGTATACGTTTGCCATTAAGGGAAAAACCATTCCCATAGGGGCCTCGAAGACCAATGAAATCCCCTGGCTTCAGTGAGTGTAAGATGTGGGTAACTTTGCCAACATCCTTCACGGTTATCTGATTTGCCCCTGATAGGCTCATCGGTACCTCATTCAATCCTGGAACCCAAACCATAACAAACTGCCCTGGCTTGAAGGAAAACTCTTTCTCAAATACAATGGTTTTAACTGATGGTGTTTCCTCGAGAACTTTAGTGATTCTGCACGTATCAGGCATATCCATAAGGCTGTTTTTACTCATGAGCTAATCCCACCATTTCTTTGATAGTTTTGTATCCTCTCTCTTCCATGAAGCCCTCAAGCTCATCACAAACCTTCTTGAAAACATCTATCCCTCTGTAATAAACTCCAGAGCCGATGCCAACCGAAACCGCCCCAGCCATAATCATCTCAGCAGCGTCTCTTCCTGTGGACACACCGCCTATGCCAACTATCGGCAAGTCTACCACTTCATAGATGTCATAGACACAGCGCACGGCTATTGGCTTTATCGCTGGACCACTAAGACCTCCAGTCTTGAAATCCAACACAGGCTTAGCCGTATTAACATCTATAACCATACCAGGGCCTACAGTGTTTATAGCTGAAATCGCATCAGCCCCGGCATCCTCACAGGCCTTAGCAACCTCCTTGAGTTTCGGTGTATTTGGAGAAAGTTTTGGCATAACTGGGATTTCCTCTGTGACTCCCTTAACTCTCGAAACCACCTCACCAGCTACATCTGGCTCAAATCCAAACACTTGCCCATGCTTCTTGGTATTCGGGCAGCTTATGTTAAGTTCTATTATCGCAGGCTTTTTTCCAGCAACAAATCTGGCAACCTCAACAAACTCATCTATTGAACCACCATAAATGCTTGCAATCACTGGTACTTCCAAATCCGCCAGTTGCTCCCACTCTTCGCTCATGTTCTTGTAGCCAGGAGTTGGAAGCCCAACCGCATTAATCAGACCAGGGCCGTAGGAAAGCACTGTTGGGTTGTTGTGACCTGCCCTAGGTTCAGGTCCTATTGATTTCATGGTGACCGCACCAGCTCCAGAACTGGCAACCCTCTTTAGTATGGCTGCACTCGTCCCAAGAATCCCAGAAGCAAGAACAGTTGGATTCCTCAACCTAACCTCAGCAATCTTTGTTTCAAGCATTGGTTAATTGTAACCTTAAAAAATATTTAAGCTTGTGCTTTATCCTCAAGCTCGTTTATCTTTTTAGTAGCTTTCTCTATCTTAGCCAGATGATTGGCATATTCCTTAGCTGCCTTAAACGCCTGTAAGAACTCCACTGGGTCAAACTCTGAGTTATTCCTTGCTATTTTGTTTATGACTCGGGCAGCTATAGATTCGGAAGGAAGCTTGAGCCTTTCCAGGTCCATCTTGCTTTTTGTGTGCCTGTTGAACTCATCAATATGCCGCTCTAACAGGGGTTTAGCCGCACTAAAATTCTTTCTGAGTTCAGGCGCCTTGTTCCAAAGCGCATCCAGCTTTTTCCTGTATCTCTCTTTCATCACTTAACCCCTCTCATCTTATCGGAAAGATAGCTGGCTATCTCCCTTGCTGCCTCTCCTTGTGTATAGCCATTTATGCCACCAAAGCTTGGCCAATCATTAAGGTCCACAAGGTATGCCTGCTTACCACTAACTATGAAATCTCCTCCATAAATTTCAAGCCCTATGGCTTTCCCTGCTGTGACCGCCTGTACTCTAGTTAAAGCAACAATGGCTCTCGGGCAAGGTTGTATGAAGAATTTACCGTCGATAGCATAAAATTTCAAATGGGAGCCATCAATAAACTCCTGGGCTATGACTTTCTTAACCTTTTCAGAACGATAAAACTCCAGAGCAGCGTCCAAATCTTCCTGCCCCTTAACTATGAACCACTGCTCGTGCCTGTCTACCCTCTTTAAGACGAGGGGTTTTTTGAACAACTCCAACTCATTTAATGAGCGAACCTCTGATTTGGGTATGCTAACCCCGGCTTCTAAAAGCTCCTTGTAAGCCAGCTCCCTGTTGAGGGATAAACCAACAGCTTCAGGCGAGTTTACAACAGTTACGCCCTTGGACTCAAAAGCCTGTAATTTCTGCCTGGCCTTTTCACTGCGGGCCATAGAGAACACAAGATTGTACCTTCCAGATGGATTCAAATTAGTGTACTGCCTCAGCTCAACACTAATCCCCCCCTTTCTAAGCTCTTCTGCAGTAAGCCTTAGAATCATTGCGTCCTTATCCGGACTGCCTGCCAGAAAACTCTCCCTGTAAATTCCAACTGCCTTCATTTCTTCGCCTTCTTATAAGTCGCATAAAGCCTTTGCATCCCTGTTATAAACGATAAACCAGCTATAGTATAAAGTATAAACCAGCTTACCGGCAGAGCTAGAGAACTGTCCAAGGCATGTATGAAGGGTTCTAGTGAAGTTCCTCTCATAAGCTCCAGCACTACTAGAAGCACTAAAAGCAAGAACAATCGCTCTTTCCTCTGGAAGAAACCAATGCCTTTTTCCAGCCCCACAGACTTGCATCTCTGGTTTGCATAACTTGACCACATCATCATAGTGGCTGCAAGTATAGCAGGGAGCGCTAGCCAGGGGTACACTACTGCAAGCGCTATGTAAACCATCAGCTCGGTCAGCTTATCAACCACCGAATCCAAAACCCCGCCAAAAGCTGTTGCCTTCTTCATGGCTTTCGCTATCGCGCCATCAATCCAGTCAGTAACTCCCGAGATTAAGAACACAACAGCCGCAAGCACAAACAGTTTTAGGTATATAAGCTCTGCAGCTGTGATACCCAATAGAAGAGTTATTACGGTCACCTGGTTTGGCGTTAAAAACTTTCCGAAAGTCCTCCCAACTGCTAGTGTGTACCCCTTTACAGCTTCCCTTGATTTTTTATCAAACATGGTGTACCTCCAAAACCGTTGAATTTTAATTGCCCCGAGTTTATAAAACTCCCTATGCGATTAGATTTGCATGTTCATACTTGGTATTCGAAGGATGGTGTGTCGCCACCCAAAAAGATAATCAAAGCTGTGACTAAGAAAAGGGAGAAAGGCCTACTTGATGGCATCGCCATAACTGACCATGACATGACAAAAGCCTGGAAAGATTTCAGGAATCTTGGGTTCCCTGTTGTATTTGGAGAAGAGATTAAGACCCCAAGGGGAGAGATTCTTGGCCTGTTTCTAAACGAGGAAATTACATCACGGGAACCAATGGAAGTTCTGGATGAAATCCACAGCCAGGATGGGTTAGCGGTCTTTGCACACCCGTTCGACAAGTACAGAAAAGGCTTCAGAAAACCTGAAGAATTCGCAAAGCGTATAGATGGTGTTGAGGCCTTCAATTCGCGTATGCGGACACCAGGTGGAAACGAAAAAGCGCGCAGGTTCGCAGGAGCCCACAACTTACCAATCACTGGTGGCAGCGATGCACATATCCGCTGGGAGATAGGGAATGCCTTCACTGAGGCAAAAGCTGATAATCTGGAAAGTTTTAAAAAAGCCCTGAAGAGAGGTAAAACCCACGTGTTTGGCAGGAACTCCATCTGGGTTTTGATACCTGTTACAAAGCTATCCAAATGGAGGATTATTGGGCGAGCGCCTTAACCTGCCTGTTGAGCATCGCTATTAATGCTATTACTGCAGTTACCGCCAGCAGGGCTACTGCAAATTCCTTGCTGTAAACCGCTGAAAACAGCACAGCAAGAACCAATCCTATCCTGGTTGGCTTGACCACTAGATGCGCCCTGTCCCTTTCTATCAAGCCCCTGGCTTTAGCTGCCTTCGAAGAATATTCCATGCCAAGGAACCCTAACAGGGCAAGGAAAGCCCATGCATTTGCAGGCAGTATAACAGCAGGCAGCTGCGCGCTAAACAAACCAAGCAGGGCAAAAGCCTCTAAGTACATAGTGACTGTCTCGTCAAGAAACGCGCCTTTTGGTGTGACTTTAGTGGTCACCTCTGCAACCGCTCCGTCTACCACATCGAATAACACCGCAATAAGGAAAGAGATTCCAGCGTAAAGGAACTGGTTGTTGAAGAGGAAATAAAAAGTAGCCAGGGCCGGCAATACTATCAAAAGAGTCCAAACGTTTGCTGGAATTCTCAGCCTGGAAAACAACATCCCTACCCTTGTTTGAATATCCATACAAACCAACCTCAGCGCTCCCTTTCTCCTTTTATAAAGTCCTCCACCATCTGTTTTGCAATGAAATCTGGATACTGCTGTGGTGGGTGCTTCATTATATAGGATGACATAGATATCAGTGGGCCACTGACTTTCCTATCGAGAGCTATTTTGCAGGCACGTATAGCGTCTATAACACACCCCGCACTATTAGGCGAATCCTCAACACTAAGCCTTAGCTCCAGCTCAACGGGTATGTCCCCAAACTTTCTACCCTCCATCCTGAGGAAACAAAGCTTGTTGTCCTTAAGCCAAGGCACGTAATCAGATGGTCCTATGTGGATTGTATCCGGCGCCATAGGCACAGGCAACTGCGACTGGACAGACTCTGTCTTGCTTATCTTCTTTGTTTTTCCCCTGGAGTGCTCTATAAGATTCATAAAGTCTGTGTTCCCACCAACATTCAGCTGGTAGGTCTTATCCAACTTGACTCCTCTGTCATTGAACAACTTTGTAAGCACCCTATGAACAATCGTTGCCCCTATTTGGGATTTTATATCATCCCCAACCACAGGCAAGCCTGCCTCTTCGAACTTCTTAGGCCATTTGCCCTCTGGGTCAGATGCTATGAACACAGGCATACAATTGACGAAGGCAATACCGGCATCAAGGGCAGCTTGAGCATAAAACTCTGTGGCCTTCTGGCTGCCAACTGGCATGTAGTTAACAAGCATATCCGCCTTTGACTTTTTCAGTTCTTTTACAACGTCTACTGGTGGCGTATCGTCAGTCATGAACCTCTTGTCCTCAGGGTATTCCAACATATGGTCAGGGAACCCATCGAGGACCGGGCCCTTCTTAACGATAACATTTTGTTTCGGGATGTCCTTGTATACTGTTTTGGTGCAGTTTGGCTTAGCAAAAATCGCCTCACTCAGGTCCTTACCAACTTTTCTCTTATCAATATCGAAGGCAGCCACGAACTCTATATCATCTATCTTATAACCGCCAAAGACATTGTGCATAAGACCGGGTACCAGCTCGTCATTTGAGCTAACATCCTTGTAGTAATACCTTCCCTGAATAAGAGAGCTGGCGCAGTTGCCTATACCTGAAATAGCTACCCTAATTTTGGACATTTACAACCACCACATGAATTATCACGCGCTAATTTTATATATTTAACGGTTGTTAAATATAGCATGGTAGACTTCTCTCCAACTGGCTCACCCGAGCTGGACAGACTGAAAAGAAAGCTGGGTGTTGAATGCCTTTGGATACATATACTGTATCTGCTCAATGAGAAGCCAATGTATGCATATGCCATACAAGAAGAGCTAAGCAAGCGGTTTGGATTGAAGGTAAGCAGGATAATCTCGTACAGGGTGTTATACCCCCTAGAAACCAGGGGTTTTGTAACCTCATCAGAAAAAGAAGTCAATGGGAGGATAAGGAGATACTACAGTATAACAAAAAAAGGTAAGGAACTCTTAAAGGAAGGGAAAACGTTTATCAAACGGGTTGCTTCTGAGTAGCAGCTGTTGATTTCCTCGTCCATCTCTTATAGTAAATACAACCAGGATCGCCACCCAGATAATTTTGAGTTAAGGCATAAGCCCTGGATCTACATCCCCCGCACACTGTCTTATACTCACAAGAACCACAACTTCCCTCCAAGAGATTCTTATCTCTTAAGGCAAGTAGGATTGGGTTTTCTGACCAGATCCTATCGAATGGTTTTTCTCTCACATTCCCAACCACTATGGGTAAGAAAACACACGGTTTCACATCCCCATTGGGTTCCAAAGCACAATAAAGCCTTCCAGCACCACATCCTCCAATGAGCCTCACCAGTTGCTTTGCCTTCTCTTTCACAGCTATAAGATGCATCATACCAGGTCCCCTTTCTTGCACGCAAACCCTGCCCAACTGGGGGGCGGTTGAAGATATCATTATCTTTCCCTGATATTTCTCGAATTGTTCGTAAACCTGCCTGAGAAATGCCTCTCGCTCTTCTGGAGAGAGATCTAATTCCTCTTTATCAATAGCTCTGCCTGTTGGGACAAAGTTAAAGAACATTAAAGTATCGACTTTTCCTAAAGCCATTTTAATCATCGTTTGTGCATCACCTACACTTTTCTTCGTTACAGTATAGGCTATACCGTTAGTCATGCCAGCCTTACGTGCATTTTCCAAACCTTTCCAAGCCCGTCTCCAAGAACCAGGAACCCCCCTAAACTCATCATGTGCCTCCTCGTATGGAGAATCTATGCTAATTTCAACATAACCCACTCCTGCTTTTTTCAGCTCTTGGGCTTTCTTGAGACTCAAAAGCGTTCCATTGGTGGCAATTGAAACGAACATACCATGACTACTAGCTCGCTCTACCAACTTGGTTAAATCTTTTCTTAGTAGTGGTTCTCCACCAGAAAAAGCGATTGTAGCAACACCAAAGTTACTCATCTTATCGATAAGATCCGTAGCTTCTTCAGTTGTAAGCTCATCAGGCATTGGTTCTCCAGCGTTTTCGTAGCAGTGTTTGCAATGGAGATTACATGCCTTCGTAACGTTCCAAACTACCAGAGTAGGCGCTCTGGGTACAAGCGGTTCTTGTAGACCATTGTCTATAACTCCGTGAGCTATGTTTAAGATTGCTCTTCTGTTAAATGTATAAGAAACAAACTCTCTTAGTTCTTCATCAGTGACACCGTACTTCTTTTTTGCCGCTAAAATTGCTCCCTTGAAGAAAGTTTCATAACCAAGTTCACAAGTCTTGCAAAGATTAACTTCCTCACCAGCATACTTACTTAGATAATTATACAATCTATTCCCGCACACCTCACAATTACCGGTCATCCTTTGCAATAACTCCCTAACTACTGTACTTCCAAGAAAGGAATTAAGTAAAGCAACTTCGTCCATACGCTCACCATTCTATTATGCTCTATCTTATTATCTTCCCATCCCTTATCCTAAAAACTTTGTCTTTCTCAGTTATGTATTCTGTATCGTGCGTCACTATCACAAAGGTTGTGCCCTTCTCTTTGTTGATAGTCCTCATTAGACCCATTATCTCGGCTCCAGTCTTTGAGTCCAGCTCTCCTGTAGGTTCATCAGCTAGGATAATCTCTGGCTCATTTATCAAAGCTCTGGCTGTTGCTACCCTTTGTCTCTCCCCACCAGAGAGTTCATTTGGCCTGTGGTTTATCCTATGCTTGAGCCCAACCTCCATAAGCAGCTTTATTGCCCTCGCCTCAAGCGTGACCTTGTCTATATCGCTTGTTTGCAACGGCAGCATAACATTCTCTTTGGCGTTTAAGGAATGAACCAGATTGAAGCCTTGGAAAACAAACCCAACACGGTTGCGCCTCACCATAGAAAGCTGCCAGTCAGACAGCCTTGCAAGGTTCTTTCCATCAAGCAGAACACTTCCTTTTGTGGGGTGGTCCAGAGCTCCAAGTATGTGCATCAGCGTTGATTTGCCAGAACCGGATGGTCCAACTATGAAAACAAAATCCCCTTTGTGGATAACGACATCCACTCCCCTTAGGGCTTTGACTACTGTCTTGCCCAGTAGATACTCCCTGTACACATCTCTCGCTTCAAGTAATGGTGTCTTCATACATGTCACTCCTTTGATATAGCTTGTATTGGGTCGAGCTTGCTTGCCTCCCATGCTGGGTAAATCCCACCTAGCGCGCCTACAACCATTGCAAACACTGCTGCCTGAACCGCTAGTATAGGGGTAACCGCTAATGGTATTCCAAGCAGCGGCCTTGCTATAGAAACCAGGACTATCCCAAGAATTATCCCGAAGAACCCGCCTCCAACCCCTATAAGAAAAGACTCAACTATTACCAGCTTTAGCACGTCCCCACTTGACCAGCCTACAGCCTTCAAAATGCCGAACTCTTTTGTCCTCTCCCTGACTGACATCAACACAGTGTTGATTATCCCAAGCGCACTGATGATAACTGCTATTGCTGAAACTACCCAGAGGAAGGAATTAACATTTGCCAGCATCCCCATAACCTGTGAAGCAAACTCCTCCGTGGTTCTTGCTTCAGCGTTCCCAAGCTTAGCCTCGATTTTTTTAGCTATGAGTTTGTCCTGCGATGGGTCAACAACCTCAACAAAAAACCCTGTGACCTTATCACTGCTGATTTCAAGTATCCTCCTAGCCTGGTCTATCGGTAAGATTATTGTTCTGCCCTGCCCGCCGATAGCAGGTGATATGCCAACCACCTTATACTTCTCGCCCCTTATTTCAATCTTGGAACCAACAGTCTTTTTCTGGTCATCAGCTGTTTTCTCATCTATAATGACAGAATATTTGTCTGCACTTGTCAGCATTCGCCCCTTATCAAGCTGCCCGCCAAAGGGCAACAGACCTTTCTTCGTTAGGGCTTCTACACCTGGAGATATGCCGTAAATTGTAGTTGGCATAGCCGTGCTCTTTCTTTCCTCACCCTCCTTAAGCAAAACTACAGAGCCGACAACCCTTGGGCAGACAACACTAACCCCAGATATCCCTTTTATTTTATTGTCATCAGAAGCATCAAGTCTTGAAAGCATTGGCATACTGACATTTGCCTCTACCACCATGATGCCCTTGACCTCAGACACAATTTCAGAAACCTTAAGCCGGACACCCTCTGTTATAGAAATTAGGGATATTATTGTCATGACTCCAACGATAAGCCCAAGCATAGCTAGGAAGGTCCTCGACTTCCTTCTCATCAGGTTCTCAAGTGCTAATTTTATCATGTTTCACTCCATTCTTATAGCTTGTATTGGGTCTATCCTGCTAATCTTCCATGCAGGGTAGACTCCTCCGACTAGCCCAGCAAAAACTGCAAAGGCAAACGCTCCAAGAATTGTAGTCCAACTAAGGGTTAGGCCAAACTCCACAACATTCTCTATTCCGATAACAACAAGTCCCCCAGCTATGCACCCTAGCAAACCACCAAACACTCCTATCAAAGCTGATTCGTAAAGCACCAGCTTCAGCACATCCTCACTTGACCAGCCTACAGCCTTCAATACGCCAATCTCTTTTTGTCTATCCATGACTGACATCAGCATGGTGTTGATTATTCCAATCCCTGCTATCAACAGAGATATCGATGACAATAGGATAAACGCCCAGTCAAAAATCACCATAACCTCTTCCAGGTCTTTAAGCATGGCTTGTGTGCTCATAGCATCAACATCATCGAGCCTGGCTTCTATAATTTTTGACACCCCCTCCTGGTCAGATGGATTGTAGGTTTGCACTGTAAATGAATTAACCGTATCCGAATCTAAACCAGCTAGTTCCCTGGCAATGTCTATTGGTACGACAACTGCTGAGCCCGCATATTGGCTTTCCTCAAGAATGCCTATAACTTTGAACCTCTTTCCATTAACTTTCATTATGGAGCCTACTCTTTTATCGTACTCATCCGCTAGTTGGTGGCCAATGACTGCAACGTATTTGTCTCCAGGCTGTAGGTTTCTTCCTTTTTCAACTTCAACACCATAGATACTGCCTACTCTCTGCTGTTCCTTGACCGGGTCAAACCCTGCGAGGACGGCCATGCCCATCGTCATAGAACCCCCTTTTGGTTTCTCACCCTCTATAGTGTTCACAAGTCCATAAACTTCTGGAAAAACCACCTTGACACCCGGTATCGCCTCTAGCTTCTTCTCGTAACTCATTGGGAGACATGAGAAAGGAAGGTCAAGGGCATCCTTTTCCCATACTATGATTCCATTCATACCAGAAATTGCTTCTACCATAGAATTGCGTATGCCATCCGATACTGAAACCATAGTTATGATAGCAACTACGCCTATGACCAGTGCCATAACTGACAATGCTGTACGAGCCTTATTTCTTGTAAGGTTCTCATAGGCTATCTTGAGCAATTACTTCACCAGCTCTTCAAGTTCCTTTTTCCTCTTGTATCTCCTGTATACAAAGTATATTATCCCAAGAACGATTAGCACAGCTATTATCACCGCGCTGTAGTCTGGTGGCACTTTCGTTATGATGTACTCCACCTGATAGTCCTTGCTCATAGTGTTGCCATATTCGTCTTCAAATGATACTTTAACTTCAACACTGTGCTTTCCTGGATTCGTATCCTCAAGGGAAAATATTGCCGTTCCTGTATCATCTGGGTCTATTGTTCCTATGTAGGAGGTAGTTATTCCTGTTAGGTTAGCTGTCGCATTCCCATTTAAAATTTCAGCCTTGACTGACTTTGCACTCCCGGTCCCTACATTCTCTAACTGCACTGACAATGAGAACAACTGGCCTTGTTTTATTGTCTCTTTGTCCGACTGGAAACCAGCTAACCTCATGTCTGGTTTCCCAATCACGTTTATGACCGCGTTATCTGTCAGAGTGCCACCATCGAAGCTAACAGTCACTGGCATCTGGTAGGCCTTAACTGCCGTGTCTTTGACAGAGCGCATCTTAAACGTGATAGTTTTTGTTTCGTTGGGCGCGATAGAACTGATGGTCTTCTTTGTTGCCTCAAGCGGGACAAAGTTTACTTTGGTTTCTGAGACTGCCCCCGCAGTTGAAACTGTTGTGGAGGTTTCAGAAAATCCTGAGTAGGAGACCTCAACGTCCCTCACCGGGATGCTTCCTGTGTTCTTGACACTAACTTTGAGTAGTGTTTCATCACCGGGTTTTATTTCAATTGGGTCAAACCCGACAGAAGTTATTTCTATATCTTCCGAATAGCTAACGGTAATCGCTATAACTTTCTTCACGGTGATATTGTATGTGTGTGGGTCTCCATCATCATCGTATTCTGTATAGCTGTAGTTCATATAGTGGTTAACCAGGTATTCCCCTGGATTGGCATTAGAATCAATGTCTATCTTGTAAAACAAGCTCTTCCTCTCACCGGGCCCAATCCGTCGTATAAAATTTTGGGTTTTTATACCCTTAAATGGCGTTTGGACCTCTAGCCTGGTTGAGATGTTCTCATAGCTATAGCTAAAGTAGTTAGTTATTGGTATTTCTACGTATACTCCAGTATCTCCTGGTCTTACAACCGTTGGGTAGGTGTTCGCATCCAGAGGGTGGGAAAGTAAAGCAGACTTATATCCACCCGCTAACACCAGCCCTGTAAGGAGCAATAGTGGCAAAACCAAACTTAAAATTTTTTTCATATCAATCACCTTTCAAACATTTTTTTATACATTTTCATTTGGGCATCAATCGATGCCTTCCAGACTCCCCTACTTATATCAAGCCTTCTCTTGCCTTTGCGGGTTATGTGGTAAACCTTTCTCCTTTCATCCCACTTAGACTCAAGGAGCCCATCCTTCTCAAGCTTGTGCAATGTTGGGTATATGACCGCTGCATTGGTGTATGTCTTTTTCATTGGAAGACCAACCATCTCGTCCTTGACCCGCGCGGCTTCCTTGATGATGTCATAGCCATATCTGGGCTTCTCGTTTATGAGCGCCAAGCAAAACAGGGGGATTATTTTAGGTACAACTGCCTTTCTGATTGGCTCTAAATCTTTTTTTACGTCTGATGGAATCCTAACATGCATCTGTATCCCCCACTGGCTACCGTACCGCCACTAGTATATAATATTTTTATATATATAAACTTTTCATACATGTTTGGAGTTACTGTTTTATTGTTGGCAATCCCTTTGATAATCATGCCTTACTCAAATGACGCACTAATTGACCACTTAGTCCAAACAGGGTTACTATCAAATAAGCAAGTTGAAGCTGCAATGAGAGCAGTTGATAGAAAACTCTTCGTTCCAGAAGAATTTCATGATAGGGCTTACGCCGATGCGCCACTTCCAATAGGCAGAAACCAGACTATCTCCGCACCACATATGGTGGCTGTTATGACGCAAGCGCTTAAACCAGAATCCGGCAATAAAGTGCTTGAGGTCGGGGCAGGCTCTGGCTACCAGGCGGCAATATTGTCAGCCCTAGTTGGTGAAAAGGGCCGAGTTTACACCACAGAGAGAATCCCAGAGCTTGCAGCAACGGCTAAAAGCAATCTAAAGGGTTATACCAATGTCAAGGTCTTACTGGGTGATGGCTCAAAAGGCCTCCATGAGTATGCGCCGTTTGATAGGATAGTAGTAAGCTGTGCAGCGCGCAGAATCCCAAAGCAACTTGAAGAGCAGCTAGCTGAAAAAGGGAGGATGGTAATTCCTGTTGGGAATCCACTGTCTGCAGAGCTTATGCTGGTGGAGAGAAACAAAGAGCTAAAAGAAACCAACCTTAACTTCCCGTGCAGCTTTGTTCCACTCATCGAGGACTAACTACCTTAGCTCTATATTTATTCCGCCAATCTTCTCCGCCACTAGGTTGAACACGATGGTTCCAATAGCCCCAACTAAAGCCATACCTATTGTAGTACCAAAGAAATAAGCAATCCAGAGAACGATTCCCCAGACAAAGGAATTTACCAAATCGGCACCAGATGAGATTGCAGTCACAATGTTAAGAAAAAACACTAATATGCCAACCAGGAAACCAAAGACCAGCCCAAGAATAGCAAGCATCTTGGTTATTGAGACAACATCTGCCTTGTATATTTCCATACTGACACCCCTTTGTGTATTAAATCATTCGTTTATTTAAAACTAACATCAGGAAAGCCTTTCAGTTAGGGCTCCTGCTATTGTTGCTAGTATTGCCCCACCTAATACACCCACAGCCATAAGTAAGATAGCATTGCCCAGTACCAAACCAAGATTCCACACAGGATTTACCTGCATACCGATTAAAGAAAGAATCACTCTAAGTGAGATGCCCTGAAGGCCGCTGGCTGCAGGCTGGCCACTTAGCCAGCCAATCACAGCTAGGATAAAATCTAATATCCCAGCAAAAAGGCTTGCTAGAAAACCAAATAAAGCTCCACAGATTAGGTAAGATTTTAATCCAGTTAGCTTATTCCTAGCTGCATTAAAGCCGACTATCAGAGACATTATTACAAGCAACAAAGAGCTAATAAACCCCAATATCAAGCCTACCAAACCAGAGCCTGCTGCCTCCATGCTTAAGTCGGGCACACTGCCAATAACTCCAATCACAAACACAACTAAGCTCCATATGACCATCACTACGAAGGGGATGGTCACTACCTCCCATAAAGAACCAAGACTAAATCTGTGCATTAATCTCTCCTCTTTAGTGTTTATTGTATTGCTTATTTAAAAATTGTGGTCATTTCGCTCCCATATTAACAAGTATGGCCCTGGACGGCTCGTCCTGCTCTTTATCCCTTTCAAGTCTGTAGAGCGCGCCGCTGACAGCTGATTCCATCTCATCGTCGTGAGTTATTATAAAAACCTGCTCTACTAACTCTGGGAGATGTTCCCTTAATGCTTTTGACAACATTGCCACACCCTGACTATCCAGGTTATGGGTTGGCTCATCAAGGACAAGCCACGAAAGATTCTGGGTTAGCACCAAGGAAAATGCAATTCTCAAAGCAAGGCAAGCAGCAGAGCGCTCACCGCCACTGGCTGTGCCCTCAACGTCTATCCAATTCCCATCCCGCCTCTTCAATTGCAGTATGTAATCGCCACCCTCTATGCCCAGTCGCAAGCCAGTGTAGTCCCCATATGGGTATATCCTAGGCCATATATCTTCCATACCCACGTTCAACGCTGAAAGCGTCTCTTCCCTAAGCTGGACTTGTGTTGCCTCAAGGGCTTTCTTGAAAACTTCCATTGCACCAGCCTGTTTCCTCAGGAATCCCACATCTTCCTTCCATTGGGCAATTTGTTTCTCCTTCAGTTTAATCTCATCCAAGCGCTTGCCTTTCTCCTCAAGCAACTGTTTTAAGGATGCAACCAACCCCTCTAGCTTGCTAACCTCAATCCCCAGCTCTTCCTTAGCTTTCCTCCTTTGCGACAACAAGTTCTCATCAAACTTCATCTCTGCAATCTGTTTTTCTATTCCTGACAGCTCCTCAGACTTTTTAGTTTTTTGTTCACGTGCGGCCGTGTACTCACCCTGTAGCTCAACAACTCGTTCAGCATCTGATAAGCGCTTAAACACTTCTTCCTTTTCCTTCTCAAGCTCCTTTCTGTCCGCAGCTACCTTCTCCTGCTCTGCTTTTTTCTTTTCAAGCTCGGCTTCAGCTTTGAAAAGCTCTTCCTTAGCTTTTTTTAGCTTCCCTGCAACATCAAGCTCCTCAAGCCTTCTTGAGAGTGTTTCAGTTTCATGAATCTTGCCCTCAATCTCATCCAAACTTATCTTGCTTATTCTCTCTTCCAGCTCTTTTATTCTAGATTTTGCCGACTCAATAGCATTAAGTGACTTTTTCTTGAGCTCTTCTTTCTTTGTTTTGGAAATTGGTGAGTCACAAACAGGGCATTTATCGCCAGCCTTTTCAAGCTCCCCTATGCGCTTGTTCTCGTTCTCAATCACAATCTTGAACCCTGTTAAACTTTCCTCCAGGCGCTTTAGTTCTTCTTTTTTATCATCAAGCTTCTTTTTCCAGTCCTCTTTTTTCAGTAAGCTTAGCTTTCTTTCAACCTCTTCCTTCTCCTTAGCTTTGGTAGAGAGCTCTTCAACAGTTGTTTTAAGCGAGCCAACACGCGCGCTCAGCTCGGAAAGCTCCTTCTGCAATCCCTCGGCGTTCAGCTTTTCCAGAGAAAGAGTTATCTCTTTGCTCTTCCTTTCGAGCTCCTCTTTTTCATGTTTTAAATCTTTCTCCAGCTTGTCGCCAAGCCTGTGCTTAAGGGATTCTATCTTCTCAGATAGCTCACCTAGCTGCCCCTTTATGGAACTAAGCTGGTTCTCCAAATCCCTTACGCGTTTTTCCTTCTCCTCCAAGCTCTTCAGCTCTGTGGAGATTTTCTCAAGCAACTCGCGCTTGCCTTCAAGCTCTGAGGAGTTCTTGGACTTGTTCTCTTCTATCTCCTTCATCTCAGCCTCGAGGCTCCTAATCTTCTCAGCAATGTTTTCCCTCTCAAAATCTTCTATGGCCTTAGCCTTATCCTTTGCCTGTGTCTTCAATCGCGTCACAACTGTGGTGAGTGCAGACCTCGCCTTCTCAAGCCTGTCCAGTTTCAGCAACTCATCTATCTTCCTCTTGCGCTGGCCAGCTGGTATCTGCAGGAAGTAATCTATCTGGTTCTGCTCCGAGTAAACGGCACGAGAGAAAAGTTCGTAATCCACCTGAATCTCACGGATTATCGCTTCGGTCACACGCTGAGAGTTTGGCTTTTCTATTACAGTACCATCCTTTTTGAACTCAGAAAATGTTGTCCCCTTGCCTCTCTCAACTTCCCGGATAATTTCGTAGCTGCTTCCGTTCAAAGAGAAAATCAGCTGGACTTTTGCTTTTTGCTTCTTCTCTGGCTTGTCCATTATGCACTGGTCAAGCTTCAGTTTTCTGGCCTGAAGCGCTGGAAAGGTGCCAAACAATGCAAAGGTTATGCCATCCATGACACTTGTCTTTCCTGCACCCATCTGCCCAATCAAGACATTCGTTCCACTGGTAAACTCTAGCTCTGTCTTCTCATGGGATTTCCAGTTTTCAAGCACTACTGACTTAATCACCCAATATCAAGCCCCCCGTATTTATTGTGAAACCATCATAATAATTGTTTGCCATGAAAGAAAAACCGATATTCCTGTGCGATGCCATGCTTGCAAAGCTTGCGCGCTGGCTAAGGATATTTGGCTACGACACCGAGCTAGCATCTCCAAGAGAATCGGACGAGAAAATACTGGAAAGGGCAAGACTTGAAGTCAGGATATTGCTGACACGTGATAAGGAGCTGGCAAGGCACAGGGACGTGCTGCTGGTTCCAGAAACACCTATCGAGCAAATAAAGTTTCTGATACGAAAGCTTGGGATAACAATATCTGAAAAGCCAGTTCCGCTTTATTGTTCTACCTGCAACGGCAGGCTGCGTATTGCTAAGCCTGAAGAGCTACCTAAGTTTGTCAACTATGGTTGGGTATGCACTGAGTGTGGCCAACAGTACTGGGAAGGCTCACACTGGAAAGGCGTTAAAAGATTCGTTGATAAAATAAAGGCAGGTATCAAAAAAGAGTTCTTAAATCCTTCCAACACCCTCTAACTGGACACTCCCAACCTCTGGAATCGCCGTAAGCTTCTGCTCAAGCTCATCGGTTCCTCCTTTTGAATCTGGCATAACAACAGTTATCTTCAATGCCTTCAAACCAAAGGCAACATAGTCCTCTTCCACCTTCTCTGCCTTTACGATATCAAGCACTTTTTGTTTCATCGTATCGTACTGGTCAACCTCTGAAGGCATAACCTTAAACATGACTATAACTTCACCCATGGTCCTATCACCTATGGTCCCTCAAACCCGCACTCAGGACATTTATATCTTATTGCATTCGTCCTGCAATCTTGGCATCGAATTATCTCCTTTTTACAGGAAGGACACTTAAACCTGACATAATCGTCTGCTACTTCCCGGTTACATGAAATACATCTTAGTGCCATATACAACCCTTCGCGCATTTAAGGAGCTATATTTTAGGTTTAGGGTTTTAAAAAGATAGCGCTGCAAGGAGTAAAAACTGTATTACAACATGCTTTGGTTTTTAATAATTCTGTCAACATAAATTACAACGCGCTCCCGTAGTATAGCCTGGATTGCTTCGCGCTAGCGCGAAGCACGGAAAGAACACAAGCTTGCGGAGCTTGGAGCCCGGGTTCAAAAAGATTGGTTGCACTAGAAGGGTTGCACCCTTTCTAAACCTGCAGGGGTGGCACAAGGCCACCCGATACGCAGGAAGGATGGGTGCACAAAGGGTGCACAAAGGGTGCACCAGAAGGGTTGCACACGTTCTGGACCTATGGTCGAGAACGAACCTCTAAACCTGCAAAGGATTGCTACGCAATCCGTTAGGTGGAATTCCCGGCGGGAGCGCTTCTACCACAATATTAAAAAAAGAAAATGAAAATAGACGGTTTTCGGATAAGCATTACAATTTAGGAGTTACTTCTTCTTTTTCTTGGTTGTCTTCTTGGCTTTCTTCTTAGCAGGCATGTTCTCACCTCGTTTCCCCGTTAAAGAGAATCAGCTCAGTTATGCTGATATATCTTAGATGCTTTTTGTTTTCTGCATGTGCGCAAACCTATCTTTTATATTTTAAAAACCATAACTTAGGTATATGGAATATGGGACCAAGTCGTGCTTTGGCAAGCTGAAAAGAGTGCTAATGCACAAACCTGGGGAGGAGCTTGAGCTCATCACAGACCCAAGCGTATGGGGCTTCA
Organism: Candidatus Iainarchaeum sp.; assembly: GCA_021161465.1. GTDB lineage: Archaea > B1Sed10-29 > B1Sed10-29 > WALL01 > JAGHAM01 > JAGHAM01. The sequence continues at coordinate 64,369 of JAGHAM010000036.1, read as the reverse complement.
GGGCACGGCCAAACTGGAAAAAAGCCTCGGAAGAGATGGATAAGCTAATTAATGTTTTGAAAGAAGAAGGAGTGAAAGTAGACTTAGTTGAAGTTGGGCCAGACGTCCCACCCCCTAACCTTTATTTCACAAAAGACCTTGGTGTGTGTTCCGTGAACGGTCTGGTGCTCTCTTACTTCCGCCATGAATACCGTCAGGGGGAAGAGTTGTTTCTTGAAGCTATGGGAGATAGGCTAGGCATCCCTGTATTCGGCAGGATAATAAACTCCTACTTTGAGGGTGGAGACTTCGTCCAGATAACTGATGACGTGATTGCGGTTGGCTTAAACAATAGAACCAACCAGGATGGATTCGAACAACTGTGCGAATTCTTCAACAAGGTAATGCTTCCCGTATTCCACAAAGAGGAAACGCATCTTGATTCTATTTTTGGTATTGTGGATGACTCACTTGCTGTGGCATACGAGCCATCACTTCCAGCAGCCTTTAAAACTTTCCTTTCAGGCAGGAATTTCGAATTAATCTCACTAAAAGACAAACAAGAATTCGCTCCGGATTTCATAACTCTGGAACCAGATAAAGTCATAATAGACGAAAGTTGCAACGAACTTAACAACGTACTGGAGGACTATGGGGTTGACGTGATAAAAGTGGGTGTCAGTGAGCTGAAGAAGGGAAGCGGTGGACCTGGAAGCTTTATTTTAACATTGCTTAGGAAATAACTAGCATAGAAACTTCAACATTTTTGATGTGCTGTAGAGTTCACCCTCCAAGCGAGGTATCCTTACTATCTTCGGGTTCAAGCCCCTTTTAGACAATTCAAACTTGAATTTGTCTATATTTTTCTCCTGGTCTGGGCCAAGAGCAAGTATATCGGGCTCTTGGCTCACTATGACTTCATATTTATCCTGTTTGGAGCCCAGTATAACCTTATCAACCGGCTTTAGTGCCTCAACTACCTTCGCTCTTTGCCTTTCAGGAATAGCACATTTACCCTTGACTTCCTTGACTGTTGAGTCCCTCGCAATGACAACAATCAATTCATCCGCCAACTTTTTGGCCTCGGAAAGGTAGTAAATGTGACCGGGATGTACCAAGGAGAAAGTGCCAAAAGCCATTACTACACTCATGAGTTCATTTTGGCTACAAAGGTTTTTATAGTTATATTTTCTATTTCTCGTATATGCAGATTACCCTAAAGGTTAGTCCATCAAAGTTTGAAACCTTACTAGTAAACATCATAATAAGCGACCTCTTAACGTTGTTCTTCTTACTCGCCGCCGTATTCAATATAACCTTGATAACTCTCCAAATTGTAGCGTTTCCTGTTGTGCTCGTAGTTGTTCCAACGGTTTCATTAATGTGTGCAGCAATTGCTTTCCTAAGATTCTATGGTTACCTGAACGTTGTTTTTAGAGTTATGGGCGCACTAAAACGCACCTATAAAGAGTTTGATTTGAAGGAATCCGAGATATCAATCAATTTCAAGCCCCCAATACTCCTCTTCAGCGGGGTGCTCCACAAACATGGCCAGAAAAGTGATGCTCCCTCTGGTTGGTATGGGTTTTACATGAGGGGAAAAAGCGATAAATATACTATTGAGGAGTCCTATGAAATCGCGAAAGGAAAATACAAATTAAATCTATTTGTGAAGGACTGGCATGGTGTTTCCCATCAACGGGTTGGTGAGGGTAAATTAGGAGAGGTGCAAAACGGCACCAAATCACTTATAAAAAACATACGCAAAGAAGTCTTGGAAGCAAGAGGTGTTGACGTGCAGAAGATAGAAAGCAGGTCAAGGGAGTTCATAAGCTTGCCAAAGACCCCACCAGCACCACCAGGGGCAAAGCCAAGAGCTAAAGAAGTGGAGCCGATAGAAGAACTGGAGAAATCACTTGAAGCTCTGGAGAAGCTTAAGTCGGCTGAGGAAGCTCCACAAAAAATGGGGATAGAAAAACATGAACAGGTCCTGAAGTCGGGTGTTAATAACGCCAGCACCCCAGAAGAAAAGGAATCTATGCAGGACGCACTTTACCAGATACAGGAGATAAAGAAGCTTCTAGAAGACTAGGGGGATTTCTCCCAAAGCACTTTCCCCTCACTGCTAACTCTCACTATCCTGTGCAAAGGTATTGCAGAACCACTGTCCAGATAAAAATATCCGTGAGCGACCCTGGTTATGCGCGCCAGCGCTATCTTCTTTATGTTACCAGGCGCGCCCCTATACGTTAGCTCAACAAAACCTTCCTCTTTCTTGAAAACCAATTTTCCTATGATATGAGAAAGCTGCATTGTCTCACGGATAAACCCTGTTTATGGTCCTTGGGAACGGCACTGCATCACGTATGTGCTCCAGCTTGAGTATCCATTTTAGAGTTCTTTCGACACCAAGCCCGAAGCCAGAGTGCGGGACAGAGCCATACCGTCTTAGGTCTACGTACCACTCATAGTCCTTTGGATTCAAACCAAACTCCTTTATGGACTGAAGCAGTTCTTTCAAATCCCATATGCGCTCACTGCCGCCAATTATCTCGCCGTGACCTTCTGGGGCAAGCAAGTCCGCGCATGCCACATGCTTCTCATCAGCCTTTTTCATATAGAAGGCCTTAGCACCACGTGGATAGTTGTAGACAAAAAGGGGTTTCTTCCTGTCCATGGTTAACGCTTTTTCCTCTTTTGCACCGGGGTCCTCTCCCCATGGCAGGTCAATGCCCTTATGCTTAAGCTCCTCGAGCATTTCGTCGTAGCTAAGTCTTTCAAAAGGCGGTTTCACAGCTAGCATTTCTTTCGGCTCCCTACCAAAAAACTTTAGAATCTGCGGGTGCTCCTTGGCTAGCTTCTGGCAAGCATATGAAATTAACTCTTCCTCTATCTTCATGTTTCCCTCGTTATCGACAAACGCCTCCTCTGCCTCTAGGTGCCAATATTCAATCAGATGCCTTGTAGTGCGCGACTTCTCAGCCCTGAACGAGGGTGTGAGGGAGTAAACTCGTTCAAGTGAATAGGAAATCGCCTCCAGGTACAGTTGCGCGCTTTGCGACAGATAGGCTTTTCTACCAAAATAGTCTATGGAGAATAATGTAGAGCCCCCCTCACAGCCAGTTACTGTTAGTATCGGCGGGCTTACCTCCCAGAAGCCGTTCTCCTTGAACCAGTCCCTGAAATAACCAAGCAGGTATGCCCTGGCTTTCATCATCTGTGTCATCCTTTGTGAGCGAAGCCAGAGATGCCTGACATCCAGCAAGAACTCCGTGCTCTGGTCTTTTGTGATTGGGAATTCCTCTGACGGCCCAACCACCTTAAAGCTGTTAAGCGTAAGCTCGTGCCCACCAGGGGCGCGCTCATCTTTCTTCACAGTTCCCTTCACAGCTATACTAGTTTCTATACCCACGCGCTCGGCATCTTCAAAGAACTTAGCATCCTTTTTAACCACACACTGGACAACTCCTGTCGAATCACGAAGGACTATGAAGACATTGTTCTTGGTAGCGCGATGACGATGGACCCATCCCCTAAGCGCGACCTCCTTGCCAACGTATCCTGGAATTTCTGCTATGTGCTTGAATGCCATCTCACTCACAAATAGAATTTAGAAACATCGGTATAAAAAGGCTACGTCACAAAATTTTGCATATGAAGCTAATAATAAAAAAGGCAAAGAGAGCGTTCAACAGAACAAAGATTCCTGGGGCTAGATGGGTTATAAACCAGTACATAGGGTGCCAACATGCTTGTAAATACTGCTATGCAAAATTCATGTGTAGATGGTACGATTATGGTGAGTGGGGGTCATGGGTTGTTGCCAGAGAGAATATACCAGAACTGGCTGAAGGAAAAAAAGTTGAAGGCCAAGTTTACATGAGCAGCATTAGCGATGCCTATCAACCAATAGAAAAGAAACTAGAGCTAACAAGAAGGATTTTAGAGGTTATGGACAAAGGAACTGAACTTTCTATCCTAACAAAATCAGATTTAGTTCTAAGAGACATTCAGCTAATCAAAGAATTCAAAGATATCAGTGTTGGACTAACTGTGAACGGATTTGATAAAGAAGTCAAGAAAGAAATTGAGCCTCTTTCTCCGCCAATTGAAAAAAGAGTAAACACATTAAGGAGTTTGCATGAAGAAGGAATCCAAAATTACGCTTTTATCTCCCCAATCATACCGGGGTTAAGCCATATCGAGGAAATCGTTGAAAAGACTAAGGGTTTTGTAGATTACTATTGGTTTGAATTTCTGAACCTACGAGCCAGTGGCGGTAAGTTCAAGAGATGGCTAAAAGAGATAAGCCCTGAGAGTCTTGAGATACTATCGAGTCAAAATGGGATGGAGGAGCAGGTTGCAAGTATAGAAGAGATAATCAAAAGGGAAGGTATATTGGCTAAAGGTGTGTACTCCCACTATCCATAAAAACACATCACGCAAGCTTCCATAGCTTCTTCTCGTATTCTTTGAAGACCTTTGCGCGCTTCACGGATGCGCCCTCCACTATCTTCCAGTTCTTCCCAAGGTGCGCGGGGGGCTTCTTCAGAAGTTTGGTTAAAAGGTCTCTAGCGCTATGGAAATCGCGCTTCTTCTCGGACACAAGCTGGTTGCCTTTCACCATAACTTTCTTGTACTTCGCTATGAAACTATCAGAGCGCTCCCTGTCATAGACAGCTGGGCCATAATGCATTTCTATCTCTGGTAACTGCCACACCTCCAGCTCCAAAAGCATCTGCGCGCTGGCTTTAGAGTCAGTCCAGATGAAACTGTCTATTACGCTAAAGCCATTCAGTTTGAGATGCTTCACAACGTGCTCCTTAAATTTCTCAAGCTGTGACCAGACTATCTCCTCTATGTTCTCCTTTATCCGCCAGTCCACCAGAAGCAGCTTTCCCCTTGGAGTGCCTATCCTCACTTTCTTTGGTATTTCGCCGGACTTTAAGTAGTAGCGCGCAGCTGCTATGAACCAGCTGTGGTTCTCCTCACTTAACGCAGCAGCCACGTTCCTCTGGGAATCCACAGGGTCAATAACAACCAAAGGACTATCAAACTCCAACTCTCCATGGTTCTCAAGGTCTATTTTTTCACCGTAGTGCCAGCTAGATGCTGCACGCAGGGTTTTCTCAAAAGAGCCATAGTTAAGCACCAGCAACTCGCACAGGTATCCGCTAAATCCTTTGACCCGGACATTGGCACCATAAACCCCTATCTGCTTGCAGAAGTACTTCAACAGCCGCACATCTTTGGTTTTGTCACCAATTCTTGCCTTGACGTATTCAGTATGCAATGGCGACCTATCCACCGCTGAAATTATCCTGTCGCCTGGCTTTATTTTATAGCAAGGCACTATATCAATATCACAGCCTTTTATTTCTGTTCTTATATACGGATGCTCCGCGTATTTCAGTTCTGGCTTCACACCAAAAGCCTTACACACCTGCTTTCCTATGCTGAGGCCTTCCCTTTCAAGCTGCTCCCTAGGAACGTTTTTTGGGAATAAGACAAAGATATCCACATCCCTATCCCCCCTCAGACATGTGTCCTTAGCTATGCTCCCAACAAGTATGGCATCGCGCCCATGCTCACGCACTTCGTCGATTATCTCATTGGCCAATCCTAGCTCAAATTCCCTCTCCTTAGGAGTTGGTACCAGTTTTCTAAGAATATCGTCACGCATCCAGCAAACCCTTAAGCTTTTATTTAGTTACTGAGAACTACTATTTATGCGTATAGTTGAGAAAAAAGGTCAGAAGTATTATCTGCTTAAAAGGCCTGAATTTACGGACGAAGAGCAGCTCTTTTTAGATGTGGTTTCAAAGTTGGCACTGAAGGAATTCTCAGTTGAGGAAATAGAACAGATATTTTTATCAAACAAAAAAGCTGGAGCTTGGCTGCATTCCATTGAAAATCAGCTGCTTAACAAGCTGAAAATACATGATGTCCTGTTTGATTCCTCCGAGCTAGAAGGGAAAAAAGAGATTGTCAGCAAATTCGTCAATAAATACCTACCAAAGTCGAAAAACAAGGACAACCTAGTTGAGGAAGTAACAAACATGCTCTGTGGTGTTGGAAAATTAACTCCTCTCCTGCACGACCAGCACCTAGAAGAAATTATTGTAAATGGTATTGACAGACCAGTATGGGTTGTACACAGAAAAGAGGGCCCATGCAAGACCAATCTTGTTTTCCACTCGCAGGAGAAACTCTTAGTGCTATTAAGCCGGATCTCAAGCTCCAGCGGAAAAGAGTTGAGTAGATCAAGCCCCCTGATAGACACCCGACTTCCTGATGGCTCCAGGGTTAACATAGCTATTCCTCCGGCATCCGTGAGCCCAAGCTTAACCATAAGGAAATTCACATTCCGCCCGTTCTCCATAGTTGACTTAATCAACTTTGGAACTGTATCAACCGAGCTTGCTGCCTTCCTGTGGCTTGCTGTGGAAGGCATGAAGGTAAGCCCAATGAACCTAATCATAAGTGGTGGGGCAGGTAGTGGAAAAACAACAACCCTAAATGCTATATCTGGTTTCATACCTTATGACAACAGAGTCCTAACCATAGAAGACACTCTCGAGCTTAATTTAGGCTCAAGGGATAACTGGGTTCAGCTAGAGGCAACGTATGACTACAAAAGTAAGACCACTATAACCATGAACGACCTTGTCAAAGCATCGTTGAGGATGAGGCCGGATAGGATACTAGTTGGGGAAGTGCGCGGTGAGGAAGCCACTTCACTCTTCACTGCCATGGATGTTGGTATCTCTGGCTCGATGGGAACATTGCATGCAAATGATGCCAAGGAAACAGTGCTACGGTTGGAGTCCCCTCCAATGAATGTGCACAAACAGCTGCTATCCCTCCTTGACCTCATAGTGATACAACACAGGTTCAAAGGAGAAGGTGGACGGGTTGTTAGGAGAGTAACTGAGGTTTCAGAGGTAAGCTGGATGGGTGACCAGATATTGCTGAACGGCATCTACAAATGGGACAAAGGAAGAGACTCCATCTCAAGGACACAGCTACCATCGCAAACCATTGAGAAACTAGCATTTACCTGTGGTATGACTAAAAACGAGGTTACAGAAGAGCTTAAGCTTAGAGAAGGCATACTTGAATGGATGAAAAAACAGAAAGTGTCCTATGAGGACATCATGAGGATGTCCAACGAGTTTTACACCGACAAGGATAGTTTCCTGAACAAAATTGCCTCATTTTAAAGCTTTTTTATGACTTTCTTTTCCATAAGACTTTCGATGGCTGCAGCAATCAGAAAACTGGAGAACCCAGTCTTTCTTGTATAGTCACTAAGCTTAACAGAACCCATGGTTGACTTTATCTCTTTTAGCACAGCATCTTCAAGTGGATTGTCGGGTGTGAAGTTCTCATTCAATACCATGTAGCTGCCATCAATCTGTGATATGTCCTGTCCTGTCTTCTTCTTGCCAAGCACTTTGTACAGGGCATTCGCCTTGTATTGCAGCAATAAGAACAGAGCGATTATGAGTATGAGTATTACAGCAGACAGCAGATAAACTGAAGAACAAAGGTTAAGTATACACACAACATCTGTCTTTATGCTACCCGCCCAATTGCAGCTACCAATGTTTGAGTTGCAATAGATGGGGGTAGGGTCAGAGTATATTTCCCTGCTAGCGGACATGCCACCAGCCGGGTCGTAAACAAGAGGCTCTATGGTTGGGTATGCCTTGACCCACGCATAATAACTCCCGCCTTTAATCCCTATGTTAAGCTCAGCAGGGATGCCCTTCTCCTCAATGAGCTTCCTGAATAGCAAAGCCTTTTCCAGGCTATTAAGCTGCTGTTTGCTGACAAGCTCCTGGAAATTTACGTTTGTTGTTAAGACAGTTGCCTCCACAGGTGAATTCATAATCTGGCCCATAGCCCTCTTTGTTTCATCAAAGACTTCCCCGGGATTCTTACCGTTTATTCCATCGAGCATTGATGAGAGTGCATCATCGTTCTTGAAGCTGAACAATGCATCAGTTTCTGTATCAAGCAGGTGCTGTTTTGTAGAGGGGATTTTAAATGCATGCGACCTTAGAAGTGTTGAATCTGCAACATAACCTAGGATGTACTTAACTATAATAGTCCTTGTTTCACCGGCTGGTACAGACAGCCTCCAATTCAAAAGGCCACCAGAGTTATCCACACGGCTTACCTCTCCTGTCTGAGAGTAAGTTGGATTCTCAGAATCGAAATAAACTGCTAGGCCCAATCCCTTCTCCTGATTAAAACTTGGAGAAATCCACATATGGTTCATAAGGGGATTATTTGTGAACGGCGCGAATACGTAGTAGCTCCTGTTCTTTTGCTGGGAAAGTCTTAGGGTTATATCAAGTTTGCTGCTCTGAGTGTTTTCAATTGTTATCTCCTGTCGTATGAACTTATCCTCAAAGTTTATTTTTGATGATATGTAAACATTCTTTGCGATTGAGGGGGGGTATTCCACAATATACCTTTCAACCTGCTCTCCAGTATGTATGTCTCCAAAGGATGGCTCCAGTGGCTTTATATCAGTACCAAGAATCCTGCCTTTTGGGAACATATAAACCGAGATAATGTTATTGATGTTAAGCGTATTGTTGGCTGGATCCATCTCCACTACATAGTTCTTGTTCGCGAGCAGCATGGTTCCGTTTGGTGTTTTCCCGAGCATGGTAAGGGCTGATGAGGTCGCACAGATTAACAACATCGCTACAGCCAGTTTAGTCAAATTCAACTTCAAACACCTTTGAGTATATTGGGCCAGTTGGGGTTAACTTGCTCTCGATTAGCTGCACCCTCTCAGCATCCATAGATAAATCTAATTTTTCATCTAACATCTCCAACAGCAGCGCATCGGGTTTAGTTTTCACACGAGCTAAGGTTACATGCGGCTCGAGGCTATTTTTCCCGCCAACTGCCTTGTAAAGTTCAACTAACTCATCCCTCCCCTGGCCAACGCCAGCCCAAACGACACGTATATAATCCCTGCTAGGGAATGCGCCAATGTGGGTAAATTGAACATGAAACTTTTTAATGGATATGCCCTCCAGCAAGGGTTTGGCTACTTCCACATCAGCAATCTCACCAAGGAACCTTAAAGTTATGTGTAGATTCTCCGGCTCGACTAGCTTCATCTTTGTGGAAGAGTGCTTTAGCCTCTTCTGCATTTCAGAGAGGCCTTTCCTGACATTGTCTGTTAAAGGAACCCCTATGAAACATCGCATTACCTTATCAACTCCTCTCCTTTACCTGTTTTTATCAACACTCTGGCTGGGCCGGTAACCCTAGAAGCCAAACTCTTAAGCTTTTCATAGTTGGTTTGCTCTTTGGAATCATAGGATGCATCCAGGCACCCACCCGGCTTGAACTCCTGTAAAACCCATGTTGAGCCGGAACACTGTTTCGCTATCTCGGCTATCTGCTCCTCAGTTAAGTTTGGGCTCCAGGTAGTCCTTAGCTCGTGCTCTATGCCGCTCTCCTGCAAAAGCCCTATGCTTTTCTTAACGTTTTCCGGGCTTACCTGACTGTTAGTCAACGCCTGGTAATCACCAAAGGGTGCCTTAACATCAAGGGCAACACTGTCAATCACCTTCATCCTTATCAAGGATTTAAGAACATCAGGCTTAGAGCCATTTGTCTCTATCCTCACCTTCAGTCCTTCAAGCTTCAGCTTCTTGCAAACCACCGGTAGATATTTCTGCATAAGCGGCTCGCCACCAGTTATAACCACACTGTCAATTGAGTGTATCACAGGCCTCAACTTGGGAAACCAGTCCAGCTTGGACACCCTGTGTCTCACCAAATCAGGAACAAAACAGTAAGGGCATTGCATATTGCACCCTATAGTGAATATCACAAAAGAGGCATGGCCTTCCCATATGTGAAAATCTTGAGGCACAACTTTTCCAACTTCCATAATCCCAACTCAAAATTTGATTTCTTTAGCGCCATGAATCAATGAGTTCACTGCTGCTAGAGCCCCAACTAAACTCAAAACAGCAACTAGTTTACCTATTGGTGTGCTGAACAATATAATTCCCACACTAAGGACGACAAGATGAGCAGGGAGTGTAACAACACCTATCTCAAACTCATACTTCGTGAACAAACAACGTCTTTTTTCCATAAAACTATATTCGTGTTAGTTATATTTAAAGCAGATTGTGTTAGTCCAGATGCACAACTTCAACACCAGCCTGCTTGAAGTAATCAAATGCCATTTTATCTGGGTAGTGTCTCTTGTAAACCACTCTTTTTACCTTTGCATTTATCAACATCTTGGCACAAACAGAGCAAGGTGAATGCGTGCAGTACAGTGTTGAGTTCTCGGTGCTGACACCGTGGAGTGCTGCCTGTATAATTGCGTTTTGCTCGGCGTGGACTCCTCTTGACAGCTCATGCCTCTCGCCTGAGGGAACACCAAGCCGCTCCCTTATGCAATAACCAATATCGGTGCAGTGGGGTAGCCCCGAAGGAGCGCCGTTGTAGCCTGTGGATATTATGTGCTTATCCCTCACAAGAACTGCTCCAACCTGGTCGCGCAGGCATGTAGACCGTTCCTTAACGACTTCCGCTATCTTCATGAAATAGTGGTCTGCATCTATCCGCTTCTTTGGTTTAGTTTCATGCGCCGTTTCCATTAGCGTTAATTTTGTTGGTAAAACTATTAATATGTTTCCTCGGCGAAATCAAACCATGCCCTTAGCCTGCTTTCTTAATTTCCTCAGGCATTTTTTGTGCCACCACTGCCCGCCATACTTTTTATCCGCGCCAGGTTTCCCGCAGGCCGCGCACTCATGCCCCTGCGCGCTTTCACTTACCTCTTCCTTGACGCCTTTCTCATCCTTCTTCTTAGAAAACGACCACATACATATCAACTCTTTTTTATTTTACCTTTCAATTTTTTTATAAAATCAGGTATCGACTCGCCAAGAGCTTCTGAGAACAACGAGAAGGTTAACAATCCTAATAGGATGCTAAAAGGATAGAAAAAGAATAGAAAAACAGAGAGGCCTACGTTTATGAAATGTACGATGTGTTGTGTATTAGCAAGAAAGAACAATAAAAGACCAAAAAGAGAAAAAGCGGTGAAGGAGAGTGTAAGGAGAGCTACCCCCATCATGAAACTCATAAAGTATTTCTGAGTTTTAAACTTGTAAAACCACAGCTTCGGTTCTTTTTTATAACTTAATATATGGATACTAAAAACGATTAGCAATGAAGAAACAATAATCGCAAGTGGAATCAAAGCTATCCCGCTATAGGCAATTATCTTGTCCTGCTGTTTATTATATAAAAAACTAACTAGAGAGAGTAAAATAGATGAAGAGTATGTCCAGGCACTCATTATAAGAACATAAATCCCAATTATCTCCAATTTTTTATTCATGAGTTCGGTTTTTTTCATTTAAAAGTCCTCCAGCCAATCGGTTGGCGAAGCCATGCCAATACCGATGCCAAATAAAACTGTTGCTATTGTAATAAGTAGAGTTGCCCTCCACCAATCATTTCTAAAAAAATAAGAAAGGAAGAGTATCAGAAATCCAAGTAAGAAGAAGGAATACATCGCAGTACATTTTTTGGCTTTGTATTTAGTAATTTTTGGGTTCTTTTTATGGATATATTTTTCAAAAAAATGAAAAGACAAGCGCAGTAATCTCATCAAAAGCAAATGAAAAAAAGGAATGAGTAGTAGGACCATCACCACAAACAAAAATTGGAGAAAAGCCAATGCCTCTTTGACTCCATATACAAAGTATCCAAGATAAAGAATAAAATAAATACTAACAAGAAGTAGTATAAGGCCCCCTATAAGCTTAGCAGTGTCTCTATGCATCATTCTGGTTTGCGTTTTTGAACATATAAAAATCTAACATTTTTGGTACTTAAGAAAAAGTTGGAACGCCTCACCGTTTCATTTTTATGCACTGGGCTCTTAAAAGGTTAGCGCTGTGGATGGGGGATAGCATGCCAGAAAATAAAGGCTTAATCGGGCTGAGGCCATCAGAGAATGCCATATCCGAGTTCGTCGCGCCACCTTATGATGTCATCTCGCACGACAGCAAGCTTTATGAAGTTCTCTCATCAAGGAAAAACCTTATCCACATACATCTAAGGCCAAAAGGAGAGGGGGAAGCCAGGTATGAAAACGCGCGTGCAGCACTTGAAGAATTCAAAAAACAAAATCTTCTGGTTGAGGATGACGAGCCATGCTATTACGTTTACAAACAGGAATTTGAAAGTGGGTCGCGCATAGGTGTGATGCTCGCCCTTGAAGTCTCGGACTACTCAGAGGGTAAAGTCGTCAGGCACGAGAAAACTTTCGACAACAAGGTAACAGACAGGAAGAAACTCAGAGAAGCGCTAGGCTACCAGGTCGGTGTTGTTTTTGGAGTAGTTGAAGACAAAAATGAGGACCTACTTGAAACTCTTAACGAGATTTCAACCCTGAAACCGCTTTGCTCATTCGCCACGGATTTTGAAAGAACTTCCGACATGGACGGGATAACAAACAGTGTGTGGAGAATTCCAGAAAACTCGCCCCCTGGAAGAAGAATCCACGACCTCATAGCCAGGGAGAATGTTTACATAGCTGATGGCCACCACCGCTATCACTGCGCGCTCGTGATGGGCCAGAAGTATGTGCAGACATACATCTCTCCTTCCGAAAGCGCGAAGATACTGCCATATGACAGGGTGGTTGGGGGGGTCCCAGAGGAAAAGCTTGAGAATTTCCCCAAACGGCTAGAAGGCAAATTTGAAATTACACCTACTGACGGGCTAAAAATTCCTGAGAAGCGCTCATTCATCTTTTATTTCAAGGATAAGGCTACAAAGCTAAGCGCCAGGGAGAGTCTGCTTGAACAGGTAAGGGGGGACGCTGTGGCGCGCCTGGACACAAGCATCCTTCAGGAACATATTCTCTTCCCAGAGTTAGGTTTATCCCCCGATAAGCTCAAGGATAAGCACTACTTTAACTATTTCCCTGGCAACGAGGAAGGGCTTAAGAACATGAAAAAGCTGGTGGACAAGGGCGATTACCAGTTCGCTGTCTCACTCGCACCAGTAGAGTTCTACGAATTAAAAGAGGTGGCGGATGCCGGGATTAAAAACCCGGAGATAGCCATGCCACAGAAGTCAACCTATTTCTGGCCAAAATTGCTCAGTGGCATATTCTTATATAAGTATAGTTTGAAATAATAATCACGCTGGGGGGTATCGATGCACAAAATACTTTACATTCCTGGACCTGTAGAGGTGAGAAAGGATGTTTTGGAGAAGATGTCTACACCTTTAGTGGGACACAGAACAAAGGAGTTCGCCGAGCTGTTCCATGATGTTAAGGGCAAGCTGAAGCAGCTTTTCTACACCGAAAATCCTGTGATGGTTTCCACATCAAGTGGAAGTGGATTTATGGAGGCAGCTATGAGGAACCTCGTTGGCAAGAAGGTCTTAAACTGCGTTTGTGGGTCCTTCTCTGACAAATGGTACAACATAGCCATCCGCTGCGGAAAGGAAGCTGAGAAGCTTGAGGTGGACTGGGGGAAAGCCATCAAGCCAGATATGATTGAAGAAAAGCTCTCTACTGGTGAATTCGATGCAATTTGCGTGACTCACAACGAAACCTCAACTGGGGTTATGCACCATCTTGAGGAGATATCAGAAGTTGTCAAGAACTATCCTGATGTTATGTTCCTCGTGGATGCTGTAAGTTCTTTAGGTGGAGCTAAGATAGAGGTTGACAAACTAGGCATAGATATGTGCATAACCAGCTCACAGAAGGCGCTTGCCCTGCCTCCAGGGATTGCGCTGGCTTCCGTGTCCGAGAAGGCTCTTGAACGGGCAAAACAAATCCCGGGAAGAGGTTATTACTTCGACCTGCTTGAGTTGAAGAAGATGTACGACAAAGATAATACACCGTATACGCCTTCGGTTAGTCACCTGTATGCACTGAAATACCAGCTTGATAGAATGTTGGAAGAAGGGTTGGAAAACAGATTCAAACGGCATGAGCGACTTGCAGAGAAAACCAGAAAGTGGGGAAAGAAACTTGGCTTTGAGCTGTTCCCAGAGACTGGCTACGAATCGGTAACCGTAAGTTGCTTCTCTGACACCAAAGGCATGGACTTGAGCAAGATGAAAGAGCTCATGGGTGAAAGGGGCTTCTCCGTGGACTCTGGTTACAGGAAACTGAACAACAAACTTGCTGATGCTGGAAAACCGATGACTTTTAGGATAGCTCACATGGGCGACACTACGGAGGAAGATCTGGACACGTTGTTTGGCGCGTATGAAGAGGTTTTTCCTAAAGTTGGTGGTGCATGATGGTATTTAAGGTTTTAGTTAGCGATAAGCTCACGAACAAAGCCATAGAGCTCTTTAAATCAAACCCTAATTTTGATGTTGAAATGAAAACAGGGCTCAGCGAGGACGAGCTTGTGGCTGAGATTAAGAACTACGACGCACTGGTAGTTAGGAGTGGCACCAAAGTCACAAAGAGAATTATAGAAGCTGGCGAAAAACTTAAAGTGATTGGCAGGGCAGGGGTTGGAGTCGACAACATTGATTGTGAAACCGCTAAGGGGAGAGGCATCCCTGTGATGAATGTCCCTTTAGGGAACATCAACAGCGCGGCAGAGCATAGCATAGCACTGATGCTGGCACTCGCAAGAAACATCCACAAGGCTCACATGTCCATGCTTAAGGGCGAATGGGACAGAAAGCGTTTTGTTGGTGTTGAGGTCAAGGACAAGACATTGGGTATAATTGGGATTGGCCATGTTGGCAGCATAGTAGCCAGAATTGCCAGAGGTCTGTCCATGAATGTAATTGGTTATGATGCATTTAGAAGTAAAGAGGAACTATTGGAAAGGGGGGTAACAAAAGCAACCCTTGATGAAATCTGCAGAAAGTCTGATTTCATAGTGATGTGCCTTAAGCTGGTTCCGGAAACCAGAAACACACTGGATAGGGAGCAGTTTGATATTATGAAAGAAGGCGTCAGGATAATAAACGCTGCAAGAGGGGGCCTAATAAATGAAGCAGCTCTTGCAGAAGCCATCAAATCCGGCAAGGTTGCTGGTGCTGCTATAGATGTCTGGGAGAAAGAGCCACCAACAAACTCTCCCCTGGTTGGGCTTGAGAATGTGCTCATGACGCCGCACCTTGGAGCGTCAACTATAGAAGCCCAGGAAAGAGTTGGCACAGAGATAGCCAAGCAGATTATGGACGCCCTTGAAAAAGGGGAAATAATAAACAGTGTTAATGGCATTAACACAATTAAGGAGAAATAAAAATGCATGTGGAGCTAATCAACTACACGCCTGATCCAGAGAGGACCTGCGCAGTAGCAGCATACGCGAGCACTCATGAGAAGCTTGACGATGAGATGTTTAAAAATCTCGACAGGAAGAGGGTTGAGCGGGTCCTGAGGAATATTATATCAAGAGGGCACCTTTCTGTCATAGAGCATGCAAGCTTCACCTTCAACATAAGTGGAGTATCGAGGGTGGTGACTCACGAGTTGGTAAGGCATAGGCTGGCTTCCTACACGCAACAAAGCCAGAGGTATGTTAAGCTTGGTGAGGGAAATTATACCATTCCTGACACCATAAAGGAGAACCCCGAGCTGTTAAAAGCCTACAAAGAAACAATAGACAATAGCTTTGAGAGCTATAAAAATCTGCTTGAGCAGGGCATACCTGCTGAGGATGCAAGATACGTCTTACCGAATGCAACTCATACAAGTATCGTTGTGACAATGAACGCCAGGAGTCTTCTTCACTTCTTCACCTTGAGGTGTTGCTACCGCGCGCAGTGGGAAATAAGGCAACTGGCCGACGCAATGTTGGCCGAGGTGAAGAAAGTCGCCCCAGTAATATTTGAAAAAGCAGGGCCACCATGTATTCGCGGTCCCTGCCCAGAAGGGAAGTTTACGTGTGGAACACCAAGAAACGATGAGCCACTGTTTGCTTCGGCAAAAAAATAAATGAGGTGAGATTATGGATGAATCTGAAATGGAGCTAAGGCTAATGGAAGTAAAGCTAAAGATAATTGAGCTCGCATACAAATATGACAAGCCAATACCAGACGTCATAACTGATATGGCAAGGATAAGAATGGAGCCTGCCAAGCCAGAAGCACCAGTAAAGAAAACCAAGAAAGGGAAAAAAGGAAAGGCATCTTAGGTGAGGGTATGCTACTGAAATGGATTGGGCATGCTTCCATACGCTTAAAGTCGGGTGATAGGACCGTTTACATTGATCCCTATTGGGAGGGGGACTACAGTGAGAAGGCGGATGTAATTCTTATAACACATCCGCATTTTGACCACTTGGATAAAGACAAGATAAGCCAGGTCTACAAAAACGACACAATCATAATCTGCCCAGAGAGCTGTGAAAAAGAGCTTTCCGGGTACAAACCGCAAGTTATTGGACAAAGTGAAACTAAATCGTTTGACTGGTTCTCAGTCGAGAGCATTCCAGCGTACAACGTAAACAAGAAATTCCACCCAAAGGGGTTTGGTGTTGGCTACATACTGACGTTGGAAGGCAAAAAAGTATACCATGCAGGTGACACAGACATCATCCCTGAAATGAGCTCTCTTGCTGAAAAAGGCATTGATTATGCATTCCTACCAGTTGGTGGGGTCTACACTATGGACTTAACAGAAGCCGAGAGGGCTGTTGGAATCATAAAACCAAAGCACTTCATACCAATGCATTACGGGACACTCCCTGCAATTGCAAGCTACAGCAAACAGGACATAAAAACAGAAAATGCCCTAGTACTCAGTCCGGGAGAAGGGATAGAAGTTTAACTGTATGATTACCCAGCTAGTGGAACCAGTTCAGCTCTTGTTTCTGCTTTCGTTTCTTGAAGTCCTTGACCATTATGCGGACATCTCCGCTTGGTTTGAGCTCCTTAAAGCCTTTTTTCTCAGCAAGTTCCACTAAATCTTCAGGAGGATTTATAATGTGAATTCTTCGGATTTCATGCTCATTTCGCATAAACTTTATTATCTCATCGAGGACTTTTTCTCTGATTATCTCCTTGCGGGATAGTTTGTTGATTCTGTGTGACGGGCGGAACCAGTCTATCTTGGCAACCTTATCCAGACCCCCCAATCCAGCTTTCTTTCCTTCCTCGTGGATAATATCCCCAAAAGATGACAAAAGACCATATTCTACACCCACACTACCTAACTTTTTTTCGCCTAGGTGCACTTTCATTTTATCCAAAACAGTTTTCAATCTTTTTTCTGACGCGCCTTTAACAAAATCTCCGCTGGCCTTCTTCTTGAAAACATCAAATCTAAGGTATGTATTAGAGTGAGATGGGTATGATTTCTTAATTATTATGTTATCCTCCACAAGCTCCCTAAATGATTCGTATTTCTTTGGTTTCTTTTTAATCTGTCCAATCTTTGCCCTAGAATCTATACTATTCACTGGCTCATCGAAGTGGACAGGCTCTATGATTTTCTTTATGGTCCTGCCTGCTTTCCCCAATTTTTCCCGGACGCGCCCTCTTGGTTTTTCCATGATTAAAACACCGTATAATTTTTACGCTTTTTAGGTATATAATAACGCCGGGCACGAAGCACATTGTTCTGTCTGGTTATAATCTCCTCACAAATACATGTTCCCTCTCAGTACCCTTCCTCCCCCTTTTGAAGCCCCTGGACTCTAGCAACCCTTGCATTTTTTCCATCCGTGTGTCTGCAAAAACTGCTTTTATTTTGTGTTTTTCCTTTAAGTTGGTTAGAATCTTATCAAGCACCTTGTCACCAACATGCATCCCATGCTCAAAGTGTCTATGATAGTATTCGTTAGGTACATCGTGAAGTGGGAAAAAATCAGTTATTTCGGCAACGAGGTCACCCTCATTAAGCCCTAATCTCCTTACCTCACTTGGCGTGAGCCTCTTGTTAGGGTTGGGGGCTTTAACCAACTCCTTCACTCTCCTAAATTCAATGTCAACTTGTCCCAGTTTCTTTTCCTTTATGTAGTTGGCAACCTGTCTTTCGAGCTCCTTGTTTTCAATGCCTTTAAGAAATCCCTCTGGCTCCTTTTTAACAACAACATAGGATAGATGATTCCCACTAGTTAGACCCTTCCTAACCTCTATGCTCTCGTGCACTAACTCACTAATATTCTTTGGTTTTTTGCTCATGTTTTTCAGCCTCGCCTATCAGGGAAGTTTTCCTGCCATTACTCAAAAGCACAACACGCGAGTCTTCTTTCTCATCTATCAGCTTGTAGTCTGGTAGCTCGTTCTCAAGCAGCCTAGTGAAAGCAACAACTTCCCCATGCCTTGGCATGTTAGCTATTGTCATTCTCCTCCTTGAATCGCCAACGAACATATACGCCTTAACCTCGATGAAATCGGGGCTAGCTTTGCTTATCAGCTTGGCATAAAGCTCTGGATGCACGTCGTTCCAGCCTTTAACAAGGGTTATCCTTATGACTTTTCGGGTATCCAGAGATGGAAAAAGCTTAAGTGTTTCATTCAACAGTTTCCAGCTGTTTGGTATCATCGGCACATTCAGCTTCTTATGTATCTCCTCGTTCGGCGCGCTCAGGGAGACATAAAGCTGTGTTGGCAGAGCTAGCTCTGCTAGAACTTGCGGCCTAAGCCCATTTGTCACAAGGAAAGTGCTAAAATCGCGCTTGGTAAAGGCTTCAATTAGGCCGCTGAGATACGGGTAAAGAGTCGGCTCGCCGGCTAAACTTATCGCTACCTGGTTTGGATTCATTGCTTCTTCAAGCTTTGCCTTGTCAACCCTATCCAGAAGCCCATAATATCCTGTAAGCAGCACCCTCTGTGCCTTGATACTTTCCTCTATCACTGTTTCTGGGTCATCCCATTTGATATCCGGCGTTACCAGCTTGTGCGTTCTCCAGCAGTAAAGGCACCTCTGATTGCACCATGCTATTGCAGGGGTCATTTGGAGGCAGCGATGGCTCTGGATGCCATAGAACTTCTGTTTGTAGCAGTAGCGGTTTTCCAAAAGGCTATGTTTAGTCCAGTGGCATAGCTTTACTGCCGAATGCGCGCCAGCCAACCTGTAATGCTGATGTGTAAGCTCCTTCCTAAGTGACTCCGAAATCATAGCATTTTTATGAAGTTTCATAAATTAAAGAGTAAGCAATAGTTAAAAATATATACTAAAACTCAATAGTCACTTATGGATGGATAAGTTTCGTATTTTAGTTGGTATTTTTCTTGTCTTTTCTTTACTTATACTAAGCCTTGTAGTTTATCATCTCCTACATATACCTAAACAACACCTGCTTTCCTGTGGTAATGGAAAAGTAGATGACGGAGAAAACTGCAGCAACTGTCCGCAAGACTTCCCTGAAGAAGAGTGCATTTGTTTCAACCCTCCACCTGTTGTTCAGGCTCATTTCGATAAAAAATTTTATCTTTGCAGAGGTCAGAGTGCTGAAATTGATAAATATGAGATTGACTTAGAGAGAGCTGGAAATCCCGCTCTTATGAATTTTGTATGGTCTGTAGGTGGCTACTCAACAGTTAGACAATTGCCTGAGGGAAAACATAGGGTGTTATTCCTAGATGTGAATGTGTCGGAAATCTCTAGTGACAAAGTACTCCTCCTATTGACTGACCCATGCAGTGAGAAGAGCCATGGCAATCTGACCCTCAATGAGACCACTTGTCTTCATATAAAAGAAACAGATGTTAAAATCATTGTTGAAAATGTGGATCGTTCTAAAAATATGGTTATCCTTGGTGTTTCTTGCCATGGGAATTTCTCGTTTTATGCTCTATTGAATGGTTCAACACTAGACCTTTCAAAAGTATGTGAGTTAGATAAACAGCACTCATTGAAAATTGATTCCATTGAGAAGAACCATGTTAAAATCAGTTTGAGTGAGGGGAACAAATGAAGAAGCTTTTTGTTTTCCTATTATGTTATCTACTCTTTGTTCCTTTTTCTTTTTCTCACTTGTGCCACAATTGTTGTGACACTGAGTGCTTGTACATAACTTCACAAAAGTGCCAGACAGATGCCGATTGTAAACCTGGAGAGAGTTGTGATATAGACGGGTACTGTAGTGGGTATTGCACAGGAGCTGATAGTCATTGCGAGATGATCAACGGCAGCCCGGAATGTGTTGCTGGTCCGTGCCATCCATCATCGGATACTTATGCGGGAAGGGAATGTGTAGGGTCCTGCCTTCATGCAGATAGATATGTCCACAGGAGGTACGCATGCGGAAACGAAAGAGGACTCCTTGGGTACTGCAGCGGTGTTTCTTGGTCAACATATTCTAATTTTTCATCCTGTGTTGGAGAAAACAAATGTAAAGGAGCAGAATGTGTAGAGGGATGCTGTGCTTTAACTTGTAAGAATCAGGCACTCCTATGTTACCATTGTTATGATGATTATTGTAGATTCAACACTGTGAATGGGGTTGTGGTAATTGGGAGGGTCATCCATGGAGAAGAGTATTGTAATACGTGTAAACACTGTCCCAACGGTCTTTGTGATTGTAATGAAACCAAGGAAACATGTCCGCAAGATTGTGGACCGGTCTGTACGGATGAGTGTAATGCTGGAGAGCTGAGATGTTTAGGCAGCACCCTACAGGAATGTAAAGATTGCGATTCAGACTCTTGTGTAGAGTGGTGCAACTACAAATTATGCAATACCAAAAGTCACTGTGATTATAACAACCAAAGGTTCGTAAGAAAAGGCTGTTACTCTTCAAAATGCACAAGTAGGTACTTTACGGGCTCACTCTACTGCAGCAGTTGTCCTAATCATTGTGGTGATGGAAAGAGGAACTGTGGAGAAGAGTGTGATGGCAACGATGATTCGGTCTGCCCAGGCTTGTGTAAAGCAGACTGTACGTGCGGTTCAAGGCCAGTTGCAGATGCAAATGGGCCCTACGAATGTATTCGTGGAGAGAATGTAGAATTAGATGGTACCGGCTCAACTGACGCAAATTACTGTCCTGGAGGCGGAATCTGCCACTCTTTGACCTACTCTTGGACCGTTACTAATGGTTCTTGGACTCTACCTTTAACTGGTGCAAAGTCTCCCTTGATTTGCCCCGATGTTGGAGATTACAACCTCCAGTTAACCGTTACGAATCCTGAGGGTTCTCAAGATGTTGACACTTCTTTACTACACGTACACCCACATGGAGGCACTCAAGCAAACCTAGTTGTAGAAAATGTTGAACTCGTGAAGCCATTTATAACAGGAGTAAAAACTAAGAGTGTAGTAACAGTAAAAAATAGGGGGGAGAGCCAAAGCACTTCTTACAACCTAACTATTGTGATAACAGATGAAAATAAGCAAGTGGTTTATTCTCAGTCCTCAATTGAGAAGGTATTACCTGGAAAAAAGATGAGAAAGGAGTTGTTTGAGTGGAAGCCTACAATCCCTGGAAGATATACCATTAACACAACACTTTATGATAAGTTGGGTAGCTCTGTACTGAACTCCACTATTACTGAGGTTTCTGTTGAAGGAAGAGAAGAGTATATGGCTGATGAATACCCGAATCCATTAGTCTTAATGTTTGTACTCCTTTTGATATCAGTGGGTGTATTCTTCATCAAGAACCAGCGAAAAGCTTTTATAGGCTTTTAGAGTAATTGAAACCAGTGATTTAAATGGCTACGAGGAAATTCGCTATTGCAAAACAATTAGGAGGGAAGCGAGTTATAACAAACAAAGGAGAAGAGATTGGCAGGCTTAGTGATATTCAATTCGATGAACACACTGGTGTTCTCGAAACTTTCCTTGTTGAACCAGCTGAGGAGAGCAAAACAGCCAAGAATTTACCCAGAACTGAGGATGACTTCGTTGCAATACCGTTCAAAGCGGTTTTCGCCGTTAGCGACGTAATTGTTGTTGATGAAACCCTACTAAAATGAACTGTAAGCAACTTCAACCTTATTTCTTCTCACCAATAATTCCAGGAATTCACTTGGATGCATATCAACAATCCTAGAAGCCTCGAATAAGCTTATATCCCCCTTCCTATAACTATCAATAACTTTACTTATGTCTTTTCTCATGCTCGCACCCCACAAAATAGGAGGGCGCCCCTTTTTGGAACTCTTGGTAGGTTCGGTTTTAAAAAACGAAAGCACCCTCCGGAACTATTATGGTGCAACCTTATTAAAAAAATTTTCTGATAAAAATTTACAAAAAATCTCGGAAATGTTTAGCGGGTTGCTATAAAAATAGCTTGGCATATAAGCTAAATGATGGTCTCGGAGATATTAGACAATGAAGAAGGTTTGGAGGAAAAAATACTAGCTAAAACTAGCCTGTCCAAAGAGCAGCTCGCTAAAGAGATAGAAAAGAAGCAGGAAGAATACGGTGGATTGCTCACACGTGCTGGGGCTGCATATTCTATAGCCAAGGACCTCGGTGTTGAGCTGGATATAAAAGAGGACGTGAAACTGACGCCAATAGGCGAGCTAGATGAAACCCTTAGAACAGCAAGTATAAGCGGTGAGGTAAAGACCGTGTTTCCCGCAAGGGAATGGGCAAAAAACAAGAAAGTAGGAAGTCTGATTGTGTCTGATGCCTCTGGGTCAGTAAGAGTAAGTTTCTGGAACGATGACTGTAAGCTGCTTGATGAAGCTAGAGAGGGTAGCAGGCTGGAGCTCAGAAACTTAATGGTTCGCAAAAGGAATGAATTGGAGCTCAGCTATGGCCGTTCGTCACAAATAGTATTCAAAAGCAAACCAGAACTCAACTACATTAAGCTCTCTGCCCTTGCTGAAGGTCAGAAGAATGTTAATTTCTTTGCAAGAGTTAGGAGAGTGTTCCCAAAGAGAGAATTTAGCACCAACAACAGGAAGGGCCAACTGGCAAGCATAATCGTATCTGATGGTACGGATGCAAGACTGGTTCTATGGGACAAACAAGCAGACTGGTCGGAGAAGCTACATGCTGGCGACATCATAAGGGCCGAGGGTGCGTATGTTAAGATGAACAGGGGAGCATTAGAACTCAACCTTGGGTGGAAAGGTAGGATAGAAGTGAACCCAGATGGGGCTCCAGAGCTACCGGACGTCAGCACATCAGAGCGGGTTAAAATAAAAGAATTGCAAGTCGGAGACAAATACAAAGAGATAAAAGCAGTCATAGTCCAAGCGTATAAGCCAGTGCCACTTGAGGTTTGTCCAAAATGCGGGAAAAGGGTTAGTGGCAAATGTCCTGAATGTGGTGTTGAATCGATAACTACAGCCATACTAAACTGCGAACTGGACGACGGCACAGGTGTTATAAAAGGTGTGTTTTACAGGGACATAGCCGAACAGCTTCTTGGTATCAAAAGGGATGAGCCAAAAAGCATTGAGAATTATGATACAAATAAAATCCTTGGTGAAGAAAAGATATTCAGGGGTCAGGTTAAGGAGAACCAGCGATTCGGCCGAAAGGAATTTGTGGTTAGGGAGATAGAGGATGTTAACCTGGATAAGGAACTAAAAGGGTGAATAAAATGGGAGATGTTAAAGAACTTGAAGATTTGCCGGGTGTTGGGTCAACAACGGCAGAGAAGCTTAGGGAAAGCGGTTTTAAAAGTGTTGAATCTATAGCAGTAGCCTCCACTGGAGAGCTGGTTGATGCAACAGGTATGGGGGAGAGTGCAGCAAAAAAATTAATAAATTCCGCGAGAAACGCCATGGACATGGGCTTTGAAACTGCTGGGGAACTGTTGAAAAAGCGGGCTGAGGTTGGCAAGATAACAACCGGCTCAAAGCAGCTGGACGCACTTGTTGGAGGAGGGATTGAAACCAGAACAATTACTGAACTTTACTCGCGTTTTGGTGTTGGGAAGACTCAACTTGCATTTCAGTTATCTGTAAATGTACAGCTGCCAGTTGAAAAAGGTGGCTTGGGTGGGAGCACACTATACATAGACACTGAAGGTACATTCAGACCAGAGCGTGTCGCCCAGATGGCAAAAGCAGTTGGTTTGGATGAAGACGAGGCACTAGATAATGTTTTTGTTGGCAGGGCCTTCAGTTCTGACCACCAGATGCTATTGGTTGAGAAAGCTGAAGACCTGATAACGGAGAATAATGTAAAACTAATTATAGTTGACTCACTAACAGGGTTATTTAGGGCTGAATACGTTGGCAGAGGCGCGCTTGCTGGCAGGCAACAGAAGCTGAACAGGCACATGCACACTCTCAGGAAGCTGGCTGACCTGAACAACCTTGCTATCCTTGTAACCAACCAGGTCATGGCAAACCCTGGACTGCTGTTTGGGGACCCAACTACACCCATAGGGGGTCACATAGTTGGGCATGCAAGTGCATATAGAGTTTATCTGCGCAAGAGTAAAGAGGATAAGCGTATAGCAAGGCTTGTAGATAGTCCGTGTCTTCCAGAGGGAGAATGTATATTCCGCGTCACTGAAAACGGTATTGAGGATGTTTAAAGCTTTGGAACAAGTGCTTAGTTGGACTAAAACACAAAGACGCTTTTAAGCGACAGCACACAGAAAGTTTTATTAACACAATCTGAGACTGAATGCTCATGGCACCAAGGGAAGAACCAAAAGAAATCGTGAAGAGATGGGCAGGAACCTCAGGGGGTTACGTGAACGCAGAGTTCCTGGGAATGAAAGAAGTTGAGCGTAAGGGAGTACTAAAACATTTAAGTAGCCTTCCAGAAGGATTGAAGATAAGAGAAGAAGTGATAAGAAAGCTATCTGGACACAGGGATATAAGGAAGGAACTTATAAAACACGGGTTGATAGAGGACAAGGAGTATTAAATTAGTTGTGCGTAAATGAGAATAGAAAATTCCCAAAAAGCCATTCAACAATTATGAGACCCATCCACAAAAGAGCTATTTCATGCCCTTGTAAACACCAAAGTAAACTTTGTCTGGTTTGGTTCCAAGGCGCACAAAAACCAGCTGGGCTATTCTCGCGTTTTTCTTTAAACGTATCCCGTGCTTATTCTGCACCACAAGCAGGAACTCGCTTCTTCCATGAAACCCTGCGTCCCAAACAGCATGAACCGTAAACGCGCCCATCCTAAGCAGTGTTGACCTGGTTTGTGCGAATGCAACCACATCATTGGGTATATTCACATATTCATTTGTCCGTATTTTGTACGCGCCAGGAGGAAGCTCAAGCCAGCCATCCTTGAATCCCATAGCTTCTGTCTTTGGAAGCTCTCTCTCCTCATTCGAGAAATCCACCTGCCCGGGTCCCAGCAACCGATGGACTTCTTTAACCGTGATATCAAACCCGTTCGGCTGCAACTGTTTATCCCAATCTATATAGTCCTCTATCAAGGGTGGTTTTGCCTTTTGCAGTTTCGCTAGCTGGCTATCATTTAAAATCATAAGACAACACATCCTATGGCATTGGCACGTTCAGAACAAAGCCCCTTCCACGGTGGTCAACCCTTATCCACTGTCTATCCTTTTTCTGTTTTGGTGGTCTAAGCACGGCTCTCCCACCAATGACATCTGGAGGGAACACCGGCGATATACTAGACTTAAATGCGGCGGTCACCACCTTACTCTTTGGGATGCCATTCAACAAAATGGCTTTTCTCATAGCTTCAAGCGACTTCCCCGTGTGGACCGTGTCCTGAAACACTATGAAATGGTTGTTCTTGTTTAAAGCAAACATATCCTTATGCTGATTCAACAACATGGCAAGGAAAACATCAATCTCATCTTCTTCTATTGGTCTTGCGGTTGATAGAAGCCCACCAGGTTTTCTCACTACATGGAATCCTGTGGTTGCATCTATTTCTTCGTCGGGGACAGCTTCCTCTGCAACCATCCCATCGGCCCAGTCGTCATACCTGAACCTAAGTGATTTCAAAGCTGCAGAAATACCGTTCTCTTTGAATGTGTTGTAAAGTTCATCCCGCCCGGACAGACAAATTGTAACCACTGGTTTTGACTCTATGAGTGGCGCAAGCTGCCTAGCTGTTAGGGTGCCGGTATCCATAGTTCTCACTAAACTTTATGGCCAAGGAGGGTTATAATAGTTCCTGCACAGTCTTCTTCAAGCCTTTCTCTAATGGGTAGTTTGGCTTGAAGCCCAACTCTTTCTCTATTTTTTTTGTGCTCACTATCCTGTTCCTAACCAACCGGGCTATGCTCGCCCTCATCATCGTCAGCTTAGGCTTTTCTCTTTGCAGCTTCGCCCTAGTTTCATGGGCTAGCGCCATCGCTTTTGCCAGACTAACTGGGACATGCTTGTCTGGCGCCTTGGCTCCAAGGGCCTTAGCTATCATATGGTATGTTTCTTTGTAGGAGTAAACATCCGGCCCTGCCACGTGGTATATCTGGTTCTGCGCCCTCAGGTCCAAAACAGCAACCAATGCATCAACAAAATCGTCCACGTATACTAAATGGAAATAATTGCTCCCACTCCCTATGATTGGATAGCCTTCCCTCGCTGCCTCAAAAATCTGCTTCCAGAAACTGTTTGGACCATAAACTATCGTCGAGCGCACGATAGTATAAGGTATCCTATACTTTAGCCTGTAGTCCATGACCAGTCGCTCTGCTTCCGCCTTTGATTTCTCATATTTCGTTTGTGGGTTGTATGGGAAATCCTCCTCTGCGGGCTCTTTAGTTTCGCCAAGAACACCTATTGAACTTGTGTACACAAACCTCTCTACGTTTCTATTCTTACACAGCTCAAGCAGGTTGCGCGTCCCCTCAACGTTCACGCTCCACAGCTCTGGATTAGACTCATCCAGAACAGCCGCCAGATGGTAAACTACATCGAAATGCTTTTTCCTAAGGCCAGACAGATCTTTCAAGACATCCCCAACTATTACCTGTTTCGCGCCCGGTATTTCCTTTTTGGACCGGGAAAATGCCAGGACTGAGTGGTTCTCAGAAAGCTTCTTAACTAGGCGTGAACCAACGAAACCATCCGCCCCAGTAACAAGTATTCTCATCAAGATTAAGTATATTAATGGGTCAAATATAAAGTTATGCTGAGAAGGTGAATTTGATGAAACCAGGCAAAGTGGAGCGTTACATAGGTGACTACAAAGAACGGGGAGAAGGCATGCTCATGATTTTAATCGACCCGTGTGACCATCCTAGCCCGGATGTCGCTGCACAGGTTGCGAAAGAAAGTGTTGAGGGCGGGGCGGACCTCATCCTTGTTGGGGGTAGCATAGGTGCACAGGGTGAGTTACTTGACACAACAACCAAGCTTATACGGGAAAACGTAAACGTGCCGATAAACCTGTTCCCTGGAAACGTTGCAACCATAACAAAGCATGCAGACTCCATTTACTTTATGACTATGCTCAACTCGCGTGACCCTTACTGGTTATCCACAGCCCAGACCATAAGCGCGCCTGTGATAAAGAGTTATGGCCTTGAGCCATTACCAACTGGCTACATAGTAATAGAGCCAGGTGGAAGCGTTGGGTGGGTTGGAAATGCCAATCTGGTCCCACGCTGGAGACCAAACATAGCCGCTGCCCTCGCCCTGGCTGGCCAGTATATGGGAAACAGGTTCATACTAACTGATTGCGGCTCGGCAAGCCCACAGGGGCCAATGCCAATTGAGATGGTGAAGGCAGTGGCAGAGACCATAGATGTTCCCTACATAGTTGGCGGTGGAATAAGAAAACTTGATGAAGCTAAAAACATAGTGAAGGCAGGAGCTAATGCAATCCAGATAGGTACGCTGATGGAAGGGAACAAAAACGTTAAGGAAACTGTACAAAAATTCAAGAACGCAATCAAAAACGCGAAACAGTGATTGAATGGATTTTCTAATCGGACTTGAATTTACCCAAAAGATAGTCCTGGCAACATTGATAGGCGCGCTGATGGGGCTCGAAAGGGAGCATTCAAAACACCAGGAGATAGCTGGGCTTAGAACCTTCTCGCTTATCTCCCTCCTTGGATGCGTCCTAGGCATTCTAGCTGGACCGGAACTGATGAGTGCTGATTACCTGCCTGTACTTGGCTTTCTTGCTATTGGGCTTCTAGCTCTGGCTCTCTATATCGGCAACCTATTTAAGTTTCAGGAGATAGGCCTGACAACAACAATATCGCTTCTACTAGCATATGCCATGGGTGCCCTCGTTTCCATAAACTGTTATGCGGAAGCAGTTTTCATAGCGGTCATCGTTGTTTTAATCTTATTCGCAAGGGAGAAACTCCACAGAGTAGTCAGGCACTTAACCCAGAAGGAGATGCTGGACCTTATTGAGTTCATGGTGGTCATTGGCATAGTTTACCCATTCATACCCCTAGCACCAATCAACTTCGCTGGCATAAGTCTTGACCTACGTTCGTTGTGGCTGCTGGTTGTGTTAATCTCAATCATAAACCTAGTCGGCTTCATAGGCTCAAGACTACTAACCGCAAGGAAATGTGTCGAACTGATTGGTTTCCTGGGGGGGCTAATAAGCCAGAAGGCAAGCTGCAGCCCGTTAATCCAAATCTACAAGAAAACCAAGGATATAAATCTTGTTGGGGGGTCGCTGATAACATTGAACGCTTCAATTCTGCTGAGGAACCTAGCTCTAGTGGGCGTATTCATGCCTGTGCTGATTGTAAAACTCTCCCCGGCTGCCTTCCTGGGCTTTTTTGCACTTGCCCTGCTAGGTTACAGGAGGTTGAGAAGCTCTAAAAAAACAGTGCTAAAGATTAAGTCTCCTTTCGACGTGATGCACGCCATTGGGCTTTCGATAAAGTTATTTCTCATGATAATCATAATCGAGCTATTCACGCATTATTTCCCGGATGCATTCATACCTACGATAATACTTGGCGGCCTAGTAAGCGGCGCCTCGACGGTTGCCTCATTGGCTATACTGGGTAGCACCAAGGCCATAACTGCTGACATGGTTGTGGTTGGGTTTGCTGCCGCTTCGTTAAGTGAGCTTTTGTTTGGGGCAATACCTTTAATGTGGTTTTACAAAGCACTTGAAATCATCAAGGACTCTTTCCTGGATATGTTGGCGGGTGCAACGGTCTTCAGCATTGCATTATATGCTAGTCTGTTGGTTCTATGATAGAAATAGATGGTTCAACTGGCCATGGGGGTGGACAAATAATAAGGACAGCCGCAGCCTTATCTGCAATTATGGGAGAACCTTTCAGGGTAACCAACATCCGCGCGAAACGGCCAAACCCCGGGTTGAGGCCACAACACCTAACTGGGATAAAGGCTCTAGCGAAACTCTGTGATGCAAAGTTAGATGGTGCGGAAATCGGAAGTCGGGAACTTACATTCACCCCAGGGAAGATAAAAGCTAGAAAGCTTGAGATTGATACTGGAACGGCTGGCTCCATAAGCCTTGTCCTCCAGACTCTGTTGCTTCCCTCTTTCTTAGCGGATGGGAAAGTGGAGCTAAGCATAAGGGGTGGGACCGATGTCAGGTGGAGCCCGCCAATAGATTACATAAAACACGTCCTCCTGCCTTTGATTAAAAAGAGCGGCTACAAAGCAGACATGAGCATCAAAAGACGGGGCTATTACCCCAAGGGTGGTGGGCTGGTTGAAGTTATTGTAAGACCATCAAATCCAAAAGCCATGAAGCTAGCTGAAAAAACAAACATAAAGACCATCAAGGGCATATCAAGTGCCTCGGAAAGTTTGAGGAAGCATGAGGTAGCAGAGAGACAAGCTAGAGCTGCAAGAAAGGCCATATTTGAGAAGCTTGACATAAGTCCGGAAATTCAAGTTGATTACTCAGAAACTGACTGCCCTGGCTCTGGGATAACACTGTGGGCAGAAACTGAAAACTCTGTAATTGGGGCAAACGCGCTTGGTGAGAGGGGGAAACCATCTGAGGAAGTTGGGAGAGAAGCAGCCCTCAAGTTGACAGGGCAAAGGGAGGGTGTTGTTGATGAGTGGTGTGCAGACCAGCTTATACCTTATATGGCAATGAGTGGGGGAGAGATGTTGGTGTCTCGGATAACCGAACACTGTAGAACCAACATGCTCATGACTGAAAAATTCACTGGCAAAAGCTTTATAGTCAAAGAAAACCTAATTAGCCTGGGGGAATAAAATGCCTGCTACTGTTATCATTGGGACCCAGTGGGGAGACGAAGGAAAGGGGAAGATAGTTGATTTCCTCGCTGAGAAAGCGGATATTGTTGCTAGATACCAGGGGGGAGATAATGCCGGACACACTGTTGTCGTGGACGGGAAGGAGTTCAGGTTTCACCTTGTGCCATCTGGTGCGATACGCGGTAAACGGGCAGTTCTTGGAAATGGCATGGTCATAAATCCAAGCGTGCTTTTAGAAGAAATAAGGAGACTCCAAGAAAATGGAATTGAACCTGACCTGCTTGTAAGCAAGAAAGCCCATATTATATTCCCGTTCCACAGGGAACTTGACAGCCTGAAGGAAAAGGGTAAGAAAGAAAAGATTGGCACAACTAAGAAAGGTATTGGGCCTGCCTATACCGACAAGGTAGCGAGGATAGGTATTCGGCTTGGTGACCTTCTTGAGGAAGGCACGCTTAAGGCAAAACTTGAGTTTCTGGTCAACATAAAGGATAGGGAAGCTGAGATTTATGGCGGACAGCCAACAGACTTTCAGAAAATTCTGGAAGAGTACACGTTCTACGGGAAACAGCTAAAAAGATACGCGGGCGACTGCTCAGCTGAAATAAACAAAGCGCTGGACGATGGAAAGAATGTGCTTATAGAAGGCGCGCAGGGTACTCATCTGGATATAGACCATGGGACATACCCTTTTGTAACTTCCTCGAACACCATTGCTGGAGGCGCCTGCACTGGATTGGGCATAGGGCCAACTAGAATTGATGACGTTGGTGGCGTGGCGAAGGCTTATACAACAAGGGTTGGTGCTGGTGCGTTTCCAACAGAACTGAATAACAAGATTGGCGAGAAGATTAGAGAAAACGGTGGCGAGTATGGGACAACAACAGGCAGACCAAGAAGATGTGGCTGGTTTGATTCTGTCCTGGTAAGGTACTCATGCAGGATAAACTCATTGGACTGGCTTGCCCTGACAAAGCTCGATGTGCTAACTGGATTCAAAACCGTGCAGGTGTGTGTCGCATACAAGGATCTAACAACTGGGGAGACTACCGAAGACTTCCCACAAACACTGGAAGAACTTGGGCGGCATGAGCCCATTTATGAAGAACTTGAAGGCTGGACTGAAAAAGACTTGTCTGATGGTATCAGCGGAAACGCACTGAAATACGTGAAGAGGCTTGAAGAACTTTGTGGCATTCCCATAAAGTTGGTGGGTGTTGGCAAGTCGCGTAAGGAGACTTTAGTCTTATAGTTAGGGGTGAGCTAATGCTACAAATGGTTGAGGCAAAGAGAGGGCAGACTAGCCCTGAGGTCAACGAGCTGGCAAAAAAAGAAGGAGTTACTCGCAAATTCCTAAAGAAGGAAATAGCTGCTGGTAGGATTGTTGTTTTAAAGAACGTAGTGAGAGATATCCCTGTTGTAGGGGTGGGGAAAGGCCTGCGGGTGAAAGTCAATGCCAACATTGGCGTTTCAGAAACGCGCAGCAACACTGCAACCGAGGTGAAAAAAGCATTAACGGCAGTGTCCTATGGCGCCGATACAATCATGGACTTAAGCATTGGTTCAAAAGCGCGTAAGACCAGGAAGGCTGTGATAAAGTCAGTTAAAGCCCCGTTAGGGACTGTTCCCGTCTATGACTGTAGGAGCATAAGCGAAGACTGTGTCTTCAAGGCTGTTGAGAGGCACCTTAAAGATGGCGTTGATTTTGTAACGGTTCATTGTGGTGTAACTAAAGAAAGTGTTGGTGTTTTAAAGAGGAATAAGAGGATGATTCCTGTTGTCAGTAGAGGAGGGGGGCTTATAGCAGAGTATATACTAAAAACTGGCGAGGAGAACCCTCTTTACGAGAACTTTGACTATCTTTTAGAGTTGGCAAAGAAGTATGACGCCACATTGAGTCTTGGTGATGGGCTAAGGCCTGGCGCGATATACGATGCAACTGACAAAGCACAGCTGAAAGAGCTTGAAATACTTGGGAAGCTTGTGAAAAGAGCCAGAAAAGCTAGTGTACAAACCATGGTGGAAGGGCCGGGGCACATACCATTAGATGGTATAGAAAAGAATGTTGCACTTGAGAAAAAACTGTGTTCAGGCGCGCCTTTCTATGTTTTAGGCCCGCTGGTGACTGACATAGGTGTCGGCTACGACCACATTGTTGGGGCTATTGGCGGTGCCTTAGCCGCATTCTATGGTGCCGACTTCCTTTGCTACGTAACCCCATCAGAGCATATGGGTTTGCCTGGAAAAGATGACGTTAGGCTTGGTGTGGTGGCATCAAAGATAGCTGCCCACGCTGCTGATATAACTAGGGGTATAGATATAGGCAAGGACCACAGTATGTCAAAAGCGCGCTCTGAACTAAACTGGAGCGTACAACACAAGTATGCCATAGACCCATCAAAGCTTGAGAGATACAGGCTAACGAATGAAAACCCTTGTTCAATGTGCGATAGTTACTGCCCAATAAAACGATTGAGGAACTTATCCAAACATGGTTTCAAAACAAAGGGAAGAAAAGTGCCTCACTAATTGCCTTTATCCTTAACCCGTCAGTTGTATCAACTAAACCCGTTTTCCACCGCCCTAAGGCGCTTCCACTCGTTTTGGGACTATGCCAACTAACCACAAACAAAATTATAAAAACCCTAGGCACTATAACAAAACCTGTGGGGGATTTGATGAAAGTTCTTATTATTCTTGGTTCGGAGTCGGACAAACCCGTAGCAGACAAATGCATCTCTGTTTTAAACGCTTTTGAAATTTCAAATGAGATAAGGGTGGCGTCCGCGCATAGGACTCCGGAAAAACTTGAAAAGATTGTAAAGGAATCTGACGCTAATGTTTTTATAGCAATCGCTGGGCTTGCTGCTGCTCTACCTGGAGTAGTTGCAGCTCATACGACGAAGCCTGTAATTGGTGTCCCTGTGAATGCAAAGTTAGAGGGATTGGACGCATTGTTGTCAATAATGCAGATGCCGCCAGGGATACCGGTAGCTACCGTTGGTGTTGATCGAGGCGATAACGCAGCGTTACTTGCTGTAGAAATCTTGGCTTTAAAGCATCCCGAGCTGAGGGAGAAGTTGGAAGACTATCGCGCGAAGATGCGAGAGAAGGTTGAGAAGTCTGACGAGAAGGTGAGAAAATGAGTGTTCATCCAATAGACTATCGTTACGGCTCCGAAGAGATGAGAAGGGTATTCGACGAGGAAACCAGACTTAAGAGAATGCTGGATGTTGAAGTCGCGCTGGTGGAAGCCCTTGCTGATATGGGAAAAGCACCAAAAACAGCTGCCAAGGAAATCAGAGTAAAAGCAAAGAATGTGAAGCTTGAGCGGGTGAAGGAAATAGAGCGCAAGACAAAACACGATGTGATGGCAATGGTGAAGGCTCTGTCGGAACAGTGCTCACCTAAAACCGCAAGATATGTTCACTTAACTGCAACCAGCTATGACATAGTTGACACCGCCCTGGCTCTCCAGCTAAAGGAGGGCTTGACTATCCTCCTGGAGAAAGGGAGAGTCCTTATGAGGGTGCTTATGGACCTGTCACTAAAGTATGAAAACACGGCGATGGTGGGTAGGACCCATGGTCAACATGCGACACCAATAACTTTTGGTTTCAAGCTTGCCAACTACGTTGACAAAGTTGGATATGACTTGCACAACCTGCTGAGTGACTACTTCTCCCTTAGGGGGAAATTCTCTGGGGCAACCGGAACTTACGCTGCCCAAAAACTGTTTGGGGTTGCTGGCATAGAGAGGAAAATAATGAAGAGGCTTGACCTGGATGCAGCAGAAATAAGCACGCAGGTTGTTCCAAGAGAGGACATTGCAATGTTGGTTTCTGACATGGCAATAATGGCTGGCACACTGGAACAAATCGCGAAGGAGATTAGGAACCTGCAGCGAACGGAAATCGCTGAAGTAAGTGAGGGGTTCGGAAAAGAGCAGGTTGGTAGCTCAGCCATGCCACAAAAGAGAAACCCAATAAACTGTGAGAACGTATGCAGCAACGCCCGTGTGGTGCGTTCCTGTGTCCTGCCGGCCCTGGAGAATATTGCACTTGAGCATGAGAGGGATTTGACTAACTCTGCCGCCGAGCGCTCGGTGTTCCCAACAGTCTTCCTGCTGTTAGATGACATGACCGACCGTATGATAAGAGTACTAAACAACCTTCAAGTATTCCCAGAGAAGATGAAGGAGAACCTTGACTTGACCAAAGGCAGAATAATGGCTGAAGCAGTAACCACCCTGCTAGCGGCTAAAGGTCTTGAAAGGCAGGAAGCACATGAACTTCTGAGGAAAGCCAGCATGAAAAGCCTAAAGGAAGACATACCATTGAAAGATGTCCTGGCAAAGGATAAAACTGTCATGAAATACCTAAGCAGAAAAGAGCTAGACAAGATAATGAAACCTGAGAACTACATAGGGCTTGCCAGGAAGAAAACCCGTGAAGTCGTGAGGAAGTGGGAAAAATGCCTTTAACATACTCTGATTCAGGTGTAGACAGGAAGTTAAGGGAGAAAGCAAAAAAGCATCTGGTTGAGTTAAAGGAAACATACTCATTCAGCAAGTATGGTCCTGTTGTTGAAACGCCATTCAACGTTCTGTACCCTATTGGTGATGGTAGGTATCAGGTAAAAACGTCAGATGGTGTTGGAACGAAAGTCCTGCTTGCCCAGCTTGCTGAGAAGCACGACACTATTGGTGTAGATGCAGTAGCTATGGTCGCAAATGACTGCATACGCTCCGGTGCAGAACCGCTTGCCATAACAGATGTAATCGACCTAAAGAAAAGCGAGCCTGGGCTTTTTGGGGAACTGTTGAAAGGATTGAATAGTGGGGCATCAGAAGCAGGGTGTCCATTGATAGGTGGGGAGACTGCTGACGTCCCCGAGCTGATGCAGGCTGAATATCACATAAACTGCGATTGCGTCGGAGAAGTTAAAGAGGAGAAAATAGTAGATGGCTCAAAGATAAAACCAGGTAACGTTGTTATAGGACTCAAAAGCTCTGGTGTCCACAGCAACGGTATAAGTCTCGTCAGGAAAGTTTTATTCAAAGAGTGGGGTGGGAGGTATGACCCTTTTGAGAAGCCAGAGCCATTGGACAAAGAGCTCATATATGAAGTCCTCAAGCCAACCAAAATTTACGTTAGACCAGTGATGAAAGTCATGAAAGAAATAGAAGTCTTAGGAGCTGTCCACATAACAGGGGATGCTTACCTGAAATTCCATAAACTCGGTGTCGGGTTTGAGTTCGACAACTTTCATCCACAGCCCATATTTGAACTGATACAGCAGATTGGTGGTATAGCTGACGATGAGATGTTCAAGACATTCAACCTTGGATGGGGTTTTGCCCTAGTGGTAAATCGTGAGGATGCGGTGAGATGTGTTGATATGATTGGCGATGAATTTGGTCCTGAGATAATAGGCAAGGTGATACCGCAGAAAAAGATAGTGGTAAAATACAAGACCAAGGAATTGGTGCTTTAGGGGGAAATTTTCTTGATAGTTGGTGTAACGTACAAACGACCTGATTATGACCCAATAGGCATTATGAAAAAAGGTGAGATACATGACCTTAGGCTCCATGTAGAACGTGTTGAAACCATGTATGTCTACTTCATATATGGGACAGTAGGCGAGCCAGAAATCCTAAGAGCATGTAAAGAGTTGTTTGTTGACCCAATAACACAAGATTTCTCATACACGCATGAAGGAGATAGCCTTAAGCTCATAACTGAAAAAAATGCTTGGCTGGTTCAGGTCAAAAGCAAAACGGGTGTCACCGATGCTGTTGGGGAAAGCGCGATGAAAGCTATGGCACTAATTGGGATACATGGTGTTGAACGTGTTGAAAGTGCATTCAGTTACATCATCAAAGGAAAGTTAACAGAGAGCGAACTGAGGACTGTTTGCGAAAAGGTCCTTTGTAACCCACTAATTCATAATTACCGATATGTGAGGGTCTAGATGATTGCCAAGGAAATAAACATAGTTGACGCAACTGATGAGGAGCTCATGGAATTAAGTAAGAAGGGGCTTCTCTCACTGACTTTAGATGAAATGAAAAAAATCCGTGAATACTATGTAAGGATGGGGAGGAACCCAACTGACATTGAGCTTGAGACCATTGCACAAACATGGTCTGAGCACTGCGTGCACAAGACGTTCAAAGCCACCATAAAAACCCCAAAAGGCGAGATAGAGAGCCTCTTTAAAAGCTTCATATTCAAAGCAACTGAGGAGTTAAACCACCCCTGGTGCTTGTCGGTCTTCAAAGACAACGCAGGGATAATCGATTTTGATGGGAAGTATGCAATAGCAGCTAAAGTTGAAACCCATAACCACCCAACTGCATTAGACCCTTACGGTGGAGCTGGAACTGGCTCTGGAGGGGTATTCAGGGATGTAATGGGTGTTGGTGCAAAGCCAATATTGTCCACTGATGTGTTATTCTTTGGTCCGCTGGATTATCCTTATGACAAGCTTCCACCAGGAACCATGCACCCGAAAAGACTGTTTAAGGGCTCAGTCGCTGGAATAAGAGACTATGGCAATAGGATGGGCATACCTACTGCCAATGGCGCTGTGGCCTTTGACGATGGTTATGTGGGAAACCCGCTGGTTTATGCAGGATGCATTGGGATAATGCCTATAGAAAGATATGTCTATAACCCCAAACCAAAAGACCTTATCCTGCTCGTTGGCGGCAAAACCGGTAGGGATGGCATTCATGGTGTAACTTTCGCAAGTGTTGAGCTTGAGGATAGCTCTGAAGAAACCTCCAGCGGAGCGGTGCAGATAGGAAATCCCATAAAGGAAAAAGTCGTTCTTGATGGCTTGCTTAAAGCCCGAGATGCCGGCAGCAGACCATTATACAGTGCTGTCACTGACTGCGGAGGAGGTGGACTGTCTTCAGCTGTAGGTGAAATGGCTAAGAATCTTGGTGCAAACGTGCACCTCGATAGGGTGCCGCTGAAATACAGCGGGCTTAAACCATGGGAAATATGGATTTCTGAATCCCAGGAAAGGATGATTTTAGCTGTTCCACCAGAAAACAAGGAAAGGATAAAAGAGATATTTGAAAACGAAGGATGCGAGGCCACTTTCATTGGTGAGTTCAGGGCAGACAAGCGGCTAATTCTCTACTATGATGAAGAAATAGTTGGAGAGCTCGACGCGGGATTCCTACATGACACGCCAGCTATCGCAAGAACCGCTAAATGGAAGAAGCCGAAGGAGGTTATACCTAAATTGCCAAGGAAGAAAAAACTCGGTGAAGACCTTAAGAAAATCCTTGCATCTCCAAATGTTGCAAGCAAAGAATGGGTCATAAGACAGTATGACCATGAAGTTCAGGGGAGGACGATTGTAAAGCCTCTTCAAGGTGTTGGTTTTGGTCCGGGCGATGCAACCGTGCTGAAACCCCTATACGATAGTTGGAGAGGGATTGTAGTATCAAATGGCTTTAATTCTAAATACTCGGAAGACCCCTATAACATGGCGTTATCAGCCATAGATGAAGCCATGCGAAATAACGTAGCTTGTGGAGGGAGGAGAATCGCACTCCTTGATAATTTCAGCTGGGGCAACCCAGAGAAACCAGAAGTTATGGGTGCACTCATCGAGGCAAGCCGCGCGTGCTATGACGGCGCAAAAGGATTCAGTGCTCCTTTCATATCAGGAAAAGACAGCCTGCATAATGAATATGTCTACAAGGGGAAAACAATTTCAATTCCACACACACTTGTAATAACTGCCATTGGGATAATCCCTGACGTTAGAACGGCTATCACCATGGATCTCAAAAAGGCTGGGAACTACATCTACATAGTTGGCAAGACTTACGATGAACTGGGAGGCTCTCATTACCTTATGGTCAATGGCACAAAAGGTGGAAAAGTTCCAACTGTAAACCTTAAGGAAGCAAAAAAATCCATGGATGCGCTAACAGAGGCTATGGACCGTGGATTAGTCGCCTCCTGCCACGACTGCTCTGAGGGTGGGATTGGTGTCGCTGTTTCGGAGATGGGATTCGCGGGCGGCCTTGGTGCAAAGATTAACCTCAAGAAAGTTCCGTTGGGCGAGAGAATCAAAACGGATGATAAAATACTGTTTTCAGAGTCAAACAGCAGATTCATAGTAGAAGTCAGCAAGAAGAATGCAAAAGACTTTGAAGCTGTCATGGGGGGAAACAGTTTTGCTAAAATTGGTGAGGTAACAAAACAAAAGAAAGTTGTTGTCAGGGGCTCGAAAGGAGTAGTCGTAAGCGAAGCGCTGAGTTCACTGAAAAGAGCATGGGGTGGGACTATCAAATGGTAAAAGTGCTGGTACTTCGAGTTGAGGGAACAAACTGCGAACTGGAAACAGCCAATGCCCTCAGGCTAGCTGGTGCTGAGCCTGAACTAGTCCACATAAACGCGCTGATGAAAGGTCAGAAAGGCATAGAGGATTACCAGGGCCTCATAATACCTGGAGGATTCTCCCATGGTGATGATATATCCGCAGGCGTGATACTAGCAAACCAGATAAAATATCTTATGGGTAATGAAGTCAGGGCTTTCGTAGAAGAGGGAAAGCCAATAATGGGCATATGCAATGGCTTCCAGGCCCTCGTAAAATCTTGGCTGCTACCTGCTATAGATGGGCCATTCATAAAACAGGATGCCACACTTGCATTCAATGATAGCGGGGTATTCAAGGATGAATGGGTTCACCTAAAGCCAGTAAAGAACCATGCCTGCAAGTTCCTACAAGATGTGAAAAAGGGGGTATACCTGCCAATTGCCCATGCAGAAGGAAGATTTATAGTGGATAAGGAAACCATAAAAGAGATGAACTCCAACAAGCAAATAGTGTTTAAATACGTTGAGAATCCAAATGGCTCTGTTGAAAACATTGCAGGAGTTAGCAATCCAGAAGGTAATGTGTTTGGAATGATGCCACATCCAGAAAGGTTTGTCCATGGGTGGATGCACCCAAGCTGGACGAGAGGAAAAATCAATGAAGAGGGCGACGGCCTACAGTTTTTCAGGGGGTTTGTTAAATACGCAAGCAAGTTTTAGGGTGAATGAAATGGATGTATTACTTGAAACAAAAATTCCGCTTAAGTTGTGGAAACGTGGCAAAGTGAGGGACATATACGAAATAGGGGATAACCTGTTGTTCATAGCTACTGATAGGATATCGGCTTTTGATGTTGTATTTCCAACGGGAATCCCACACAAGGGCAAATGCCTAAATCAGTTATCTTTGTTCTGGTTTAACAAAATGAAAGATGTCATAAACAACCATATCCTGGAATCCGATTTTGAGAAGTTTCCTCAAGAAGCCCGTTTTGACGAGCTAAGAAATAGGAGCATAATAGTAAAGAAAAGCGAGCCCCTGCCAGTTGAGTGTGTAATTAGGGGGTACCTTGCTGGCTCTGGTTGGAGGAGCTACAAGAAGACAGGTGAGATATGTGGGATTAAGTTGCCAAAAGGTTTGAAGGAGGCAGAAAAGTTTGAAGAACCCCTTTTCACACCATCAACGAAAGCTACATCCGGTCATGATGAGAACATTTCCATGGAACAGCTTGAGGCTATTGTCGGAAAGGAAACAGCTAAAGAACTCAAGGAGAAAAGTATTGAGATATACTTAAAGGCGAGTGAATACGCTGAAAAAAGAGGTATAATAATAGCTGACACGAAGTTTGAATTTGGTAGGGTTGATGGCGAGCTTATTCTCATAGATGAACTCCTGACTCCTGACTCCTCACGGTTCTGGCCAATGGACAGGTATGAACTAGGTACCGCCCCAGAATCATTGGATAAAGAGTATCTGAGGCAGTACTTGTTGAAAAGCAGTTGGAACAGGGAGCCGCCTGCACCAGAGCTGCCAGAGGAAGTTGTATCCGAAACCAGCAGGAGATATCTGGATATATACAAGAGGTTAACTGGGAGGGAACTTGATGTTTGAGCCTGAGAAATTTGTGGACGAGAGCATAAAACAACTGCAGGAAACTATCGACGGGCCAACAATAATAGCTTGCTCTGGCGGGGTAGACAGCACGGTCACAGCGGTTCTACTGCATAAAGCCATTGGAAAAAACTTAAAATGCATATTTGTTGACACTGGGATGATGAGAAAAAACGAACCTGAACAGGTTAGCAAGATGTTTGAATCGCTTGGCATACCCCTTAAGGTCATAGATGCAAAAAGAGATTTCATCGATGCCCTCCACGATGTTGTCGAGCCAGAGAAGAAAAGGAAGATAATCGGTGAACTGTTCATAAGGATATTTGAGAAGGAAGCTAAAAAGGTTAAAGCAAAATATCTCGCACAGGGCACACTAGCACCGGACTGGATTGAAAGTGGTGGTCAGCTAAGAGACACTATAAAGAGCCATCACAATGTGGGGGGCCTGCCTGAGAGGATGAACTTAAAGTTAATTGAACCAGTGAGGGACCTCTACAAAGATGAAGTGAGGCGCGTTGCCGAATACCTTGGGATTCCAAAAGAGGTATACTCAAAGCAGCCATTTCCTGGACCGGGGCTTGCAGTAAGAGTATTGGGTGAGGTAACCGAAGAAAAAATAGAGATAGTTAGGGAAGCCTGTGCAATAGTGGAAGAGGAACTGGAAAAAGCTGCGGAAGAAGGAAAAATGAAACTCCCGTGGCAGTATTTTGCTGTCCTTATGCCTATAAAGAGTGTTGGCGTGCATGGAGATACCCGGGCCTATGGTTATGTGATTTCTGTGCGAGCTGTTGATTCCACTGATGGGATGACCGCAGATTACTCGCACGTGCCGCATGAGGTTCTTCATAAGATATCTATAAGGATAACAAACACTATGAAGGACAAAGTAAACCGTGTAGTTTATGATATAACCAGCAAGCCGCCTGGGACCATAGAGTGGGAATGATGAAAATCCTTGTAGTTAACCTTGGTGGGCAATGGACCCATAGAATCTGGAGACGGCTTAACTACCTTGGGTGTGAGTCAGCTATAATTGAGCCTGACACACCGATAGAAAAGTTAGGGGATGTCGATGGTCTGGTGCTTTCCGGCGGGGCCGTCCGCATAGGGAGTGGTGGTGAGAAAATTGTCAAACATGTTGCCTCCTACCTCGATAACTTAGGCAAGCCAATAGTTGGGCTATGCGCGGGTCATCAGTTCATGGCCATTCATTTCGGTGGGACCAGTGAACCAGCGAAAATTCCAGAATACGGGCAAGTTGAAATAGAAGTCCTGAATGAAAATGATTTATTTAAGGGAATACCTAAAAAATTCACGGCCTGGGCTTCCCACAATGATGAAGTAACAAGCGCACCTGGATTTGAGGTGCTGGCTAAATCACGTGATTGCAAGATAGAAGCAATGAGGCACAAAAAGATGCCATTATATGGTATTCAGTTCCACCCGGAAGTGGAGCATACAAAGTATGGGGAAAAGATATTTGAGAATTTTGTTGGGGTGTGTAAACGATGATAACGCAGGAGGAGATTAACGAGATTGCGAAGAACTATGAAAGTTACACTATAGGTGTACTGGGGAGCCATTCCGCTGAAGAGGTGGGTATGGCAGCAAAAGCTGCTAAAGTCCCTGTGGTTGCTGTGTGCCAGAAAGGGAGGGAGGAGTTGTATACAAGGCACAGCGCACACCTTTTCAGTAAGATAATCGTGCTTGATAAATTTTCAGACATAACCTCTGAGGCAGTGCAGGAGCGACTCAGAGAGATGGGAACAATATTCATACCAAACCGTTCATTCTCTGTATATGTTGGCTACGATGCCATAGAGAACGACTTCAAGATTCCGATATACGGAAACCGATGGATGTTACGGACAGAGGAGAGAACCGCAGTAAAAAGCCAATACTACCTGCTTGAGAAGGCGGGCATAAGGTTCCCAAAGAAGTTCAACTCACCAGAGGAGATAGACCGGCTCGCAGTAGTTAAGGTCCAACAAAAGCAAAACCCATTGGAACGTGCGTTCTTTTACCCTTCAAGCCCTGAGGACTATTATGCACAGGCTAAAGAATTGCTTTACGATGGAGTTATAAGTAAAGAAGGACTTAAAACGGCAAGGATAGAAGAATTCGTTTTGGGGCCAAGATTCAATGCTAATTTCCAGTCTTACGCTGTGAAAGATAAATTCGGTGATTTTGACTTTGTTGGTTTCGATGACAGAATCCAAACCGATTTAACCGGCCTCCTAAATCTGCCTGCTAGGGACCAGATGAAGATAAAAGTTTACCCAAGAAACGAGGAGGTTGGTCACAAAGGCATTACTATGAGAGAATCGCTAAAGCCACTTGTTTACAACGCCGCTGAGAAATTCATAAGGGCCTCTGAAAAAGAGTTCCCTCCAGGGATTATTGGTTTGTTCGCCCTGCAGGGGGCACTGCCATACAA
Source organism: Candidatus Iainarchaeum sp. (assembly GCA_021161465.1). Taxonomy (GTDB): domain Archaea; phylum B1Sed10-29; class B1Sed10-29; order WALL01; family JAGHAM01; genus JAGHAM01. The sequence continues at coordinate 21,943 of JAGHAM010000036.1, read as the reverse complement.
CAAAGAAACAAAACGCCCTGAGTTCGTTGTGTTTGATGTGAGCCCAAGGATACCAGGCAGCCCATGTGTTGGTCCGACCTCACCAGAGATGAGGAGGCTGTCATTGAAGTACGAGCTGGATATACGCTCACCACTTGACCTGTGCATTATGGAATTGAAATATGCGATGACGAACAGCATGGTCCAAAATGTTATTACGTGATTTAAATGGTCAGCAAAAAAGATATAGAGGATGCACTAATTGGCTACAGGGGCAATACAACCATAGCAACTATCTGCTCTCATTCTGCCCTCCAGATATTCCATGGGGCAAGACTTGAGGGTATGAAGACTATAGGCATAACAACAGAGAAAGCAAAACCTGTGTACGATGGATTCCCTCTTGCCAAACCTGATGAGTATGTCGTCGTAGATAGTTACCCGGATATACTAAGGAAAGATATCCAGGATAAGCTCATAGAGAGGAACGCTGTGCTCGTCCCACACGGCTCATTTGTTGAATATGTTGGCGCTGAAAACATAGAAAAAGAATTAAGGGTCCCTATGCTTGGCAACAGGCGCGTCCTAAAATGGGAATCGGACCGTGAAAAAGAGAGGGAATGGCTCAAAAAGGCTGGATGCACTGTTCCGGAGAGGTTTAAAAAACCATCAGAGATAGACAGGCCCTGCCTGGTGAAGTTTTACGGGGCAAAGGGCGGCAGAGGGTTTTTCATAGTAATAAACGAAGATGAGTTTTACAAAAAAATAGGCGACGAAAAGAAATACATAATACAGGAGTTCATTATAGGGACTAGGTACTACTTCCATTTCTTTTACACTCCATTGTTCAAGGAAGGCTACAGGGTTGGGGACGGCCGGCTTGAGATGCTTGGTATAGATAGGAGAGTGGAATCAAATATAGATGAACTCTACCGTTTTGGCTTCACTAGAAAAGAGTTGGATGCCGCTGGCATAAGGAGAAGTTTCGTGGTTACTGGAAACCTTCCTCTAGCCATAAGAGAATCCTTATTGCCAAAAGTATTTGAAATGGGAAAGAGGGTTGTAGAGGTTTCACAGGAACTCTTCAAGCCTGGCATAATAGGTCCATTCTGCCTTGAAACCATAGTCACTCCTGAGTTAGACATCTATGTTTTTGAGATTTCTGCGAGGATAGTTGCTGGAACCAACCTTTATCCCATGGGTTCCCCATACTCCCCATATATATTCCATGACTCAATGAGCACCGGCAGGAGAATCGCCAGGGAAATCAAAACAGCTACCAGAACAAACCAACTTGACAAAATTGTGTACTGAGAAAACCAAAAACAATGTAAAAACGGTTAGAGGTGGCCAGGTATGAAAATAAAAAAAGCGTTGATAAGTGTTTCTGACAAGCAAGGAATAGTCGAATTTGCTAAAGGCCTAAAAAGTTTAGGTGTTGGGATTATATCTACTGGTGGAACTGCTAAAATGCTTAAAGAGAACGGTGTGGACATAACATATATCTCAGACTACACTGGTTCTCCTGAGATACTGGACGGTCGTGTCAAGACCCTCCATCCTCGTGTCCATGCTGCCATTCTGGCTGACAAAAGCAACAAAGAGCACATGGCCCAGCTGTCGGATATGGGGATAGAGCCGATAGATTTGGTTGTGGTTAACCTTTATCCATTTGAGAACTCACTAAAGGCAAAAGCCCGGCTCAGTGACATAATTGAAAACATAGACATTGGCGGGCCAACCATGGTACGGGCAGCAGCCAAAAACTACACTAGTACAGCTGTGGTGGTCGACCCTGCGGACTACACGACAATAGCAGAAGAGATTAAAGCCAGTGGAGAGATAAGCCTTGAAACCAGAAAAAAGCTTGCTGCCAAGGCCTTTAACCTGACCGCTCACTATGACTCCATCATAGAAAATTACCTGGCGGGTGAATTTGGAGAGGAGAAGTTCAGAAAATACCTGAACGCTTCTTTTGAGAAAGTCATGGACCTTAGGTATGGCGAGAACCCCCACCAGAACGGCGCGCTTTACAGGGAAGCTATCGTGAAGGAGCCCTCGGTTGTTGAAGCAGAGAAGATACAGGGGAAAAAACTATCGTACAACAACATACTTGACACTGATTCGGCGATAGATTTGTTGCGCGAGTTTGAGGAACCATGCGCTGTAGTGCTAAAGCACAACAATCCTTGTGGAGTTGCCACTAGCGAATCCCTTCTGGAAGCGTACAGAAAAGCGCTTGCAACTGACAAACTATCAGCCTTTGGTGGTGTGGTTGCCCTCAATAGGGAAGTAGATGAGAAACTAGCTGAAGAGCTAACTTCTATGTTCCTTGAGGTTGTAGTGGCACCATCATACTCCAAGGGAGCTTTAGAGATTCTGGGTAAGAAAAAAAGGCTCAGGGTGTTAAAACTTAAAAACTTCACAACAAAAAGAACTGATGGCCTTGACATCAGGTCCATAGCTGGTGGTCTGCTAGCACAGGATAAAGACAACACTCTTCTTGATGGGGATATCGAACACTTAAAGGTCGTCACAAAAAGGAAACCAACCGAATTGGAGAAGAGGGCTATGCTCTTTGCATGGAAAGTATGCAAGCATGTAAAATCCAACAGTGTCATCTATGCACTGGAAGATAGGACTATTGGTATAGGTGCCGGTCAGATGAGCAGGGTTGACTCTTCTGTCATTGGGGCGATGAAAGCTAAAAACGCTGGCCTGGATACAAAAGGCACTGCCCTGGCCTCTGATGCGTTCTTCCCGTTCAGGGACGGCATTGATGCAGCTGCAAAAGCAGGAGTTACAGCAATAATACAACCTGGTGGGTCAATACGCGACCAGGAAGTCATAGATGCCTGCAATGAGCACAACATAGCAATGGTTTTCACGGGTATGAGACACTTTAACCATTAAACGCTCATGGCCTAGATTCTTTTGCCCAGCGTATCAGTTCGCGCATAGCAGAAACTTCACGCTCTAGCTCGCGCTTTTTCTTCTCAATCTTCTCCTTGTTTAAAGTCGCCAATCGCCTATCAAAATCCATACGGGTTTCCGCTTCATCAGCCATCTTTTCGCGCTTCTTCCCAATCTGGCTTAAGCGCGCTTCTTTAAGCCTAATCCTATACTCCTTGCTTTTCACAAACATTTCAATCCTCTTCCTCCACTTCTTCCTGTTCATAAGGTGCATCGGAGGCTTGACAAGCTCATAAACTTCCCTATACTCTTTGTCTGTCATAAGTTTCATCTTGTGTTCCCAGTAAAGAGGGTCCACAGCAACAGCAGCCATGTCTGTTTTTTTATCGGTCTTTAGCTTCTTTTCCCTATCCGCCCACTCCTTTAGCTGGCTCGCCAGTCCGCGCAGTTTTTCTTCCCTTTCCTGAACCTGCTTCTCAAGTCTCTGCACGTTTGGATAAACAAGCTTGCTCCCCTCCAACTTGATTATGCCGCCACGAAGATAGGTCTTAACAGCCTCTACTCTATTTGATGGAAGGTTTAGGGAAAGTTTGCTGAACTCCTCGAAAGAACCAATTGTTTTAGGCATCAAACACAATAACGAAGAACTTGGTTTTAAATGTTTAGGCGGAAGGGTTTAGATTACGGCCATCAAGACAAGGCCGCAAATTATCGCAAAGACGCCTACCTTTTGGTTCAGCTCAAGCTTCTCTTTCAGGAAGGTTCGCGCGAGTAGTATTGTAACCATTGGGAAAGCTGCTGCTGTGGGTGAAACTATGGAAACAAACTCGGTCTGCAAACCAAAGTTGAGCCCTATGAAAGCCGCTGTGTCAAACAGCCCAACCAGCAAAATAAGGGGGATGACATTTCTTGAAGGCAAGCTAAAACTTTTCTTCGCCACCAGACCGATTGCCAGCAGATAGATGATTGAGAAACCTTTCAGGTAAATTATTGGTAGAAACGGTCCTAAAGATGGTATGAATGTATTCATGAAAGGGAACATTATACCCCAACTAAACATCGCGAGCAGAGCGTAATCAACGCCTTTCAACAAGCGTGTGGCTTTTGCCTTTCTCAGTTCTGGGATATTCGTGGATGCAAGCGCGATTCCTACAAGGGTAATCAGTATACCCACTCCCCTTACAGCAGTGATTTCCTCTGAAAATATGGATAAACCAATCAGTGCTGATACCATTGCCCAAGACGCGCCAACCGGGCTAACTATAGAGAGTTTCCCAACTTCTATTGCTTTATAGAACGCGAGACAACCAAAGGCCCACACAGCGCCTAAAATCGCGAAAGCGGCTAGGTCTCCCATGGGCGCCATCAGGGTCTTGGATGATAGTGCAAGGTAGGGCAAGAGTATAGAAACACCAGCAATTTGTGAGAGGAAGAAAACCTTGTAGTATTTTTCCTTCTCAATGGCCTTTCTGGCAATGAAATCTGAAATGCCCCAACCTAGAAGGGCAATCACGCCGTAGAAAACACCGATTGAGAAACCCATACTCATATTTCTCGTGATAGTATTTATAATGTTTCACCAACGCAAGAGTATAAAAACAAAAAAACCAACAACATTTCAGGGTGAAATTATGCTACCAGGAATGGGAAATGTAAATCCACGACAAATGCAAAACCTGATGAAACAAATGGGGATAAAATCCAGGGAGATAAATGCTGAAGAGGTTGTCATAAAAACAGATTCTGGAAGACTGATTATAACCAATCCACAGGTCACAGAGATAACAATGCAGGGAATCAAAACCTACCAGATTGTCGGTGAGATTAAAGAAGAGGTTGAGGAATTCAAAGAAGATGATGTCAAACTCGTTATGGAAAAAGTAAACTGCTCGAAGGATGAAGCAGAACAAGCATTAAAAGATGCCAATGGTGAAGTTGCCGCAGCAATCATAGCCCTACAGGAAAAAATGCACTAAGTCAGTATACCACATCAACCAAAACAGGATGCTGTACATCGCCAAATATTGTTTGGATGGTTACATTCGCAGGCACATGCTCATTTTCCATGGTGCCAAGAGGTAGCTTGGTTTTAATGGTGTCGTTGTAACCAGGAACAAAAACATACCCTGTAAGGAATCTCTTGGTTAGGTTGCCTGGAATCAAGTCAGCAAACTGGTCGGATGGCTGTTTTGAGATGATGGTAATTAACCCCGTCAAATTTGGGTACTCTATAGTTGGATCTACGCTCCTTATCGCTTCCATGGTTTTCTCCAGTGAGCCATTCACCCAAATCATCGCACCTCCTGGGAAGGCTTGCGCTTTTATGCCAGACTCGTTTAGTTTCTCAACGAGTTGTAGTGAACCATTAACCTTAACCTGGAAGGTGTCTTTTGGCGGGTAGAAGGAAACTGATGCGTTAAATCCGTTTTGAGAAAGCGCTCGCTCAAGCTCTGTTGAGTTGACCTTTGTGTCGTAATCCGTTGAGAACTCAGCGCCATAATCAGTAATGTTAAGCACAGTTACATTCTCCACTATTGTTGAAGTATTGACTGGCGGCATATAAATCCTAGATTTCTCGAATGCCATAATGGCATTCATATCATCGCCGATGAAGCGCACATATATTACGAAATTTGAGGTCTGGTTGACATGGGTATAAGAAAAAATGTAACTATCAACTTCTTTCTGTAGGTTTATCACCCTTTGCCTACCAGAGTTTTTCTCGGTCACATTCAGCTGTGGGGGGAAAGAAACCTTTGCAGGGACACTAACAGAATCCAGATTAAACTTAAATGGCTCTTCCGTTAGCTTTGTCATAAGGTAGTAGCCTACTTTTTCTGTATCCTCTGGACTAACTGCCAAGTGTATCTTATAAGAATAAAGCCCATTCTCACCTGGGTTATCTGATTTGTTGAGAAGGGTGATGTTTTTGACCCCATCTATCCCACGGATTGTTTCGTTAACCTGTTGCTCATCACCAAAATCTGTTTCTGCGTTTATTATGATGAGCCCTTCTTTGCTTTTCACAACTCCCCGAGACTCTCCATAATACTCATATATTGGTTGGATTGTTTGTGGTTGTTGTGGCTCATTGTTGTACGTTGATTGGGTGTTATTCTCCACAGTAACCTGAGATTTGTTCAGCTCTTGAAGGAAGTAACTAACTGGACCAAGAACCAATCCAAATGCAGTAACCAACAATATTACAGAAAGCACATTCTTTGAAACCATCTCTTTTTTTCTGTTAGACAAAATATTTAAATAGGTAGGATTACCAAATAAAGCCGCGAGTTCTATTGGAGCTGAATTCAATGGTAGAAAAAGGCGTATTTATTGAATTGGATTATACTGGGCGTGTCAATGGTAAAGTCTTTGATACGACGATAAAAGAAGTTGCTGATAAAGCAGGCCTGAAGCGTGGAGAACCAAAACCTGTTTTAATCCAAGTTGGCATGGGCGAGCTAATAAAAGGTGTTGATGAAACCCTCCTTAAGATGAAAGAGGGCGAAGAAAAAACTGTAAAAGTGCCTCCAGAAAAAGGTTATGGGGAACGACGCCCTGAATTAGTCAGAGTTGTTCCAATGAAAGCTTTCAAGCAAAGTAACATAAAACCTGTCCCTGGCATGTTGCTAACTTTAGATAATATGCCAGCAAGGATACAAAGCGTAAATGGTGGTAGAGTGCGGGTTGACTTCAACCATGAACTTGCAGGGAAAGAACTTGAATTCAACTTGAAGGTAAAAAGGATTTTAAAAAAACCTGAGGAAGTATTGAAGGTTATGGGCGAGAAATTCCTGCCAGAGGCGCAAGTTTCATTTAAGGACGGAATCTGCGAATTGCATGTTGAGAACCCAAAAAAAGACTATGAACAAAAGAAAGTTTTATTTGTAAATAGGGCTATGAAAGTTAAAGATGTCAAGGAAGTCAAGGTCGTAGAAACCTATAAAGAGCCAACTATCGAAATAACACAGTAACAAAAGTTATTTAAAGGTGTAACTACAAAATTAAAAAAGACTGATTCTTAGGTGCATTAAATGGAAAGAGAGACTAGAAAAGGGACAACGACTATCGGTTTGTTGGGAAAGGATGGAGTGGTGTTAGCCTCAGAAACACGGGCAACTATGGGCACTATGATAGCTAATAAAGAAGTTGAAAAAGTGTTCAAGATACAAGACCATTTGGGTATGACAACCGCTGGTAGCGTAGCCGATGCCCAAAAACTTGTGAGGACACTGCAAGTTGAAACCAACCTTTACCAGATAGAAAGGAAAGAAACCATAAAGGTCGAAGCAGCTGCTACTTTGCTTGCTAACATACTGCAGGAGAACAGATGGTTCCCTTATTGGGTCCAGCTGTTGCTTGGCGGGTATGATTCCAAACCAAGGTTGTATTCACTTGATGCTGTAGGTTCTATGATTGAAGAAAAAGTTGTATCAACTGGCTCTGGCTCACCATTCGCGTATGGTGTTCTTGAGAACAAATACAAAGAGGGGCAGCCAACTGACGAAAATGTAAAGCTTGCTGTGGAGGCCCTTAGGGCAGCCATGGAGAGAGATGCCATGTCTGGGAATGGCATAAATGTGATTAAGATAACCAAAAAAGGCTACGAAAAGGTAGATACCTCAAAATACCTGAAGAAATAAGACCCAGCTAGAGAGGATAAAATGAGTGAAGAATTTTCAGAAATAGAGGATACTATAAAGGCTACAGTTCCACCAGAGGCTCTGGTGACGAAGACACTAATGCAGGCCTCTGAAGTGATTGTCTTCACAAAAAACATAGCTATGTTTTTGGAAGATGAGATGATAGTCAAAAACCTAGCCACAGCTCTCAAGAAAAGGGTGCATATACGCTCTGACCAAAGTATGGTGGAAGACCCGGGTACAGCTGAGAAGAGGATACGTGAATTGGTTCCAGAGAATGCAGGGACGGGGGATATTGGTTTTAATCCTGACCTAAGCGAAGTTGTCATAGAAGCAAAAAAACCCGGAGTTGTGATAGGAAAGCAAGGCTCAACGCTAAAAGAAATCGCAATAAAAACTGGGTGGTATCCACAGATACTGAGACTCCCCACATCCCCATCTAATGTTGTGAAAGGCATAAGGCATAATCTTCTAAAGCATGCCGGGGAGAGAGTCAAGATAATGAAGAACGTTTCAAAGCGTATTTACAGGGAGGGAAAGAGCACTGACTGGGTAAGGCTAACTCCATTAGGTGGCAGTAGAGAAGTTGGTAGAAGTAGTTTCTTACTTGAAACACCGTCATCAAAAGTTATTCTTGACTGCGGAATAAACGTAGCAAATAACAGCGATGCGTACCCTATGTTTGGTTCCTTAAATTTCCCGTTGGATGAGATAGATGCTGTGGTGGTATCACACGCGCATCTTGACCATTCTGGTTTCGTGCCGTACCTCTACAAGTATGGGTATGACGGTCCAGTTTACTCCACGGCCCCAACTAGAGATGTGATGGTCCTCTTACAGCTGGATTACATTGACGTCACTGTGAAAGAGGGCAGGGATCCACCGTACACCCAAAAAGACATAGAAAAGATGATAAAATATTCTATTACCAGGAACTATGGTGAGGTTACAGATATAGCACCAGACATAAGACTAACCTTTCATAATGCTGGCCATATCATTGGAAGCGCGTGTGCCCACTTGCATATAGGAAGAGGCGTGCACAACCTGCTATACACAGGCGACTTCAAGTTTGGGTATACCCGGTTGTTCAACACAGTCCATACAGCGTACCCGCGGGTTGAAACACTTATAATGGAGAGTACCTATGGTGGGCCAAGAGATGTACAACCGCCAAGGTATATGAGTGAGAAGCTCTTGGTGAAGGCCATCAAAGAAACTACCGAAGCGGGAGGCACTGTTCTAATACCTGTATTTGCTGTTGGCAGAGCGCAGGAGATAATGCTTGTCCTGGAGGAGCACTCCAAAAAAGAAAACTGGGACATACCTGTGTACATAGACGGGATGACCCGGGAAGCTTCTGCTATACACACTGTTTATCCAGAGTTCATGCGCAGGAACATAAAGAAGAGGGTTTTACACAACAACTCGCCTTTTGATTCGGACATGTTCATCGTTGTCGACAAAACCAAGCGGGGAGAGATAATGGAAGAAAAAGGTAGTGTAATTTTGTCTCCTTCAGGAATGCTCACTGGTGGTCCAAGTGTAGAGTATTTCAAGAGCCTATGTGAAGACCCAAAGAACACCATTATCTTTGTTGGTTACCAGGGTGAAGGGACACTAGGCAAGAAAGTCCAGCTTATGGGAATGCGTAAGAACCATAAGAAGATACCATTACAGGTTGGTGGGAAGACTATTGAGTTTGATGTTAAAATGAGAATAGAAACTATCGAAGGTTTCTCTGGCCACTCCGATAGAAATCAGCTGCTTGGGTTCTACAAGAGGCTACAGCCAAAACCAGAACGCGTTATAACGGTACACGGTGATGAGAAGAACTGTATGAACCTAGCTAGGACACTATCCTACAACTACAAGGTAGAGGCAACTGCCCCAAGGAACCTTGATAGCATCAGGCTTAAGTGAATTTAAAGCGCACTTCATCGTTGAAGCCCTTTATTATTTTGTTGGCCTCATCTTTGTTTTTCACGTTTTTCCTCACATTTGATAGAACAACATCTTTTATCTTTCTCTTATCAAATAGGGTTTTTGGTCTTAGGTGCTCGTTCTTTTCAAGGAGCTCATTAACCGTATTGGCAAGTGCCCTACCAACCCAGGTGGGTTCATTCTTATGGTTGGTTCTGCCTATGGAATCCAAATCCACTATCTTAACCTTTCCTTTGCTTGTCCTGCTGAAATTGTCTGGTTTCGCGTCCAAGTAAAGGACTTTATGTTTGTGGAAGAGTGTTGTCACTATGTTGGATATTTGCCCTAGCACGTCATAAAATTCATCTTTATCCTTTAATTCCTCTTCCCATAGGTTCTTTGGTTTTATCTCTCTTTTGTTCGTATGAAAGTGTCCAACATATTCATGGACCTCAACTATGAGCTTTTTCTCACCTTTTAAGCTTACGTTAGATAATTCTTTAGAAGAAAGTATCTTGGCGGCAGGCACTTTTTCATGCAGCGTCTTCGCTACTTTTCTGGCTTCTTCTGTTTTCTCGGGAAAATCGCCAACTACTTGACTTGGCAAAAGTATCTTGTAAACTCTCGGGTGGTCATCCAGTATGAGAAAAACTCGCTTCCAGGCGCCTCTCCTATCACTGAAAGCAGGAAGTTCAAACCCCATGTGGCCTTTGCTCTCATCAAATTCGCTTCCTTCGAGGTGCCAACCACTATGTTTCACGCCAATGGCTTTTATTTTGCTCTTTTTGCTCCTTGGCTTATACCTATCTAATGGTATTTTCCCGCCACCGGTTGGCCGGATAACTTCTTTTGAATGGATTCCTATCTCCACTGGGTAGGATATTCTCACTTTCTTAGGTTTAACTGCCATGTAATCCCCTTAGGTCGCGCGAGTTAAAAAAACCTACGCAAGGAGCAACAACCTTCCAACGAGTGTAGAGGTATTCGATTTCAACACCATAAAAACTGTAGAGGCACGTGTTCCTGCTTTGCACTAGCGGGATTGCCCTCTCTTTGAATTGGTGCCGGTTGGTAATGCCTCTTCCCTTAAGTAATCCCTGAACGCGCGGATGCAAGGATTCAAAAACGGTCGTTGTTTTTGATTATGCGTCTCGGAGTAAAAGAGGTTCTATGGTTCAGCATGTTCTGCCTGGAGAACACTCAAAACAACTAACAAAGGAGAAAAGATAAGAGGATAAGCCAAATTACTTCCAATATGACCACAATCAAGATAATTGTGTTTAACTGTTTCTTCCTTTCCTCTAACGGTTTTTTGCTCAACTTGTACCAGATGGCAACCAAGGGTAATAAAATAATAATGGGGAGGAAAGAGGATAGAAAAGAGTACGTCTGCTGGGAATTGGATAAAGAACATACAAGTTGATTTTTGCTTGCTATGAAGCCAATCCAATATGTTCCGTTGCGGTTGTAAGCCCAGATAGAACCACAAACATCCGTTTTTACTATGGACTGGTTTTCTGATGTTGAGAAGTATTCCGCTGGGAAAACAACTTTTGCAGGACATTGGGGTTCTTTCTCCTCATAGCAAAACTTGATCGTTCCTCTGGGGACACCACAGTAATCTGCAAGCCCCACAGTACTGAAGGCTTCTCCTTCTTTAAGCATTACTGGCTCATGAAAAGATATCCTCTGGCCAAGTTTTATCGTCTTTATGTTAAGCTCAGATATTGCGGTAAATGGGGTTGGTGGTGGCACATACGAAAAAGCACCACTTATCAACAAGACAAACATCAAAGCTAAAACAATCCTCTTATTCATGAATCAAGTGAAAACATGATAGGAATTTAAAGGCTGTGCTCTCACCTTATGATATTGCCAATAAGAATAACCTTAGGAACTTTTTTATAAAACAAGCGCGTTCTTTAACTGGGTGAGTTCATGGTGGCTGGAACTAAGAAGAAAAGCAAGAAGAACGCGGAGGAGAAGTTCGCGCTTGAACGTGTGAGTGCGTGGAACTATTACAAAGGCAACAAGAGAAACGCGCTGATGAAGTTCTCTGAGGAGTATAAGCATTTCTTGGATAAAGCCAAGATTGAGAGAGAAGCCGTTAGCGAGATTGAGAGATTGGCTAAAAAAGCTGGCTTCAAGAGAATGCCAGAGAAGCCCGCGCGTGGAGGAAAGTATTTCCTGGAATACAAAAACAGAAACATTGCACTGGTGGTTGTCGGCAAGAAGCCACCAAAAGATGGCTTCAGGATCGTTGCTGCCCACATAGACTCACCGAGGCTTGACTTAAAGCAGATACCTCTTTACGAGGAGGAGGAAGCTGGAGTTGCAATGCTTGAAACCCACTATTATGGTGGGATAAAGAAATTCCAATGGGTAAACCACCCGATGGCCATACACGGTGTAATCTGCCTGAAGAACGGAAAGACCCTGGAGCTGTCACTGGGGGAGAAACCAGACGAGCCGGTGTTTACGGTGCCTGATATAGCTGCACACCTATCAAGAAAACAGTCCGAGAAAAAAGGTGGCAAAGTTGTCGAGGGAGAAAATTTGAATCTCATCTGTGGGAACATGCCTGTGGATGACAAGGACATTAAGAAAAAAGTAAAGGCCATGATTTTAGAGCAGCTGAACAAGCGGTACGGCATCATTGAAGAGGACTTTGTGAGTGCCGACCTGGAGATTGTGCCTGCGGAAAAAGCCAGAGATGTCGGCTTCGACAACAGTATGGTTGGGGCCTATGGGCAGGACGACAAATCTTGTACCTTCGCCGCGCTTAAAGCGGCCTCTGAGCTGAAGAACCCAGAGTACACGTCTGTGGCTTTGTTTGTTGACAAGGAGGAAATAGGCAGTGAGGGCCTCACTGGCATTAAAGGCAGGTTCCTCGAACTAATCGCGATAAAGTTAGCTGGGAAAGACTACATTGAAGCCCTGGCTAATTCAAAAGCAATAAGCGCGGACACGACTGGCGCACTGAACCCCGACTACAAAGACCTTTATGAGATGAAGAATACTGCCAGGCTTGGCTATGGTGTGGTCCTGGTGAAGTACGGTGGATCTGGAGGTAAGTATTATTCCTCAGAAGCAAGTGCGGAATTCTTTGCCTGGTTCAGAAAGCTAGTGAGTGATAACAAGATACCTTGGCAGACAGGGGAGCTCGGAAAAGTAGATGAAGGTGGTGGTGGAACCATTGCTTCCTACCTGACAGACAGAGGAATTGAAACATTGGATGCTGGGCCTGCTCTGATAAGCTTACACTCCCCATTTGAGATAGCCAGCAAGGCTGATGTCTACTCCAGCTACGAGTTATATCTGGCTTTCATGAAGGCAAACTAGTGTGTTTTATACCACCAGTTGCATAACATTAAGAGTGAGTAAAATGAATCTAAGAGGGGCTGAGAAGAAACTAAAGAAACTTTATGAGGTCAAGGACAAACTCCTGATTGAGAGGAAAAAAGTTGTGATGAACTGCGCGCAGGGGATACGCGCAGTACATGTTGGTAAGTACGCGCTGGCAAGAAGCAAGCTAAAGACTGCAAAGACAAATATGAAGGAGCTTGAGGCGCTGGTTAGAAAGAATCCCGGACTCTCCAACTTGCTTAACATTTGCTATCAGGAGATAGTAGAGCTTGAAAGCTTGCTAAGTGTGATAGAAACTGGCAAGCTCCCTGACGTTGACGTGCCCCCAGATGCTTACTTACTTGGTGTGCTTGACGCGCTTGGTGAGCTTAAGAGAACAGCGATGGGCTTGCTCATGAAAGGAAAATACGACGACGCGCTGAAGCTTTACGAAACCATGGAAGACATTCATTATAGCATAGAAGGGTTCGCCTTCCCAAACTCGCTTGTGGATGGTTTCAAACGCAAGCAAGATGTTATGAAGCACGTGCTAGAGAAACTTTATGATACTCTGGTGGAAGCAAAAATGAGGGGAAATGGGAAGAGCAAAAATTAGTAGCTCCCCCCAAGTTTCTTTTTGGTTTCTTTTATCTTCTTTAGACCTACGTCAAAGTGTTTTTTCTTAACTTCCTTAGCGTGCACGTCCTCTCGTATCGCCAAGAGCCCAGCTTCTCTACAGAGAGCTGCAAGGTCTGCACCTGTGAAACCCTCCGTGCTCTTAGCGAGCTCCTTTAAGCTAACCCCTTTTAGGGGCATCTTCTTCGTGTGTATCTTCAAGATGTCCTCTCTGCTTTTCTCATCTGGAGGAGATACATAAAGTATCTTCTCGAGCCTGCCGGGTCTAAGTAGTGCTGGGTCTATAAGGTCCAGCCTGTTAGTTGCACCTACAATAACAACATCCTTCAGCCTCTCAACACCATCTATTTCTGTTAGCAGCTGTGAAACCACCCTCTCTGAAACATGGCTGTCTGCACCTGCTCCTCTAGCTGGAGCCAGGGAATCCAGCTCATCGAAGAAAATCACACATGGGGCAACTTCCCTTGCTCTCCTGAAAATGCTTCTAACTGCTTTCTCACTTTCTCCAACCCATTTTGAAAGTAGTTCTGGCCCTTTGACTGTTATGAAGTTCGCCCCTGATTCTGTGGCTATCGCTTTTGCTATCAGGGTTTTTCCACACCCAGGCGGACCGTAGAGTAGAACGCCTTTTGGTGGGTCAACGCCAATTCTCTTGAACGTTTCAGGGTATTTCATCGGAAGTTCTATTGTCTCCTTGAGCTCCTCTTTGACGTCTGTTAGGCCGCCAATATCGCTCCACTTCACATCTGGAACCTCTACATACACCTCTCTCATGCCAGATGGTTCTATTTCAGAGAATGCTTTCATGAAGTCCTTGCCCGTAACCATCAACTTGTTCAAGACTTCTGGTGATATTCTCTCCTCTATCTTCTCCGGCTCTGGGAATGTCCTCCTCAAAGCTTTCATTGCGGCTTCCTTACAAAGCGCTGCGATATCTGCCCCCGTATATCCATGTGTTATTTCTACCAGCTCATCCAGGTTGACGTCTTTCTCCATGGGGAGCCCTCTAGTGTGTATCAAGAATATCTCCTTCCTGCCCTTCTTGTCTGGTATACTAATCTCAATCTCTCTGTCAAACCTCCCAGGCCTCCTTAGTGCTGGGTCTATGGCGTTAACACGGTTGGTTGCACCTATAACCACCACCTGCCCTCTGTTCTTCAATCCATCCATCAATGTGAGCAGTTGGGCAACTATCCTCCTTTCAACCTCTCCTGTGACTTCTTCCCGTTTGGGGGCTATAGCATCAAGCTCATCTATGAAAATCACGCTTGGGGCATTCTTCTCTGCCTCCTCAAATACCTGCCGCAGGTTCTCCTCGCTCTGCCCGTAAAATTTACTCATAACCTCTGGACCGTTTATCAGGTAGAAGTTTGCGTTGGTCTCACTGGCCACTGCCTTCGCTAGCAACGTTTTTCCACACCCAGGCGGACCATATAGCAAAACACCTTTTGGTGGGTCAACGCCAAGCCTAGAGAATATTTCCGGGTGCTTCATAGGCAACTCGACCATTTCTCTTATCTTCTTTATCTCGTTTTTTAGCCCCCCTATCGACTCGTAAGTCACATCGGGCACTTTCGCCTCCTCTGCCTTGACCACCCGTTCAGAAACGTTGACCTTGGTTCTCTCAGTGACTAGAACAGCACCCTGCGGCTTTGTAGCAGTAACTATGAAAAAAAATCTTGTTCCCATGAAGTCAAAGTAAATCTTGTTCCCTTTTGTAAACGGTTTGTCCAACATTCTTTCCTTGAAGAACGAAGAAACATCACCTCTAAACTCAACTTTCTCTGTTGGAGAGATAGATATGGTCTCTGCTGGTTTGGCTTCTATCTTGCGCACGGTCACCTTATCGCCCAAAGAAACGCCAGCATTGGACCTGAGCATTCCATCTATTCGTATTACGCTCTTGCCCTCATCCTCTGGTCGGGCTCTCCAGACTATACCCAAAGCCAGGTCTTTCCCTTTTATTGAGAGTATGTCCCCCGTGGACACGCCCAGCTTTTTCATAGTATCCGAATCTATCCTGCATATGCTCCTACCCACATCTGTCTTGTAAGCACCATCTACTGTAAGCTCTATCTCCATGATAACACCTCCATAAAATTAAAGTAGGGGCAGGCTACTTAACTTTCACCTGCACCCCTTTCTTCTTCTCCGCTTTTGGTAGTTTTATCTCCAGTACGCCGTTTTTATAGGTGGCTTCAGCCTTATCTGGTATGACTTTCGCTGGCAGAGACACCGCTCTGTAGAAGCCCCTGTACTGTCTCTCGAACCGTTTGTATCCGCTCTTTTCCTCTTTTTCCTCCTTGTGGAAATCGACACTTACCTCAAGTTGGTTCTCTGTTATGTTCAGTTTTATGTCGTCTTTGCTGACACCGGGTAGCTCCAGTGTCACAAACACAGCGTCATCTGTCTCCCACATGTCCGCGAGAGGCTCCCTCCAGCCAGACTCGGAGCCAAAGTTTGACTGCATTTCAGGCCTTCTAAGGACGTCTGAAAACATTCTGTCCATCTCTCTCTGCATCCTCCTCATTTCATCAAATGGGTCTACCCATACCATAGACATCACCTCCTTTTTCTATATGTTTGTTTTTATGACTAATATGTTTATTTATTAGATATAAAAAAGTATTTAAACCTTTTGGTACATAAATATAGAAGGTGGTTCTATGAGAGGCTGGTTTGTGATAAGAAAGATGAGGAAACCAACAACCAAGGGAGTGGATGAGGATTTAGAGTGGTTTTGTAGGTCTGTTGGCCTATTGGGAGGTAGAGATAGAGAGAGGACTGGCCTGAAGATATTTAAGCTCTTACTCACAGCCACAAGAGATGGAACACCACTCACCATAGATGAGATAGCGCGAAAGACCAACCTGTCCCGGACCGCTGTTGCCCATCATCTCAAGACCATGCGCGCGCTTGGCCTTGTTGTAGGAGAGGGCCAGGGCTACTATATACGCGAAGCAAACCTAGAAAACCTCGTTGACGAGCTGTTTTTGGATGTTGAACGAACCATAAAGAACATAAGGGAAATCGCTGAAGACATAGACAAGGCATTTGGTATGCCCACCAGAGACCGTGAATAAGCGCCGTTCTGCGGATTTCATGAGTATTAACCGCATGGTACCTGTTTTTCTACGTTCACAAGTTTTTTGCATTTTTACGGTTGTGAGACTTAACGTTTTTGCAAAAACTAAGTATATACTAAACTATATATATCTTAATTATATATAGTCAACAATATATAGTATAAAATAGTCTTTCAATTGCTATGTTTTTAAGATATACTATTAAATTAATATTTTCTGTGGTTTTCATGAGAAACGGCGCGAACGCCAGTTAAATTGAGAAAACAGCGCATTTTGCTCTCCTTTTATTGTTTTATCCTTTGTACGCCACAAATACATTAGTGCATTCATTTCAGGCGCTAAACGGCAGAAAAACGGTAAAGAAACACCTCTTTTGGAAGTGATGTTTTTGGGTGGTTTTCACGCTTAAACCCCAGGGTTATTTTCTCGTGCGATCCTGAACATGAACAACTAAACACCTATTGAAATTAAAGAAAGCACCAAAAGCTCTTCCTCAGAGGGTTTCAGATGGTTGAAGTATCCCTTAACTCCTTTAGTGGTTTTCGAGAGAAGCGGCAAATGCAGGCCAGTAAGTTTCATCAATCCAATCCTAGCGCCATCGTGGATAATCTCGAATTCGCCCTTTAAGGGTGTAGTTTCCAGCATCTTAAAAAGCAGCTCATCCTTCTTCTTAACGAGTATGGTTGAATTGATACTGAAGTTGGCCTCAACTGTACAGAACAGCCTTCTCTTCTTGTATATTTTTACGCTCTTGTTAAACTTGCCACTGCGTTTTATTATATACGTCTTGTTGTTCCTGAACCCATTAATCCACCTAACGCTTATCTCCCTCTCGTAGAAAGGCTTACTCACCACTACTTGTTCTTCCTTTCCCTCCCTACGAAGAATCGCAGATGGCCTACCCAACCTTGTGTTAATATCAAATTCAACCATAATTCATGCCTTCCAGCGTTTGATGAAGCTTGCCCATATGTCATGCATTTCTGAACATCTGTTGCTGAACTGCTCCGACAATATCCATTCTCCATCAATTTTGGTTATCAAGCCAGCATCCCTGAGCTTAGATATCATCGTGTAATACTCCTGGTGAGTGCAACCCAGCTCCCCTTGAAGCTTCTCCCATTCCTTTGAAGGTATTCTCTTACGCTCGAGGATCAGATAAATAAACTTCTGCGCGAGCTTGGCGTTCTCTTTTTTCCTATAGAAGAGGTTCTCCAAAATTGTTAATAGGTCTGGGATTCTCTCCCTGGCGTTTATTTTTAGAGTTGTTTCATATTTTACCATGTGCTGCCACTCCTTCTAAGTTAACGCGCTCTCCTATTTAAAGATTAACATTATGTGTCATGCATAATGGATATACCTCTTCTATAATATGCACAAAACCAGTGTGTTTTTCTCTGTGTGTTAATTGAGCTCTTATCTTAATGTGGGGTTTTCCCCCTCGAACACCCTAGATTAGATAGAAAAGGCTACCTGAAATAATTGTTTGTTGTATTATTAGGTATAAAGCCTTAATGGCACTAGAAGACCTAGGCGATTGTGTGTCGCCTCATTTCTCAACACGAAGGGTCGCTGTCATGTTTTCTTGGTCTAGCACCTTATCGAATCTTTCAGCATGAGACCTGACCACAATATCCAAGTTGTAAAGCCCCGCTGGAACATTGAACTTGCTGTATATAGTGAATACTGCGTTCTTCGCTTCGCCTGGGTTAATAAGACCTATTCTAACGCGCTTCTCACCCATCAAACACGCCCTATCAAAACCAAACCTAGAAGGGACCTTCACGCTAACAGAATACCCCCTGGGTTCACGGGATTTGTTTGTTACCTCTACCTGCAAGCTTACTGGTTCCCTCTGACCGGATATCATTCTTATTGGGATAAAGCTTGTTCTGATACGTGTTTCTGGTTCTTCCATTTAGAGCACCCCTTTACTATTAGACACACAACCAATAAATACTTTTCCTGAAAAATTATTGCGCGTGAGAGTTACCTCCCTTTCTCTCCAGACGCCTGAGTACTGCCTCAAATTCGTGGGCCAACTCCTCGCCAGCAGTCGTTAGTTTAACTATCTTAACCCTGCCTTCTCTATCGAAGACAACCAGCCCACCACTAGCCAAACTATCCAGCATATTGACCATGTGGGCATAAGTACAATCCACCTTCTTAGCCAATAATGATGCATACCATGTCTTATCCCCATCCAGAAGGGCAACTAGCGTCCTAACTGGTTTCTCATTTATAAAAAAACTTGCTTCCATACACGCACCTCAAAACTAAAATGTAGATATTGTATAGGTTGTTTTGTAATTTATATGTTTCGGTGGTTTGGTTGAGATATGTTCTAAGATAAGAATATTTTATAAAAGATATTTTACTATGTATATAATGTAGATAAAAGTGAAAGTTGAAAAAAGTGAGGGTTTTGGTGGTTTTGGATGTTTGATCGGTAAAGTAGTTAAAAAGTGAGTGTTGGGCATGTGCTGAACTGGAAGAGAGAAGGGGGTAAGGTGGATGAAGAAAATACTGTGGTGGAGGATAGGGAAAAAGTGAGTGTTGGTGTGTTGGGGCCACAAGAGATGTTGAGCGAAGAAATAAATATAGAAAGTGAGAAAGAATAGGCATGGGTTTGTTGGACTGGCTTTGGAAAAAGAAAGAAAAAAGTGAGAGTTTGTACCCCCCGGATACAATGACGCCTCCGGTGGAGCATCCTCTCCTGACGATACAGGATAAAGTATCCCGGCTTGAAGAGATATACAGACATCTGGATGAGAAGGTAGAGTTACTGGCCACAAAAGAGGATGCTGCTGAAATAAAGGAGATGGTAAGTGAGGGTTTGGTGAGGGGAGATGACCTCATAGGAATGGTATCTGGTATAGAGGAGAGGATTAGGTCACTGCAGGAACAAAAGAGAGAGTTAACACACAAAATTGACGCGTCAACTATGGAGTTGACACAAAACATAGGAGAGGTCAATAGGGTTGAAAGAGAATTAGAACTACTCAGGATAGACAAGAAGATTGTAGACTCTCTTAAAGATGAAGAAATGAGCACTATAGAGTTATCCAAGAGATTGGGGTATACAAGGCAACATTTGTGGGGGAGGTTGAAGCAACTGCAGGAGGAAGGTTTGGTTAAAAGTTTTAAGGTTGGCAGACAAACCAAATATCGGTTGATAGGTTAATTTACGTAAATTTACGTAATATGGTGTTTTTGTTTGTTGGGGTAGTTATGTGAGGCCCCCCATAGTTCCAGTATTCTGATGCGAGAGGTGTAGGGCTGGAAGGGTGTTGGGCAATAGACTCAGTAATCCTGATGGTTTATAAATGACACTAAGAAAGGTTTAAATACCCCTTCTTCTTATACTTGTTTGTTTGCTTCAGGCAAAAGAGGTGAAAAAAATGTTCCATATATCAGAACTTTATGGGATTGATATTTACACAGATGATGGTAAATACATAGGAAAGGCTAATGATGTTATATTAAACCTAGAAAAGGGTAATATAGTTAGAGTAACCACCGAACCTCTCAGGTTTGTTTCCAAGGATCGAGCTAAGAACATTCTTAAAGAGAAGAGCATATTGTACAAAAATGTTAAATCTGTTGGGGATATAATGATTGTATCTAAGGGTAGGGTAAGCGAGCCATCTAGTGAAGAGGTTGACGCAAGGTTATCCAACAACTTTAGGAGAAGAAGCCTTCTTGGTAGGACCAGATAAAATATACCTCCCTATTTTTTGTGTGGTTTAAAGTTAGGTTTGTTATAGTGGTTTAGTAGTATATTTTTTTGTACTTAACTTTAAATATTATAGCTAAGATAACAATAACAATGGTTGCTTACAATAAATTAGATGTGGAGAAGTTGGTGGTGGGGTACTGTAGGAAACCCATACCCTCAACAACAAGTGAGATTGTTAGGTATTTGAAAGCGCGTGTCCCTTCCTTCTACCCAAAAACACCCACGAAGAAGGTCGCCAAAAAATTTAGAGAGGATATCCTAACTCCTCTAAGAGATGAAGGGTTTATTATTGAATACCTTCCAGGGGATAATGTGTGGCTTAAAGCACGGGCCTTGGTGTCATACCACCATAAGAAATCTACCACAAAACCTAGAAAATTAAACGCGCTTTATCAAACTAATTTTCTATATTTGGGGAGGGAAACGCACCCACTAATTAAGAGACTGCCAAAGGTGGATAAAGAATTAAATTTAGATCTTGTGGTATTTCTCTCTAGATTTGATAAAGCAAAGATGAATACATGGGATTTGATAAACTTTTTGTTGTGTGCAAGAGATGATACATCTAAAGCTAAGCTCAGGCTCTTTGTGTATAAGTTGCCCTTTGATTATAATGAGGTGGAATTGATTGAGAAGGTATTGGATTATGGTTCTGAATTTAGATTAGAGGGATTCCCACTATCAGGAGATGTAAACTCCGCTATGGGGTTTTTAGAGAGACTTAGTAAGGAGAGTTAATGGTTACGTAAACTGTTATGTAAAGTGTAGAGGTATTCTTTTGAAGTATTGATATAGATGTGTACTAGTGAGTTTAGTAAGTATAGTATGTATCCTATACATACAATATATATTTATAGTTGAACACTGTTTAATAGTTTTACATGTCAACTGATGAAATTTTACGTATTTTGCGAATGCATCGTGAAGGTATCTGGATACGGCAGCTAGCAAGAGAAGCCCATGTAAGTCCTGCAACTATATGTAACTATCTATATGGTTACAAAAACAGCAAAGGTAAATTTGTTAAGCCTATCCTCTCTAAATATGTTGTTATACAAAAATTAGGCGGCGGCGCGTTGACAATCATAAAACTGAAATAATACCGGAACTATAGGGGGTATCTGATGGATAATGAATTAATTTGGTCTCTCTTAAGAAAAATACCCAAAGGGAAGTTAACGACGTACAAACAGCTGGCTAAGGCGCTAAAGACCTCACCACGAGCAGTTGGACGTGCTTTACATTTTAACAAAGACCCTAAAAATATACCCTGCTACAAAGTTGTTTATTCTGATGGCCGTTTAGGTGGTTATGCTTTGGGTTTGAAAAAGAAGAAAAAAAGGCTGGCAAATGATGGAATACTCACAGAAGATGGAAAAGTCGTGGATTTTTCAGATAAGATTGTGGTGTGGGATAGCGGGGGTTGGATTTGAACCAACGACCTTCGGGTTATGAGCCCGACGAGCATTTAGGGTTTTGCCTCTCCTAGCTACTCCACCCCGCTGTGTGTTATCATTTTACATTACAACCTATAAATAGATTTTTCCTTAACTAATTTTAATCCACTACCAAACAACAAAGGCGTTGCTAAAATCGAGATGACTACAACAATTATCGCTGATGAGTATAATATATCACCCCCTACCCCCATAAACAGATTCATCCCTGACGTGATAGCT
>JAGHAM010000003.1 GCA_021161465.1 Candidatus Iainarchaeum sp. | reverse complement strand
CACTAACTGCTCTCTCAACAGCGAGACGAACATCCTTAATAGGATCGCTGGTTAGCCTTCCGCGCGAGTTCAGGGTGGCACAGAAGGAGCACGAGCCAAGGCAGCCCTCGGATATTGGTATCGCAGCAGTGGTTCCCTGGTTAAGGAGTGGAAGCTCCAGCTTGTTTAAATGCTCATCCGAAAAGAAAACACGCTTCTTCCCATGCAACAACTCGGGTATTTTATCAAGGGAATTTGTATCCAGAATTGAAAAATCACCTATGATTTTTATCGCATCTAAGTTTATCTTTGGCAGGCAGCCACAAATTACAAGCTGGCCTTCCAGCTTATTAAGCTCGCGAATTCTTGATAACATGCGATTTTCAGTAGCGTTTTTAACTGCACAGGTGTTTAGGAAAATCCAATCAGCCTTTGTAGGGTCATCAACAAGCATTACCCCCTCTTGCTGGAGGATATTCTTGATTATGACTGAGTCTGCCTGATTTAACGTGCAGCCATGTGTCTCAACGTAGGCGCGCATAAGCTATTTGTGCTGTTTGTGCTTTAAAGCCCTTTTAGTTTTATTCTTGCTTAAGCTCTGGGGTGGGGTTGTCATGTGCTGCGTTAAAGCTCTTTTAATTTTATTCTCGCTTAAGCTCCCCGCCTTCTATAACATCCCAACGGTAGCCAGCCATAAACCAACCTGTCCAATTTGCCAGATTGCCCAAGAAGAAGAATAAGAAAGGCAAACCCAGCGGATAACAAGGTTGCTTTAAACACCAGTTTGTCGCCGTCAAAATATTTAGGGCTTTATCACCGAATAGGAGGGCATAACCAGCTATCCCAGCAAGCGTCATCCCGACTTGAAGCCATAGTGTGTGCGAGTATTTCATATCGGATATCATATCCGGAAAACCAAAGCCTATGAAAAAAACACCGAGTGAGATTGCAACTAATGGCAAATAAAGCAGATTCAAATAGTAAAGCACGACCAGAGAGACTATGATAAAAACCAATCCAGAAACAGTAAATGCAACACTCTTTGACAAGCCACTTTCCATATGGATCACTTCTTCTTGACTACCGTCACTGCTGTCCCATAGCAAAATATCTCAACGGTCCCGGGTATAACCTGTGTGGTTCCCATCCGCACGCTAATTACAGCATCAGCCCCAAGGCTCTTAGCGTTTTCAACCATCTTGTGTATGGCTATGAGTTTTGCATCGTTTATCATTTTGGTATACTCGGGTATCTCCCCACCAATAAAGGTTTTTAATGCTGCGAGTATGTCGTGTCCAACGAACCTGGCCCGCACTGTGGTTCCCCAAACGAAACCCTTATATCCATTGATGGCAAACCCTGGGATAAAGTCACTGGTAACAACTGGAATCCCTTCCAGCTCTTCCTCTGACTCCTTCCCGTTTTTTTTAGCTGGCATAACAAGTATATAGCTCGCTCATGTTTTAAATACTTTTGCGTTGAATAATAAGCTAGGTGAGGATGATGGAAGCAGACCTACCATGGACTGAAAAGTACAGACCAAAGAAGCTGAAAGAGTTAGTTGGCCAGGAGGAAATCGTTAAGAGACTTGAGTCCTACGCCAGTGCTAAGAACTTACCAAACCTTCTCTTTGCAGGTCGGGCTGGCATAGGCAAGACCGCAGCTGCTATTGCTTTAGCTCACGAGCTTTATGGTGATGAATTTGGCAGGAACTTCCTGGAACTGAACGCTTCAGATGAAAGGGGGATAGGCATAATCCGTGGTAAGATAAAAGATTTCGCTGCTACACTCTCGCTGGGTGATGTCCCATTCAAGATTATATTTCTCGACGAAAGCGATGCCCTAACTAAAGACGCCCAAAATGCTTTAAGGAGAACTATGGAGAAATACTCCCGCACTTGTCGTTTCATCCTTAGCTGCAACTACTCCTCCAAGTTAATTCCGCCCATACAGTCCAGATGCGCGCTCTTCAGGTTCTCACCGCTAACTGAAGGCCAGGTCAAGCAAAGGTTGAACTACATTGCAGAAAAGGAAGGCTTGCATGTGGATGAGAAAGCACTGGATGCACTGGTTTACGTTGCTGATGGGGACATGAGGAAAGCAATAAACACCCTGCAGGTGGCAAGCGCGACTTCAAAGAAGATAACCGAAGACACTATCTACAAAGTAGCATCCAGGGCAAGGCCGGAGGAAGTTAAAAAGATGATTCAACTAGCCATCAAGGGTGATTTCATAAAGGCAAGAAGCCAGCTGGACAAACTACTCTATGAATACTCGCTTTCTGGGGAGGACGTCATATCACAGGTTTATTCCGAAGTTGTCAGCGATGACAGTATAGAGGATAAAGCAAAACTGGAACTAGTTAAAGCCATAGGCGAAACAGATTTTAGGCTGACAGAAGGTTCAAATGAAAGAATCCAGATAGAAGCGTTTCTAGCTCAGCTAGCACTCATTGGAAAGAAGTGAGGTTATGTTATGGGGCGAGCTAAAGCAGAAGTTAGTTGAAAAGCTTGAGCGTGAGGGTTGCGACCAAGAGGTTGAACCCTATCTGGATTTAGTGAACTCAGTACCAAACTTGGTCACCAGCTCATCCTGTTATGGGCGAATGCTATTGATTGACCTGCCGGATTACACAAAGAAGAACGCCAAGTTCCTGTGGAAAACTCACCAGCCTGCCAACCCAGAGGATGTATGGCGCGCACTGAATGAGTGTAAGGGTAAATTCGTGTGGTTCAAGGTTGACCCGTTAATACTGCATGTCTCGTGCAAGGATATTGAAACCGCTAGCAGGCTACTGAAAGCCAAAACACGCGCCGGAATAAAAAGAGGAGGGATTTTCAGTATATCAGAGGAGCGCGTCCAGATAGAGCTTGAGGGCACATACAAGATGGAACTGCCAGTTAAAAAAGGGAACAGGATACTGGTTTCTGAAGACTACTTCAAGCTGGTCATTGAAGAGGCAAACAAGAAGAAACTGAAAAACACTAAGATGTGGGAGAGGTTTGCCGAAGAATTCAAGAAAGAGTTCGGGGATGGAATTAGAAAGTAATGTGCTTATGTGCGAGTCTTGGAGAACCACCGTCTAACACGCCTTCTGCGGGTCTGCTTTTAATTCTTGCTAGACTTCGGCCAAAACCTAACTATTTGAAAAAACGTTTAAATGGGCAGATTCATTTTATACTAGATGTTGGAGTTGGTGCAAGTGAGGAAAACATTGTCCATTTTGCTTGTGATAGTAATCCTAGGGGCTCTCACCGCTACCCTGCTGGTAGGGTGTGTTGAGGAGAAGCCATCTAAAGTAAAGTTTGAGTTTTCAACTGGGGAATGTAGCGAACACATAAATCCTTTCAACCAGAGTGAACTTGGTATCAAAGAAGTAAACTGGATTAACGATACAACTCTCGAACTAAAGGCAATAGTCAGCATCAACTGCGCAGAGGAAATTGAAAAGGGAGATTATGGGCTTTCTGGAAACAAGCTTATTTTGAAGTACGAGTACACGCCATGCACAGTTA
Source organism: Candidatus Iainarchaeum sp. (assembly GCA_021161465.1). Lineage (GTDB taxonomy): Archaea > B1Sed10-29 > B1Sed10-29 > WALL01 > JAGHAM01 > JAGHAM01. The sequence goes on along the minus strand of JAGHAM010000003.1, from coordinate 66,182 downwards.
AAGGAGTTTGTGCTAATTGCATATGTGCGCATGAGCTGACTTACAAATTCACCGGGTTGGAGAAAAAAGATTACGATATAGAATTGAAGGAAATCAAGAAAGGGTGGATATCCCAGAACGAATCAGCACCAACTGAGATCAAGAATGCAACCAATAAAGCATTGTTTGCTGCTTATTACTCCCCAGTTGGGGTAGATGTAACCCCTCATGTGGCCCAATACCCTCTGCCTCTCGATGTTAACGAAGTTTACAATTACAAAGAGTTCACAGGTGCTATTCCACTTGGCCAAAACCAAACCGCAAAACTAAGTGGGAACGGCTTCGTTGTGATTGACTATCCTTATGGGCAGGAGGAAGATATAACTGGCCCTTACGATGTTTTAAAGGAAAGGCAAGTTCCAATCTTTATCACATCAGATTCACTTCTCCATTTGTATCACATACAATTCGACGAAACGCTGAGGCAGATTGAGGAGAAAGAGTTCTACGATGATATATGGAACATAAGCAAAGCGCTACTTAGAAAGGCTGAAGAGGATTACAGGAGTTCAAGTGGTGATGTTAAAGAAGCCGCTAAAAGAAACGTGGCTTTCTTCTCTGTAGCTCTGAGTCTATTACAACCAAAAGAGAATCAGACTTGTCCTTACAAAGGTGAGGAAGCTTATTGGAGATGTGGTGACCAATACTTTTCCGAGGATGAAGTTAAGAATCACACATTCACAGTTCCTGACTACGTTAAAGAGAAAGTCCTAGGAGAACTTAAACTTATAAGCGAACATCAAGGATTCTCAGAATCACTAATATTCAAGTACTGTGAGGATTACTCCCAGTATGTGCCAAGAGGTCACTATACCCGTTCGGAGAAACTCAAGAATTATTTCAAAGCCATGATGTGGTACGGAAGGATGAGCTTCCTGTTGAATGGAGGTGAGCCAGCGGGATGCATGGAGCCCTGGCCGGTTGACCCTGAAAACGCAACGATACAGACTGCTGGAGCAACACTCATAGCAAAGGACTTAAGCTCAGACGAAGACGCAATGAATAAGTGGGATAGAATTTACTCAGTGACTGCGTTCTATGTGGGATACTCAGACGACTTGGGGCCATATGAGTACGTGGAAGCTATGAACAAGGTGTTTGGAGGTTCCTTGTCGCTAAGTGATATAACTCCTGAAAAAATTGAAGAAATGAAAAACGAGTTAAATCAATGCAGAACCCCAGCAATTTATGGCGGAACAGGGAACGTTGGCCTCTCACCCGAGGCAACTGAAGAGGACTTGAAGAAACTTCTCGAGAAGACTAAGGGCTTCCGCTTAATGGGGCAGAGGTTCATCCCAGACTCGTACATGTTCCAGAATTTAGTGTGGCCCGCAGTTGACGGTTACAATGGCAATGAGAGACCATTCACACTCGTCATATCGCCAGCAGCTGGACCAATAAGGGGTTTCCCAAGAGGTCTTGACGTGATGGGTATACTTGGCTCCAAAAGAGCAAAAGAGTTGCTTGGTGAACTTGATGACTCCAACTATGTAAACTACACAGTTCAACACGAGAAACTTAAAAATGAGTTTGACTCGCTTAATGAAAGTCAGTGGCAGAAGAACTTATATTGGGCATGGTTGTATTCCTTAAAGCCACTCCTCAAAGAATACGGTGATGGATACCCAACCTTCATGCAAACCAAAGCGTGGCAGGATAAGGAACTGACAACAGCGCTAGCCTCATGGACAGAGTTGAGGCATGATACTATCCTTTATGCAAAGCAAAGTTACACACCGATAGCGATGAGTATGCCACCTCCAAAACCAAAAAATGTCGTTGGGTATGTTGAGCCAGTTCCAGAGTTTTACGCGAGGCTGTTAGCGCTCACGCGAATGACCAACAAAGGTCTTGATGAGAGGGGCGTACTAGATGAGAACTCCAAGAGTAGACTGAAAAACCTTGAAACAGTACTGGAGAAGCTCGAGAACATCTCAGATAAGGAACTGAACAACGAAGAGCTCACTGAGGAAGATTACAACTTCATCAACAATTTTGGCAAAGAGTTGAATGGAGTTATAAGTGATGTTGATGAAAAAGCCAAAAAAACCACCATAGTTGCAGATGTGCATACAGACACTAACAGTGGGAATGTGCTTGAGGAGGGAGTTGGGTATGTCAAGCTCATCGTGGTTGCATATAAGGTTCCGGACGGGCGCGTCCTTATGGGAGCTGGGCCTGCGTTCAGCTACTATGAATTCAAGCATCCAATGGAGGAAAGGTTAACAGACGAGAAGTGGCGCGACCTCCTGAAAACCAGCCCGCCCGGTGAGCCAGAGTGGACGGAGAATTTCACAGGATGAGTACGGCGTTATGTAGCAAACCATCAATCAGCCATTAACACACCATCTACAAAGCTAAGTTGTGCAGTTGCTATCATAGCTCTTCTGTATTGATTTTGCTTGTTGGTTGCTGAGAAACTGACTTGGTCTCCGATGGGGTTGAATCTGTAGCCTGCTGGGCTGCTGTACCAGCTGACCTTAACTTCTGCATATGCTCAATGCGCTTTTGTATAAGCTCGCGCGTCCCTATGTCATCCCTGTAGAACACGGGCCCGCTAACTCCTGAAAGTGCGCGCCTGGCTTGCTTTTCAGCTTCCTCAATCATATCGGCTATTCCCAGAAAGGCGACAGCGCGTGATGAAGTCATATAGAGGCCATCCTCGCGCTCATCAACCGAGGAATAATAAGTCCGGACACCTTCCACTGGTGTAACCTCTATCTTAGCTCCGCCAACAGGGCTTGTTGGGTAGCCTTTTGGCACCACATATTTGCAGACAGTTGCCTTTTCCTGAAAATCAACACTGGTTAAAGTCCCATCCACTATTTGCTGGCAGACTTCCGTAAGCGGGTTTTCCATTATTGGGAGCACGTTCATTGCCTCTGGGTCACCGAAACGAACATTGTATTCAAGCAGCCGCGGCCCATCAGCTGTTAGCATGAATCCACCATACAGAACGCCTTTGTAATACTTCCAAGTTTCCTTATACAGCGCCTCAACTGTCTCCTGCATTATCCTTAAAGCCTTCGCCCTGTCTTCCTCAGTAACAAACGGCAATAGGTGGTCTGAATCCGAATAAGAGCCCATACCACCGGTCATTGGACCTTTATCATCGTCGTATGCGCGCTTGTGGTCCTGAGCTAGTGGCATTGGTATGACGTGCTTCCCATCCACAAAAGCCTGTAGTGAAAACTCCTCACCCTCTAACTTCTCTTCTATGACAACACGTGGAATTGGGCCGATTTTGCAGTCAAGCACATCTTTTGCATAAGCCTTTGCTTCATCCAGGCTCTTCAATTGGTCACCAAGAACCTTAACTCCCTTCCCGCCAACAAGACCAGCTGCCTTGACAACCACATTCTGTATGCGGTCTATAGCATCGACTGCTTCATCATACGACCTGCAGACCTGAAAATCAGGCGCGCCAAAGACATTCTGCCTTTTCATGAACTCGCGGGTGAAGCTTTTGTCTGACTCAAGCTTTGCAAGCTGCTTGTCCGGGCCAACCACCTTAAAACCTTTCTCTTCTAATACATCCGTAACCCCATTTGCAAGTGGATTTTCCGGACCGACTATCACAAAATCAGGATTGACTTCCTCTGCAAAGCTAGCTATGGCTGAATTGTCATTTAAGTCACCCAAAGTATGCTCCTTTGCTATTCGTGCAATCCCTGGGTTCTTTGCCTTCATAAAAGCATAAACATCGCTGTCTCTTGCAAGAGCTTCCGCAATTGAGTGCTCTCTCGCACCGTTCCCGACTAACAAAGCCCTCATTTAGTCCTCCTCGTAAGGTCGCTTGCCCTCCTTATGATTATTCAGCAGGAACGAAACATCCGTTGGGTAGTTCCCATCGATACAGGCAGTGCAAAGGTTTGGTATGCCTATCGCCTTCTTCAGGCCATCCAGTGTTTGGTAAATCACTGAGTCTGCACCTATCTTTTTAGCTAGTTCTTTTTCAGCGTCTTCAACATTAGCTGCGAACAGTTCTCCCTTGCGCGTCATGTCTATCCCGTAGAAACATGGCCAACGGATTGGCGGGCAGGAAACTGCAAAGTGCACCTCCTTTGCGCCTGCACTCCTCACAAGGTCTATCAGGTTCTTTGATGTAGTGCCTCTTACAACAGAATCCTCCACCAGAACTACCTTTTTCCCTTTCAGGACGTTTTTTATCGGGTTTAATTTTATCCTAACGGCATTCTCCCTGCTTGACTGGCTTGGCATTATAAAAGTCCTCCCAACATACCTGTTCTTTATCAAACCTTCCCTATAGGGTATTCCAGTTTCCTCAGAGAATCCAAAAGCAGCGGCCCTTGCAGTATCCGGGACAGGAACAACAACATCTGCATCTTTATCCCACTTCTTGGCAAGCTCCCTACCCATGTTTACCCTTACCTCATAAACACTCTTGCCCTCAACTATGGAATCAGGCCTGCTAAAATAAACATACTCAAACATGCAATGCCTTGGTTTCTCCTTAACCAGCCTTCTCCTCTCAACAGAACCATCGTTTATCACTATACACTCGCCTGGTTTGACATCGCCCTCAAGCTTCTTGCCAATTATATCAAGCGCGACACTCTCTGAGGCGAACACGCCCTCACCCTCAACCAGAGGCCTTATTGCGAATGGGTCCCTGAAAACAACCATGCCTACCTTGTCCACAATGCTAACCACAGAATAAGCGCCGTTAACCTGGCTCATAACACTGGCAACTGCAGCAAAAATGTCCTTCTCTGCTGATAACTCATTTGCCAGGATATTTAGGATAACTTCAACATCGCACCACGAAGTTAGTTTACCAACCTTTTTCCGTATCTTCGCATAGTTAGCTATGTTTCCATTGTGGGCTATACCAATGCTAACTGGCGATGTTGAAAAGAATGGTTGCGCATCCCTCGAGAAATCACCGCCTACAGTAGGGTACCTAACCTGGCCAATCCCCATGTTGCCCTTAAGTTCCCGCAAGCTATTCTCCGTGAAAGCCTCGGTAACTAGGCCTGGCGCCTTCTTAAGGTAGAACTCCTCTTTATCATAAGTTAATATGCCACAGCTGTCCTGCCCACGATGCTGCAGTGCATATAGACCAGCATAAACCTGTGTTGAATCCCCGTCACTAATTCCGATTATACCACACATAAATATTACCTAGAGAATCTTATTAATTTATAATCTATGGGTTAAATAACTATTGCCTGCTCCCCCTGGAATGTGACCTTGCTTCTCTCCGTCCTCTCAATGACTCTGCTTCCCTGTGATACCTAGACGTTTCAAGCCATTTTTCAATTTTCTTTCTGCTTTCCTGTGGTACCCCTGGGACATTTAGGTAATGCTTCAATTCATCAAAACTTGTTGTTATTCCTTCACATGCCAAGCTTGCCAATGCCTTTGCCATAGTATCTTCTATATGATATCCGTGCTCTGGACCTGCACTTGTATCGAGATATGCTTTGATTTGTTTTTTGAGTTCTGCTGGCGTGTAAGCTTCTCTCAGCGATTCCCTAGGATATTTCACTATCCCGTCTTTTGAGAATCTTATCCTTTCTATATGCTCTCCAACCCAATCTCTTTCGATATTGCCGTAATACTTGAGCTCTTTTTCCTTCAAAGAAAGTGGAACAACAGCAGTTTCGTTCATAGCTGTGTACAGGGAATCCCCAACATTAAGCCTATCCAATATTTGGTGAATTACTTTCTTCCTGTGCTCGCTGTCTTTAAACCCAAATTTTTTCTCAAAAAGTTCATCAAAATGATTAAACGCACGTTTCTTGAAACCACGCTTCCCTGGACTTAGCTTCTTTATATGCTCCTCAAACTCATCAAAATTCATCTTGCTGACTTCTTTCTCGGGCATGCTTTTAGTTAGGGCTTATATGAATATTAAAGTTTTGCCTAGGCCTTAGAAACCGTTTTAAACAATCTCATTCTTAAAAAATATGGGGGTAACTGGATGGATTACAATGAGATAAAAAAAGCTGACCGGGAAGTTTTTGATGCAATACACGGTGAACTTGAGAGACAGAGGAGTACACTGGAGATGATTCCCTCAGAGAATTACTGCAGCACTGCAGTGCTCAAGGCGATGGCCTCCATATTCAACTCAAAATACTCCGAAGGTTATCCAGGTAAAAGGTATTACGGCGGGCAGGAATTTGTAGACGCTGTTGAAAACCTGGCAATAGAAAGGGCAAAGCAACTATTTGGTGCCGAACATGCCAATGTTCAGCCATACTCAGGGAGCCCTGCAAACATGGCTGTCTATTACGCGCTCCTCGAGCCAGGGGATAAAATAATGGGTATGAGCCTTGCACACGGTGGGCACCTAACGCATGGCCATAGAGTGAGTTTCTCCTCAAAGTACTACAAAGCTGTTCACTATGGTGTAGACAAAGAGAGCCATCTAATAGATTATGATGAGGTTAAGAAGATTGCGCTACAGGAGAAACCGAAGCTAATTATCGCTGGTGCCACAGCATACCCAAGAAAGTACGACTTCAAAGCCTTTGGAGAGATAGCTCAGGAGGCAGAAGCATATTTATTAGTGGACATGGCTCACATAGCAGGGTTGATAGCTGGTGGCGTTCACCCAAACGCGTTTCCACATGCTGATGTTGTTACCTCAACCACACACAAAACATTGAGGGGGCCAAGAGGTGGATTGATACTGTCAAAGAGGGAATATGCAAAAGCTATAGACCATGCAGTATTCCCCTCACTCCAAGGAGGGCCACATGAGCATGTAATTGCTGGAAAGGCCATATGTTTCAAGGAGGCCATGGGAGAAGACTTCAAGAAGTACGCCAAACAGATAGTTAAGAACTGTAAAGTGCTTGCTGATAGGTTGATGGAGAATGGATTGGATATAATCACTGGTGGAACTGACAATCATCTGGTGCTTGCAGATGTGACCTCAAAAGGGCTCTCAGGAAAGCAGGCAGAAGAGTTGCTTGAGGAAGTTGGCATAACTGTAAACAAGAATATGATTCCATTTGACCCAAGGAAACCATTTGACCCAAGTGGTATACGGCTAGGCACGCCAGCCCTTACAAGCAGAGGGATGGAAGAAAGCGAAATGGAGTACCTAGCTGAGCTCATAGTCAAAGCGCTTGATAATCCAGAGAATTCCCTTGTAAAAGCAGGCATAAGGGAAGATGTAAAGGAACTTTGCTCAAAGTTTCCGCTTTATCCTGATATGGAGGTGCAGGGTTGATTCTTGATGGCAGGAAACCAGCCAAGTTGATTGAGGAACGTGTAAAGCAGGAAATCGACAAGCTAGATTTCACTCCAACTCTGGCCACGATTATTGTTGGTGAAGACCCAGCATCAAAAGTCTATGTTCAGGCAAAAGATAAGGCCTGTAAAAGGGTTGGTATAAACACCATAACCAGAGAGCTACCTATAGATGCAAAAAGGTCTGTCCTGATATCAACTATAGAGGAACTCAACAGGGAGAAAGACATCCACGCAATTCTTATACAGCTTCCGCTCCCAGCTCACCTTGATGCTAATGGGATTACAGAATTTGTTTACCCCTCCAAGGATGTTGAGGGGCTTCACCCATTGAACTTAGGCAGGCTGGTTACGGAAAGAGCAGGCATAGCACCATGCACCCCCTCAGGTGTTATTGAACTGCTGAAATATTATAACATAAGCTTAGATGGGAAAAACGCTGTTGTAGTTGGGCACAGTGCGATAGTTGGAAAGCCCATGGCACTACTGCTGTTAAAGGAATGGTCCACAGTTACTGTGTGCCATATCAAGACGCAAAACCTGTCCAAACATACCAAAGAAGCAGACGTTTTGATAAGTGCAGTTGGCAAGCCGGGGCTAATAACCGCTGATATGGTTAAAGATGGCGCGATAGTCGTGGATATCGGAATCACAAAAGTAGGTGGTGAGCTTCTGGGTGATGTCGTGTTTGATGCAGTTAATGAGAAAGTATCTGCCATAACGCCTGTTCCTGGTGGCGTGGGGCCAATGACTGTGGCTATGCTGCTGAAAAATACAGTTGAATGCGCGAGGAGAAGCAAGAACTGGAGGGCGAACAACCATGATTAAACTGGGGGTGCTTGGCTCAACCAGCGGCACAGACCTGCAAGCCATAATAGATGCCACAAAGAACAAAAAACTGGACGCCGAAGTAGCTGTGGTGATAAGCAACAAAGAAAACGCGTATATACTGGAGCGTGCCAGTAAGCAGGGTATACTGTCAGTCTTCATAAATCCAAAGGGAAAGACGCGCGAAGAGTTTGACCGGGAGGTGGATGCAGAGCTTGAGAAGCATGGTGTTGAGCTGGTGCTACTCATTGGCTACATGAAGATAATATCGGGCTGGTTCGTGAAAAAGTGGTATGGGAAAGCCATGAATATCCACCCAAGCCTGTTGCCTGCCTTTGGTGGAGCCATGGATAAGGATGTGCACCAGGCCGTGCTTGACTTCGGCTGCAAAGTCACTGGCTGCACACTTCATTTTGTAACGGAAGAAGTCGACTCTGGGCCAATAATCGCCCAAAAATGCGTTCCAATCAGTGAAGATGAAACCGTTGAAACTCTCAAACCTAAGGTGCAAGCAGCTGAGCAGGAGATAATCCTAAAAGCAATCAACTGGTTCGCAGACGGAAGGATAAAGCTTGATGATGGCAGGGCGAAAATCCTTGGCAAGAGTTAAATACCAAAAAGAAGTATCTCTAAACATGGAAAAAAGAGCTTTGTCTCTTCTGCTTGTCCTTTTGATTGTTCCGCTAGCCAGCTCTCTCTACAACTCGACTGGCGGGTTTTATTATGATGTATGTGATAACGGCATTGGCTATTCTGCACCAGGTCCATACAACGAAAATTGCACCAAAGTTGACTGTTGTTATGGGCAAGAAACACACGTTCACGAGGTTAACGCTAAATTTAACACTTCTAGCCAAATCAAACTAACGGTTAAAGTCAACGTTTCAGTGCCAGAGGAGTACAATGAGGTTATACCATTCAGTGAGATAAAAGGCATATCCAACAGCCAGCCACCATCAAGGGTTTACAACAGCAGAGCCAAGGTTAAGATAAACGTTTGGGGTGGGGAAAAAACACACCCACTAGGTTCCATAGAATGTAAGAGTGGTAGAGTGTGTGATTACACTGCATACCTCCCATCCGAAACCAGAGAAGTTAGGCTGGTTAGGGTAGAGATAGATGACTGCTATGCAACAGGCAAATTCTTAAATGCTTCTTCACCTGGTATTTATGATTATAGAAAGTTGGACCTGATGGGCTGTCACGTAGACTGGTCGGAAGTTAAAGTGGAACCAGCAACGAAATCCGGCGCGGTTGGAGCACGTAGACCAAGTAAAGACGCAGACGCTGGGTCAATCATATTCCTCATCCTATTCTCCATACTGTTTATGCTCCTCCCTCTGCTCATCCCATTAATCATCTTCATAGTCATTATCATGATAGTATGGAAAGCTGTCAAAACAGCAGGCACCACCAAAAACTGGAATACCTCTAAACCTGGTGGCTTCAAATCCCAAAAACCAAAGAAACCTGGGTTCTGGGGTTAGATTACAACAGCAATAACTAACCCGCTATTTTGAACCTAACTGGCATGATTTCCACATATGTTAGGTTGCAACAGCTAACTATCAACTTTAAAACGAAGGAGAGCCACTATCCCGCCAAGGGAATCAAGTTTTTTCCCTGCCTCCTGCTCGCTATTGATTATATGCACTTCTGCTCTCGTCTTGCTAGCCTTGTTTAGCATGGCTTCAACTGAATCCCTGTTCTCCTGGAAGAACTTGTCTGTCAAAATCAGCTTGCTGACAGCTTTGTAGGAAATAGCCTTCTCGACTTCCTTATGCCCATAAGTTACGGGCCCATCCTGCGCGAGTTCAGTCAAGACTTCCTCCACAAGGGCTGCTTCGCTTGCCAGCCTTGACTCATTCGCCACTTTGTCAGCTATACCCCGTTTTAAGATTTCCTGAATGCCTGTAGAGCCAGTATGACCAATGCCTTCAACCAGCATCTGTGATGCCAATTCTGGGAACTTCTCGCTACAATATTTCTTAAACTCGTCTTTTGCAAAACCAGGGCCGGCAACTATAAACTTGTTAACCCCAGTTTCCTTCAGTATATTCGCGATTTCCGAGAAGTAACTGCCTTTTTTGTCCTCGCTTTTGAATTGTTTGCCAGATTTACCTGATTGGATGGTAGCTTTTGTCCTGATGTTAAAATGCGAAAGCAGGGCTATCTCAGCCTCGTCGTCATCCATGGCAACCAGCACGATATTTGGCTTCCTGGTCGCCCTAACCGCCTCATCAATCTTTTCAAGCTGGTATCTCTTCCATTCCTTTTGCACGCCTATGGACACGCCGGGCTCAACTTCAAACGAATGGTGTGACCCTATGCTAACAAACTTCTCCGGATAGCCCTCAACTATGGTTCCAAGCAGGTGAAGCCTCCCCGGTGATGACTTGAACTGTATGTCCTCAAGAGTAAGTTTGACTTTGATTTCTTTTCTATCTGTCTTTCCGCTGTCACTGACAAACTTACGTGTAGTCTTTGCACTGACCAAATCGCCTTTCTCTAGAACTTTATCTAACACCCAGAGGTCATCCAGCGACTCTGGTACCACTACAACCAGACCCTGCCTTAAATCCTTTTTCAAAACCTTCATGCATCTATTAAGGCTCCCGCGCTAAAAAAACTTGCTGGATTTAGCTGCTCCTTGCAGCCTTCCACCAGGCAATGACGATGAGCAGACTCCCAACCAGCAACCATATCAGCTTTACCAGCCAGCCTTTAACCAAAAGCAAGCTAACATGCAACGGCTTATCCTTGGTCACCATTTTTGAAGTTATCGAAAGGCTTTTTGAGTACGTTGGCAGGCTAATCTTTACAGGCAATATCTCAGGCTTAGTCACAAGCCCCATCTCTGCTGTTGGAGATGCCTTTTCAACCGCAAGGTCCTTCGCAACTGCTGCCCTTGATATCCCTTCATTCACCATGGCAGGAGCAGAATACCTTGGTGAAGCAAATCCTGCTAGGAATGTTCCAGCCAGCGCTAAGACTACCACAACTGCAGCCAGCGCCCCAATCAAGAGAAGCACTATGGCAAGTACTTTCTTGCTCTTGTTAACCTGGTCCTTGTATTTCTTAGCCAGGGCATAGGCGTATCCTATTATGCCAAAGAAGATAAACACGCCTGACGCTTCAGCCAGTGCTATCAACGCAAGTGTTGCTAGGAAGGATAAAATGAGCCTCCTCTTCTTTGTCTTTCCTGGTATCACAATGTACAACACTCCTGTAAAGACAACAAGAAGGACCAGCCAGGACTCCCAGTTGAAGTGCATGCCCTCTGAGGAGTATACAAGCTGGTAGTCTTTTGGATAGTATATAGTATTCGAGAAAGTTGTTATAGGATAGTCGATTTTAGGAACATCGAAATCAATCATGCTGAACAAGCCTAAATCCGGCTTCTTATCAAGTGTAATCAGCTCAAGGTTCTGGTTTCTCCTTTTCTGCACTGCAAAATACATATCGTCCCCCTTCTTCGTCAGGAAAGTAGGCGCGCCATTGATGCCTGCATAAAGCGGCTTCAAATCTGTCGCGTACAGAGAAACATAATCCAGCCCTGTATTATCAAAGTAGACCTTCGTGTTCTGAAGGATAACACCATTCTCTGATATTGAGAGCTTGTTGTTAACATTGTCAACAGCGAATACCAAGCTGGGGAAGGTTTCAAGTTTTGCCGCTGTGATTGAGAAGGTGTGTGATGGGTAAACTTCGTAGGAACGTCTGTTGGCATATCTTACCTCTATGCCAGACACTTTGGATTCATCCACCTGAGTTGCACTGGTGGAAACTTTCACCTCCAGCTCACCTGGGTACTGGATTGTAACATAACCTGGTAGGGATAATCCAGGCTTGAAAAAGGTCAGGTTGCCAGGGAAGTGCCCATAAACGGTTACCCTATTTTTGTTTGGGTAAAGTATGAGAGTATTGCCAGAAATCTTATGGTTCTCGACACCCGAAACTGAATCTATGATTTCATTGTTGTACAAAGGCAATTTGATTTCCTGTGTTACGACACTTAAGTCAAGGGTATAAGCAAAATCAGAATTGTGCCTCCCTATAAAGATGTTGTAGGTGGGAGTAATCCTTTGCTCCTCTGGCTCGGCTTGATATTTGTTAAGTGTTATTTCCTTTCCTATCACCGAATAGAACTCACCTGAATATGTTGGGGTAGCAATCTTCAAGCGCATTATTGGCGACGGGAAGGTTATCTTGGTTGAACGCGCGTAGTCGATTCTGCCTCTAACTGTAATATTCCCGCTTTCGTTAAGATATATGAAATAACCATTTCCATCGAAATAAATCGGCATGCTGGAATAACTTACAAACATATTTTTGTTCGCGCTGATTAGATAAACTCTGGTCAGGTTGGCATCAGGCAGGATATTGAAAGAGGCATCCAGTGTAAAACTGCCAGCCCCATCAACTTTGAATGAAACCTCATTGAAAGAGTACTTTAGTGACGTATCGTTAAAGGAGCACGACAGCGCCACTGCAGTTGAAAGCATGAACAGCAGGAAGAATAATTTTTTCATGTTTAGCACCCATAACACTTAATAACGTCCATTTATTTAAATAAGTTACTAACTCTAAGGTTAAAACCTAAGGATTTTGTGATGTCTTCATGAGGGTAGCAGTTATAGACAGGGACAAATGCCAGCCAAAACGCTGTGCATATGAATGCATAAAATACTGCCCTGGAGTCCGAATGGGTGATGAAACCATAACCAAAGACGAGCAGGGCAGACCAGTCATATCTGAAACTTTATGCACCGGCTGCGGCATATGCGTCAAGAAGTGCCCATTCCATGCAATCTCAATAGTCAATCTCCCAGAAGAACTGGGTAAACCTATTCACACTTTCGGTGTGAATGCTTTTAGGGTTTTCGGCCTGCCCGTGCCAAAAAAAGGAGTGGTTGGTATCATTGGACCAAACGGGATAGGTAAGACTACTGTTATGTCGATAGTTGCTGGCAGGCTGGTCCCAAACCTAGGAAACCCAAACAAAAAGGTATCCTGGGATGAGCTCATAGAACTGTTTAGAGGTCAAGAGATACAAACTCATCTTGAGGCGCTCAGCAAGGGAGAGCTAAGAGTTGCCTTCAAGCCGCAGAATGTTGACTTGATACAGAAAAACTTCAATGGCACAGTCAAAGGGCTGCTTGAAGAAACACACGAGAGGAATGTGGATTTAGCGCCACTTGAACTGGATGAAATTCTGGACAGAGATATAAGTGATATAAGCGGTGGGGAACTGCAAAGAGTGGCTATCGCAGCAACACTCCAGAAAAAGGCTGATTTGTACTTCTTTGATGAACCAAGCAGCTATCTCGATGCCAGGCAGAGGTTATCCATCGCCAAAGTCATAAGGAAATTATCCGAGAATAGAAAAGTTATACTCGTTGAACATGACCTGGCTGTACTTGACTACCTAAGCGATTACGTGCACGTAATGTATGGCAAGGGCGGTGTTTATGGCATAGTCTCCTCCTTAAAGAGTGTCAGGGTTGGCATCAATGAGTTCTTGGAAGGTTATCTAAGAGCAGAGAATATGAGATTTAGAGACCACGCCATGAAATTTGAGCTAAAGCCACCAGCAGAGGAATGGAAAGGCAAGCCCTACGCTACCATCCCGAAATTCATCAAAAAATATGAGGGGTTTGTGTTGAAGGTAGATGGGGGAGAGCTTGTGGAAGGGGAGGTCATTGGTATAGTTGGGCCAAATGCAATAGGCAAGTCTACGTTTATGAGGGTTCTGGCTGGGGTTGAGAAACCTACAGAAGGGGAGATAAAAGACACATACAAGATATCCTACAAGCCGCAATATGTAAGTGCTGATTTTGATGGGACTGTGAAACAGCTAATCACGAAAACAGAGATGAACAAAGAGCTGTTCGAGTACTTCCTGAAGAAAGAGATTATAGACTTGTATGATAAGAACGTCAACGAACTGAGTGGTGGGGAGATACAGCGAGTTGCTGTCGCACTGGCACTTTCGCGTGACGCTGACCTTTACCTCCTGGATGAGCCAAGCGCCTTCCTTGATGTTGAGCAGAGGATACGCTTCGCTGAAATCACAAAGAAAATCACTGAGAAGCGAAGAAGCGCCACAATGGTTGTTGACCATGATATAGTTTTCCAGGACTATGTTTCAAACAGATTGATGGTTTTTGAAGGAGTGCCGGGGAAGGAAGGTAGAGCTCATTCGCCGGAATCGATGCACTCCGGCATGAACAAATTCCTGAAAAAAATGGAAATCACATACAGGAGAGACCCGGAAACAGGAAGGCCACGCGCGAACAAGCCGAAAAGCCAGAAGGACATAGAGCAAAAGCAAGAGGGTGAGTATTACTACTCATTTTAGCTCTACCATTCTTCGGCCAAAACTGCCATGAAGGTATCTCTTTTCAACCCTCTTTTTCACTGATTCAAGTGTCCCTAAATCCCTCTTCATCAAGTCAATAAAAGGCTTTGAGACATCTGGAGAGTATTTTTTGAGGTAGTTAATCTTGCCTTCATAAAGTTTTTTGAGCATGCCTATATCAGAACATATCCTAAGCGCTCTCTCTTTGTCCATATCTTTCGGCCATTCGCTATGGTGGAACTTATCTGATACGAGAGCTGGCTCTGGCGAACGGGTAACTTCCATTAACATATCCCTGAGGTCAGATACTGGTATGTTACTGTGCAACTCCTCTGGTATGTAGCCCTCATTCGCTAATTCCCTAAGCTGTTTTATGGTGTTTATCTTGAGCTTTCCAGCAGAAGGGTACAACCGTTTTATACTCTCCTTCTTCGAACTTAAGCCCTCATCGAGCTTCCTGAGAGTTGTTAGCACTTTCTCGTCCTTCGGCTGCCTGCCTTCGTGCCTGGACAACAGCTCCGCAACCACATCGTGGAGCAAGCCAACCTTCAAGTACATCTCATCCAAATCCCCAACATCAAGAGTTCTTTTCTTATCAACTCGCTCGTAAGTTCCTCCACTATTACGGGTAGTTCCCAAGCGCATGGCCTGCTTAACGATTTTCTCAAGGTCCGGAACCTTCTGTTCCCCTAGGACTTCCTCAAACCCTCTCTCATTGATTGCCCTCACAAGCCCATCAAGAGATTTGTGACTAACCATACAAACACAATTAATTTTTATATTGCTATGTCATAAATACCTTATGCTATTCAGGAAGGAAATTCGAGGCAAAGAGGTAATAGACCGAGATGGAACTACTATTGGCGTCGTCGAGGATGTTGACATTGGTGAAAGGGGCGAGGTAACTAGAATACTAGTTATGCCTAAAGGCGTTATGCGTATCCTGGCCCGCAAAAAAGATGAAATTAAGATGGATGATGTTGCAAGCATTTCTGAAGTCATAGTCCTCAGGAGAACACTGGATGAAATAAAACATGGGATAAAGCCAATAGAGAAAGCGCGCAAACCTAAGAGAAAACGCGGGAAGAAATGATAGCTGAAGAGTTGCACTACTTGCTGGATAACCCACCAAAGCCAGCTAAAGGAGGGAAGGGAGAACTTAAAAAATCAATAGTCGCATCCATCGACAAAAACTGTAAAGGCCTTAAAGAAGCCGGCCTGCTTTTCTCTGGCGGGGTTGATTCCACGCTGCTGGCAGTGCTGCTACGCGACCGCCTTAACCTGCACTGCTACTGTGCTGGAATTCAAGGTAGTCAGGATTTAGAGTGGTCCAAGCGTGTTGCAAAGGAACTTGGTCTAAACCTAAAAACCATAATAATAACAAAAGAAGAGCTTGAGCAGGAGCTTCCCAAAATCGTCAAACTTGTTGGTCCAAATATTATGAAAGTTGGTGTTGCGACACCATTTTACTTCTGCATGCGCGAGGCTAAGGAAAAGGTATTTTTCTCTGGATTGGGGACGGAAGAGTTATTCGCTGGCTACCATAGGCATGAGAACGCGCTAAGGCAAGGAGGATACAGAACCGTTGAAGAAGAGATAGTCAAAGGCTTGAAGAGTATGTGGGAAAGGGACATCACCCGCGACACGGCGGTGGCCAAGGCGTTCAACAAAGGCCTTCGCGTGCCATTCCTTGATGAGAAAGTTATTGCCGTTTCGCTTGGAATCCCCGCTGAGAGGAAGATAAAACTGGAGCCACCTGTTAAGAAACTTGTTTTAAGAGAAATCGCTCTGGAGCTGGGCGTTCCCAAGGAAGTTGCCTGGAGACCCAAAAAAGCCGCGCAATATGGTTCTGGAGTTGATAAAGTAATAAGAAAAGTAATGACAATCAGTCGGCGTAATCTAAACAAAACTGCACTGCTCATGAAGAAATCCGAGAAAGAAAAACATTTTAAGACGCACATTAATGGCAAGCGTTGAAGCTACAAGTCTCTACTCCTGAGGCACTATGACAGCACCAACCCTCAATAGAACCATCTGGGCATCTAGTACACTTGTAAGGTAGTCCCCATGAGCATGTGGCTCCTTCACAAGGGTCAATACAGGTACAGTCAGGTGTGCAAGTCCCTAAAAGACAACCTGTTGGGCTGGCATTAGGATCACATGCTTCTCCACAGTTTTTGACTCCGTCACCACAACGATTTATTGGGGAATATGAACAGTCTGCATTACACTTACCAGCATTATTGCACACTGATTGATAGCAGTAAGTGTCTGGATTGCCAGAATCGCACTCAGAGTTGCTGTAGCATGTGGGTGTGGTGCAGCTTCCACTACAACATATACCTCCACTACATGGAGTATTGTCAAGTTCTGGTGAATGTGAACATGTTCCATCAGCAGTATTGCAGGTATCTGTTGTGCATTCGTTGCCATCATCGCAATCAGCAGCGCTCTTGCAACCACTAGTAGAAACATTCACATAACAGCTAGTTGCATTCTCTGTGTTGTTCAATCCATAGGGGTCCTGAACAACTATTTTGAAACACCACCTATCGCCTGTAACTCCGGGAGTTTCACTCAAGTTAACTTTGAAAGACTGTGAGTTGGTCCATGGGACGTTAGCTATCCTATTGCCAGACTCGTCTACTACAGGCGTCCAACTTCCTCCAGAGTTGGGGCGATAATAAATCCAAAACCTCAAATCTGAAATTGGTGACTCTGCATCGCATACATCGTAGTTGAAATCATATAATCCATCGGGATGGCTGGTTGCAGATATCTCAATAACGTCACCTGGTTTAGGGTCTACGAGAGCTATATGGGGAGGGTTGTCATGGACATAATTGACTTGAAATCCACCATAAGGTTCAAAAAAGTCAAAAGATAGGGAACCTGACGTGGCGAAAGGAACGAAGTGAGATTTGTTTCCATTTCTAGAATAGGCATCTTTAAATACGTTTAGATACTCTGTCGGGCCCTTATCTGAAAAGGAGTTGTAATCATTGACATCCCAATCTGAAGTATCGGTAATATCTTTCTTACAAAAATAATCATCAGCATCGGATATCCAACGGGTTTTCTCAACTGCAAGACCAGTCATGGCTGTATTATGAAGTTCATTCTCGCTCAGGACAAACATGAAAAGGGCTACCATCACTGCAAATACAAAGACCATCACTGCTGACGATATTATAAACCCTTTCCTCATTTTGTGCACACCCTCTCGTCTGTTGCAGCCCCATAATCATAGTACGCAATCTTGATGGTGTCGTTTCTGTTTCCACATGCAACACCAAAATCGTAGTTGCTTTTGAGAGCTGGTGATATTTCCGGTGGTGAAGAAGTGTTGTTCTGCCCCATGTCATGTGCCACCTTAAGAGCTGAAATCATGTCATAGTTTGGCTGGTTTACATTTGGGAGGAACATAATCATGGCCTCAACTACCACGAACGTAGCAATCAACAGGTAGGTAGCCTCCATTGAAAAGAAAATTCCTTTCCTCAAATCATCACCTGCAAACGTAAACCACAGTGGGGTGGGCACCTGTTCCACGTGAACTAACAACACATGAACTTGATAAGGGGGCCTGATGGTCAGCTAAGGTGTAGCCCAGTTTCTCAGCTGAAACATCCAAGCCATCGTAACCGGCTGCCTCACCATCCATGCCCTTGTAATAGTTTATTGCCGCTGCATCCAAGGCTATCTGGTGCATCTTCGCACCCTCAAATGTGGACGCGGCCTGCCTGTAATGCTCCCCGAGTGCCTGTACACTCAAACCCATAGCCAACGTAACAACTATCAAAGACACCAGCAAATCTGTTGAGATGACTTGTGCCCTCTCATTTGTTTTGCAAACTTTAATAGTCATACAACCTCACGTTCATATCTTTATTAACAAATATGGTCCCATTGCAGTTCATTGGATTTGTCCCACCAATAACCTGAACTGTATTCACAATTGGATATTTTCCAACCACGGACTCTTCCATGTTGGAATCCCACCTGTAAAAACTGATATTCACTACGACAAACCGTGCTGAACCAGAGGATTCGAAGCTGACCTTACAGGAGTCAAAGCTGACCCTGCCGACTGGCGGCCAGCCCGAAGACAAGGTATTGCTTGAAATTGGCTCAGGGTCGGATAGGTTAAGTGTCAAGTTTGAGCCTGTTTCTGGGTTTATGGCATCAAAATTATTTATAGCAGAACCTACTGCCATTGCCATGGACTCTGCCTTGAACTGCAATGAATTCGAGACCGCGCTCTCCGCCTGGATGAAGCCAAGAGAAGCCAATGCCCCTCCAACCATAACTAAACCAATTAGGCTAACTAACAGGTCCAGAGACAACATTGCCTTTTCCATTAATCACTATTAACCTATTGTTCTATTTAACTATTTCCAACCGTTCAGGGCCGAACACAGCAATGGTATCCCTTGTGAAAGGATAACCCACAATTAGATGTATTTTCCCAAACTTAGAGAAGAAGTTAAGGTCTGCTTTGGAGGGTATCGGCCTGCCAGGGTGCGAGTGAACTGAACCGACTATAGTTGGGTCCAATGGAACCATATCCCTCCTTAAAGTTGAGCTTGTGTGCTCAAACTTGCTCCCTGGAATCAGCAAAACCTCAGTTATGGTGCCTCCTTTTGCCCTGAGGAGACCTAAGAACTCGTTTGGATAGGTATTCCGGCAAGCCTCCAGTATGAAATCCAAGGTGTCTTCTTTTATCTTCATAAACTCACGGAAGGTAGTATAGAACCGCCGGTAATAAAATACTTGCCATGCATGTATTCCTTCTAACACCAGAGAGCAAGCAAACTAGCCCGAGAGAAGTGCTCACAATGAATAAGGGAAAAACCCCAAACCAGAGGGTAAGCGCGACCAGAAAGCCAAGTGCTACTATGTTCAATCCCTTTGTTGGCAGCGTGTTGAAAACCAATACAACCATTGGAGCAAGCTTCCACGCAAGGAACGAAGCCAAGCCAAGAGCAAGGAGGAACCCCCCAACAAGCATGAACATGCCAGCACTATCACCCAGCAGGAGCCCTGCACCACTTCTTGGCCTACCTATGATAAAGATAGCAGCTATCGCCATGAAAGCATAAACTGTATTGGCGCCACCCAACACCACCAGAAAGTCTTCATCACTAACCTTTCCAAGCTTCTTAACAGCCAGTCCTGATATTGAAGAACTTATCCCTGGAGTAAGTCCTGAAAATAGCCCTGCAAGGCTACCAAGGAAGACTGGCTTGAACGCAGGCACCCTAGCCTCAACTAACTTCTGCTTTGGAACTTCTGGATTTGACATAAGGGAATTTATAATTGTACTTGCCCCAAAAAAGCCAGAGAACAGCGCTAAGAATGAGTTGGGTTCACCAAGGGTATTTAGGCCGAGTATACCAGCAAGAACAAAGATTGCCGCGGTGAGAATCTTCCTGCTGGATGACAGGAGCATAAAAAGAATGGTGGCCACCAGTACTGCCAGCACAGGGATTCTCAAGTCGAGCTTGCTTAAAGGAATTAAAAAAGGCACCGAAGCAACCGCGAAGAGTGAAGAAAACAGCCCACCAAACAAAGAAAGTTGGAACGCTTTTAGAGCCTTCCCCCTTAGAACCATCTTATGCGCTGGGAGTATGGATAATGCCGTAGACTCCTCGGGCACACCAAGAAAAATCGCTGGGAAGAAGTCAAACAGCGAATGAGATACCACAACCCCAAGCACGAAGCCAGTCAGCCAGCTACCCCTCAGCAAAAAGAGGAAGGGTATGAACGTGTTTATGTGCAGTCCTGGAACCAAACCAGTCAAAACACCACACAAAACACCTGCCAAGATAGCAATAACCAGCTCAATCAACTAAATCCCTCACAACCAGCTCTATCTCGCCATGATATTCCCTAACAGAACCTAGGAGGGCCACTCTGGTTCCGGTGGTCAAACTTGTTACACCAAGCCTATGGGCATCCTTGCTGAAGATAACCACTCTGAATCCATTAACTGAAAGAAAAGCATTGCCATTGTGCATGCGAATAGTGTTTATGGTTCCTATAAGAACAACATCCTGGCCAACGAGCTCTGGTGATAGTGCAGTCACCTCTCTAGGAACCCCTAAGCTAGCTAAGACTACACCTAGAACTGAAACTATTAGACATACCCAAAATACTACCCTATTACCTTCCAAGGCATTCTCCTCTCCCCTAAGAATCCTTTAACGCTTATTTTTACCTCTTTTCCCTTTTTTATACCTTTCTTGCTCCTGACAGCATAAAAGCCATTTTTCACTCCGGAGCACAAATCATAATGCGCCTTAACAACCGCCCACTCGCCATCAGAAACCAAAACTTCCCCATACGTGAAGTTCCTTTTGAAAAACACATGAAAGACTATCAGGAATATGAAAAAAATTCCGAGATAAGCTAAAGCATATATGGGATGAAATCCCGGAAAGACAAAGTTGAACGCTGCCAGTAAAACACCCAAAACATTCAAGCCGATGAAGAAGTACTCATAGGCACGCTTGTCCCTAGTCTTCAGCTGTTTGATAACCGAGTAAACGTTAAGCAAGAACAGCAAGACCACAGCGGAGAGTAGGATGTACGACTGGGAGAATACTGTGAAAATCGCAAATATGAATAGGGTTAGGGTCGCCAGCTGTGTTCTTAGAATTATATATTCAGCTTCACTCCCACCTTGCTCTTTTATCCTATCCCTGAAAAAATTAAACCCCATAAGTTTCCTTGTGGAAATTTAAGAATATTAAACTAACAGCTATCTGGTGCCAATAGTGTATATATGGCCCTTACATGAGCCATTTGTAGAGGGGTCACAGCCAAGAGCTGAAGAAATCAAGCCTTGTATCCTGTTCCTCACAGAGCGGCTTAGCACCACACTGGTGCAATACGGGTCTGCCCCCGTTGAGTTACTCGCCTGTACCTGGAACGTGCTTGTGTATTTGGTCCTATTAGCGTATATACCACCAAGGAATATGTCACACTTTGGGTGCTCTAAAGCCGAGCTGGCAAGCTCCCAGTCAACACTCGTCTTCAACAATGAATCTGTAACTAAATTGAACCCCTCTGCCTGGAAGTATTTAAACGCAATAAAAGAGCTTCCTAAAATCATTATTGCGATGAGTATATATTCAGCTGAAATTTGCCCCTTTCTCATGTACAAACATCAACCCCTACCCCACCAGAGGCCGTCGGCCGCGAGTTAGTGCAGTCCTTGGTTATTGTAACCTTAAAGGTGTTGTTCACAGCAGAGGGACAACTCCCAGTTATTTTTATGTAATCCGGGAAACCAAGCTTGCCTATGGAATTTACATCTCCGCTTGAATTTGCGAAATTGCCCCATACATAATCTTTATCCCATAAGACATTCGGCGCTTGTATGTACTTCGGGGGTATGTAGATGTATATGTTCTTGAACGAGCCGCAACTTGCCATTGAAACTTCCTCTGCTGTGTTTATTATCCTCTGCTGAGCTGAGGCGAGCAAAACCGCCATAGAAGTATCCTTAGCGGCATCTGTCATATCATTCACTGCAGGGAATGTAACCGAGCCAAGAATCGCAAGAGCAATGACTATTATAAGTATATATTCTATGGTTATCTGGCCCTTTGCGTTCACAACAAGCCCATAATTAGCCAAACCAAATCACCAAGAACTAATGATGTAATACATCCTAATAAAAGTATTGGTATCATCGGAACTGATTCTTTGATTAACAAACTCTTGACATTAAGCTCCTTAAGCTTTTTTATTTGCTCGGGCGTTAATCCAGCTGCGCTTAGGTCAGACACAATCGTTCCCGGCGGCTCAAAAAGGTGAATTCTCTCTAACCATGAGCGAGAAAGCCTTTTTAGTTTTCCGTTCTCAACAAAAACCAACTCAGCTGAAATCATGCCTTCCTTAAGCTTACCTGTGGGGACCCTTTTCTGAAGTGCCTTTCTCCCATGGGTTATAGCTTCAAAGAACCCGAAACCAAAAATACTAGTAACCAGAAGAGATATAAACACGGTTAAGTTGCTTCCACACAACAAGCCAGTAGCAAACAAAATCACTGCTGATGGATACCACAATTGCCTCGGCAGGAAAGCCAGGAGGATTAAGAACAATACTTATGAACAGGTGGGGAGACCAGCGAGAGGCAACAGAGCCAAGATACCATAGGCGTTCGCGGACAGCACAAGAGATTTTACAACAACTCCTATACCCATCTTCTTGAAATCATCCCTAAGTGCCCTCTTCCTAAAAGTTTTCCAGAAGATGTATGCCATTATGAAAGGGAATGCAATTAAAACACTGTCCTCAACTATCAAAAAAGGGAATAAAGGGTAGCTAGCATAGAAGCTTGGCACTCTGGAACCTATGAGGTGCTCTGGCGCCATGGGCAGCAACGCCCCTAAAGCGGTGAATAATTTAACATCACCGCCAGCCCAGGCCCCAACTTTGTAAAGGAACAAAGAGAAGACAAACGCTATAGTTGCACCACCAAGTGAATAGGCAAATGGCAGTATAGAACCAGTATACATGGATTCAACTCCATACAAAAGCAGGCCGGCCAGCAGTAAGGAATAATTCAATTTGTTAGAAACTAATCGCTCCTTTAAGTCTGTATAACTAGCAATCAATAAACCAGCAACTGTAATAGTCGCACTAACCATAAAAAAGATGTTCATTTAAATCTAGCCGGTTACATTTATCATTCGAAAGACGTCTTCCTTATATGCAATGACCTTGTTCTTTGCCCTTTCCTGGATTGATAGTATATCGTTCAGAAGTATTGCAACAACCGCCACTATGCCAACAGCAAACGCTGTTAAGTATAAGTATTCCAGAGATGACTGAGATTTCTCCTCCGAAACTAACTCCAACATTGAAGGCATGTTCTAACTTACGGGTAAGAGGTATAAAATAGTTTACCCTGGTGGAGCTGCCAGTATAATATAGGTTACCATAGCACCCTAGGTGTCAACGTTACTAGCCAGATGAGTTAATAGCAACAACCTAAGGCTCAGTTATTTTCTATTATGATCAAGAAACTCGCTTCTCTTGGTGGGAGTTCAACCTACCAATCTACTATCATCAGCCCGAAGGGCTTCAATACTCATAGGGTTACTCAAGGAATCTACAGTTCGTGGCATTAACCTCAAGTGTTATCAAAGGCTTGTCTGGATTCCCTATCTCGCATGATGCCTTTAAGCTATCTAAATGCTCACTAGTAGTATCACATGTCATCTGATTGCCACCATAATTCACCAAAAGAGCATTCGCCGCATCTGTTGCATTTTGGGGAAAATCATTATAGTTTGGCAACTCTATTCCATTAGTGCTACACCTTGCCTTCTGGCTCTTGATGACTGGCCCTTTTGTATCAAGAATCCCCATCATGATAGCAATCACCACAGCTGCTATAGCTACCACTGCTGCAAGAATCATTAAGTACTCAATGGAACCCTGACCTCTTTGGCCTTTTAATTTAAACATATTTGACGCCTCCAGGAACCTGACCTTTCACTCTCGGTATGACACCACCAATGCAACCCTAAGGTACATCTGCTACCTTACAAACTGCATCTCCACCATCCATACCAGCAAAGACAACTATTTGTGTATTCTTAGTTGTCCCTATCTTACATGAGGTAGATGCAGTCATACCCAAGCTGCTAGTGTCAGCTACATACGAACAATTTGCAACCTTGCCCAGATACTTTATCTTCAGCTTGTCCCCTGCATCTGTTGCGTTTTCATATCTTTGGAAGTAGTTCATCAACTGTATCTGAGCGGCACCACAAACACTTTTGTCGCTCGAAACCTGCGCAGGCTCCTGGTATCTTGTGAAGAAGGTAGTAGCAAGCACAACTACCACTACTGCAATGGCAAGCACTGCAGCTAAAATCATTAAGTACTCAATGGAACCCTGACCTCTTTGGCCCTTTAATTTAAACATATTTGACGCCTCCAGATATCCACTTTAAAATATGTGGTTCTGATTTATAAACTTTACTGAGTGCCAGTAATCTAAGATATACAGAATGCCATCTCGGTTCTCAAATCACTGTTTTAGGTGGGAACCTACTATTGGACCGCATAGCAGGACTGATGGAGCCCCCTTCTACAAGAGTTCCAGCTAGTGGGAACTTACTAGTGGACTGCACAGCAGAGAACACACTCTAGGAATACGCCCCTAAACCAACTCTAGAGGATTAATTGGTGGATACAGCAGAGTGCACATGAATACCTGTCTAAGTGGTGTTACCCAATGTTCTGTTAACGTTCTCCCCACCGAGATGCAACCAGTTCCTTAGGAAAGAGTTCTTAATCAAAAGACTGATTAGGACCACCAGTGTTATCGCTGCACCTATTATTACCAGGTATTCTATTGACACCTGCGCTTTCTCCTCAGAAGCCAAACCACATTTTTGCAACTATACCAACTCCCACATAAATTGTGTATGCTAACGTTAACAGTATTGGTAAATATAAAACCGACTTAGTCACATCTCCCTCTCTTATGACAGCTGCTGCAAGAGCTGAGAAAATTGCTGAAACTACTATATATCCCTTAAGGTAGAACACAACTGTTCCCAAGACAGGATTAGATTCATTTCCTCCAATACTAGCTAAAAACACAGTAATCCCGGAAACCAAGCCAAGAATCGCTGGTCCAATGATATCAGCAGCTACAATTATGAAGATTATCTGGAGCAGGGTTATAGATTTCCTCTCCTCAATGAGCCTCTGGTTGTTTTTCAGGTCGTCAGCGATGCTCCTCAAGGCCTGCACCAGGCCACCACCAGTTCTCTTAGCGGAGATTATGACATCCACACTCCTCTGAATGTTCACCGACTCCGTTCTCCTGGCAAAGTCTGAGAAAGCCGCCTCAAAAGTTTTCCCACGCTTGACTTCCCTCAACATCCGCCTTAACTCCTCGCTTATTGGCCCGTATCTGCCACGGCTTGCATCCTTAAGCGAGCTCTCTATGGTACCCCCTGCCTGAAGCGTAGCTGCCATGCTGGTCATTACATCTGGTAATGCCCTCTCCATCTGTGCAATCCTTTTGGAACGTTTGTACAAGGGATAACCGACTGCCAAATCCAAGCAAAATACAGCTATCAAACCACCGAATATCATATCAACGAAAACACCAATGTAGGTCAGCGCTAAAGACGATGCAAAAAGCGCGCCGAGTAGCAAGTAGTCGGGCTCTACATCGCCCAACGCAAACTTCACGGAACGCACATATGAGTTATATAACTCCATCTTATCACATCGGCTGGAAAGCTTTTATGAAATAAAGTATGACACCAAGCACTGCTGGTATAAGTACAAAATATAACATGAACAGCATTTCAGGCCCAATTGCTGACCCAAGGCCAAGAGTGGGAACTGCTGTGAAAACCGAGGCCAGGACAGCAACTAGCACAGGGAAGATAACCCCAACCATCATATAGATTAAACTCACTAGGTTTAGTTTGCTCACAAACTCCTGCATCTTCATCCTAAGCCTAAATGCAACTTCATCAGCTATGGCATATATAACATCAGATAAGTTACCCCCAGTCCTTATGGCTCTAATCATGTGTATACCCGCTGTGGCCAAACTCTCTGAGGGAGAACGGAGAACCAGTTCATCAAGAGCATCCTCAGTTGACTTCCCCTTCTCTATGTCCTTCAACACCCTTTCGAACTCTTCTGATAATGCCCCATAGTTAGATCGCACTATTGACTTAAGGCTGCCGTGTATCCCAATCCCTGATTTTATCTCAGTTGCCATCTGCCTCAAAGCGAAAGGTAATATGCGTTCTATATCTGTTTTTCTTTTGCCAGCAACTATGACCGGGTATTTAAGCGCTATGACTAGCACCATCGCGCCAGATACAAACGAGAAAAGACCAGAGAGCGTTATCTTAAGCAGGATGGGAACTGGCTGTGGCAGAGCCCCAATTGAAATGTCTATGATAGGGGATAACAGAGTAAGTGAGAGTATGGTGGTCAGAAAAAACATGAAGACAGTTGCAATTATAGTGACCACTAGAGCTACTGAAGCAAATTGCTTGCTGCTATAGGGTATGTTAGCTTTATTCAGGTCTACAGGCAAAGACTCAGAAATGCTCATAGTCAATATGTCATTATTGAGAGAATTGAGTGGCTTGATAGTCGAGTAGAGAGAACCAACAAATCTTAAAAACGGCGAACTCTCGTGGACCAGCAAATCTGGGGTTCTCCTATCAAGTTGGAGAGGGGTTACACCAACTACCATTTCTTTAAGCTCTTCTCCCTTGGTTAGTTCCACTCCGCCTTCTTCGAGTATCCCTCTTTCTTTGTACTTCTTCTCCATTCTACTGACTATATCTTCAACACTGGTTTCTTTGTAGGTTGGAGTTATCCCAGATGATGTTCCTATCCTCCTTATTCCTTTTGGCTCTGTCTTCTTCTCACCAGCTATTAGCTTTATAAGCTTCTTATCTTTCTTCTCATCATCCGTGACCATTTTAACTCACATTATTCCACTAGGTTATGTACCTCATCACAGACAGCACCTATGCCCCGTACGTTTCTCCTTATCATGTCCTTTATAAACTCCTCTCTCCTGCTTATCTCCTGCCGCAGGGCGGTATGTGACATGCCTGTGAATCTGCTTAACTCATGTAAGTATTGACTTGTGTCATAAGAGGCCTTTATGGTATCTGTAGCGGCATCCCATTCAAAGAGATAATTGAACTTGGGTTCACCTTCCAGAACGCCAGACAATTCGGCAACTTCGGAAACTCTCCTTATCACGCCCTTTCTTCTGTCGTGTATCCTTTTTTGTATTATTATTATGTCAAGGGCTGAAAGCATCGTTTCAGGAACGTTCATTGGTGGGCTCTTCAGCCTAACAACAGTTTCCTGTGCATTGTTTGCGTGGACTGTACCCATGGAACCATCGTGTCCTGTATTCATGGCTGTGAAAAGCGAGAAAGCTTCACCACCCCTAACTTCTCCAACTACAACCCTATCTGGACGCATTCTCAGGGAATTTTTCAAAAGGGTATCCATGTTTATCTCGCCCTGGCCTTCTATGCCTGGGGGCCTGGTTTCAAACCTGACCCAATGCTCCATCGGTAACTGTATTTCAGCAGTGTCCTCGATAGTTATTATCCTTTCGTTCCTTGGTATAAACGATGCCAACACGTTCAGTGTTGTGGTCTTACCTGAAGCTGTCCCACCTGCCACAAGTATGTTGGCTGGCTTCGCGGACGCCCCTTCAACGGCAACCCATAAGAATGCTGCCAACTCTGTGCTTATTGTTCCCATCTTCACCAAATCCACAACAGTAAAGGGATCCTGCCTAAACTTCCTTATAGTTATTGTAGAGCCTGCAAGCGAGATGGGCGGTATCGTTGCA
Organism: Candidatus Iainarchaeum sp.; assembly: GCA_021161465.1. Lineage (GTDB taxonomy): Archaea > B1Sed10-29 > B1Sed10-29 > WALL01 > JAGHAM01 > JAGHAM01. Next base: position 38,340 of record JAGHAM010000003.1, on the reverse strand, counting down.
TTCACTCTGGACCCATCTGGCAACCTTGCATCAAGCAATGGCTCCCTAATGTCAATCCTCCTCCCAACATCTCTGGCAATCCTATCAATTACCCCTTGTATCTCCTCATCCTTGCCAAAGATTAAGTTTGTCGGGAGCATCTCAAAATCCCTATGGAAAACATATGCGGGCTTGTCTGGACCATTAACCATTATATCTTCAAGCTTGTCGTCTTGGAGCAACAAATCCAACGCGCCGTACCCTATCATCTCCCTGACAACCGTCTCGGCATAGAAATCAAGCTTTGCCGCTGGGATACCTAGCTCTGGTGAAGACTCCATAATCTCAAGAACTCTTTTCTTGAAAAATGACCACCGCTTCTCAGGGTCCTTTATCTCATCAGGGGATATGGTTATGAGCCTAGTCGCTGCTTCCTTTACAGTGTTTATTATCTCCCTTTCCGGACCATGTGGCTTTGGAACTGGAATAGCATATAATCTCTTGTGGCCTGGCAGCTCATATATCTCACAAACCCCATAGGCCGCGAGCAGTTTTCTGCCGGAGGGCAGGTCCCCCTTCATCCCACGTTTTATTTCCTCTGGAACATCCTCGGGCTTAAAGCTTGGTGGCGGGGTTGGCGCTCTTCGTTTCTTTGTAGCAACAGGCTGTTTGGGTGGTGCTGCTTCCTTCTGAACTAGTGTAGGTGGCTCTTTCTCCAGAGCTGGCACAGGCGCTGCTTTTGGCTCAGGTAATTCTTTAAGCCTTGCCTCTTGCTCCTTCACTGGTGGCTTGTTAGCAGGGGGTAAGGGTTGCTTAGCTGGCAATGTCTTCTCCTCAGCCTTTGGCACCTCAATTTTCTCTATAAACCCTGCTGGTTTCTCTGAGAGCACTGGTTGGCCTTTTGGTTTTGGTGGGACGACCTTCTCAACGTTAAGCTTAACTGTGGGAGGAGCTATGGGGGCCTCTGGTGCAGGTTTTGGTGGTGGGCCTATAGGTGATAGGGCTTGTGGCTTAGCCAGTCTTGGGGGTTTTGGTGGCTGGCTAACAGGCGGAGGGACTTTAGGTGCAGCAGCTGTTGGTTCTGGTAATGGCTGCGGTGATGGTTCAACTTCTGGTGCTGGTACCCCTTTTTCATCGGGTGAAGGTTTTTTAGCCCTGTGGAGAAGACCATCCAAATATCCCATAACAATCAAATAATGATAAGATAAGGTTATTTAAAAAAGTTCCTATGCCCAACCATAGGAAGGCTAACCAATAAAAACAGGCCTTCTACTCAGCGTCTCTGGAAGGGGTAATTGCCTGAATGGCATATCCTTAGTCTCATGTTTTATCTTGTCCACCAGTCCCTCAACACTGTACTTTTCCTGACTGCCATTTCTTGTCCTCACAGAGAGCGACCCGTTCTTCTCCTTCTCTCCAAAGACCAGTATGAAGGGTATCCATTCCTTCTCAGCGTCCCTTACCTTTTTCCCTATGGTCAGCTCACGGTCGTCAATGTCTACGCGTATACCTGCACTTTTAATCTTCTTTAGCAACTTGACAGCCGGCTTTAGATAGCCTTCTGACACCGGGCATATCCTAACCTGTGTGGGGCACAGCCAAACAGGAAGTGAAGGCTTTATTCCCTTTTCCTGCTGCATGTGTGCTTTCTCCAGAAGGGCATACATTATTCTTTCAACTGCTCCGGGGGAGAAGTGGAGGATTAGGGGGTGCTCCTTCTTGCCTGCCTTATTGACGAAAGAAAGACCGTAGCGCTCAGCATTCTCAACGTCGATTTGGTCCGTTGTAAGCGCGGAGGCCTTGCCGAGGGCATCCACAAAGTTCCACTCATGCTTCATGACGAAATAGAAGAATTGCTTGTCCCATAATTCTATCAACGCTGGCTTACCCCATCTCTTAACCAAACCCTTAACATAGTCCTCATTTTCCTCGAAAAAGCTCTTGACCACGCGGATGGCAAGCTCAAAATCATCTGGAACACCAAATCCGATACCGCTTTCAATATTCCGCGCAAGCTCGAATCGTTTCAACAGCTCCTCCCGTGCTTGCTTGAAGTCTATGCAAAGCGCGTGGCAATCTGGCATGGTGAAGGCCCTTAACCTCCTGAGCCCTGTCAACTCACCCCTTTTCTCAGCTCTGAAGCTCTTGGCAAGCTCATAAACCCTTACAGGCATATCCTTGTAAGATATAGTGGCATCCTTCGCCAGCAGGAACTGGCCAAAGCAAGCGCTGAATCTTAGGAAAAGCCTCTTGTTTGGGGACTGCACCACATACTGTCTGGCAGGGAACCTCTGCAGGTAGTTTTTAAGCGCTGGATGTTCGTAATCATACATTATAGGTGTTTCAACCTCCATAGCACCATAGTTGCCCATACTCTCTGAAATCCAATCCTCAAGCAGTGACTTGATTAGCTTCCCTTTTGGGAGGAAACGAAGGTTTCCTGGGTCTGAGCCCTCCTCATAGTCAACAAGCTCTAACTTCTTCATTATCTGCACATGCGGCGGCTCCATCTTAACCAACCTGCTCTTCGCCATTTCATAGGCAGCAAGTTTCTCCAGTTTGGCATTCCCCTCAAATTCGTAGCCACTGACTTTCCCATCCTTCATAGACAGCTCATGCATCTTGCCATCAGTATCAAGAATAAACCAATGGGAGCTAAGCTTCCTTTCAGCCTTCAGCGCCCTGGATTCTTCCCCCTTCACATCTCCTAGCCGTATCTCCCTGCTCAGCTCTGCGAGAGGGTGGCCCTTGCATTTTAGGTTAAAAGCCTTGTACCACCCGAAAGGAGCCTTATAAACCTCAAAACCCTGCTTTGAGAGGAGTTTAGTTACATCATCAAGCACGCTTATAGCAACAGCTGGCTTCGATGGTTTCGATGTTAGATGCACAAAGGGGTACAGGACAATTCGCTTTGTTTTCACTTCACTGGCAACTTTTGCTATCTCCCCAACGGTCTTTTCAGACACTTCTTCTTGGTTACCCTCATCACCTGCCTCAACCGCAGAGAAAACAACGAGGCACTCCTCTATCCTCTTCTTCTCTTTTTCAACTTCTTCTGCATCCTTTATGGCCTTCTTCTTCGGCTCAACTTCTATGAAATCACTATGGATTGTTAGTATCTTCATGGTTGCACTCCCGATGCTACGCGCCCGTTTCTATTAGACTTTCATAATTTATATGTATTGCTAAATACTAACGCGACTGGCAGTTCTGGACTTGCTATCTTGTTTATAGCCCAGAGTATAAACAATATTTAGAGTAATTATTTCTAAAGAAAGCTGAGGGTAGCCAAGTGTAAACAACGCATAGTTCTAGAGTAAATTCACTGCTTCTTCAGGAATCTCTCGACATCCTGAAGGCGCGGGTTGGCCCTTTTCTCAAAGAACACTATCATTTCTTCAGCTTTTTCTTCATCCAGGTCTATAACCTTCTTCATCAAATCAGCTGCCTTTTCCTTAGAAACCATCGTCCTCAGGTAAATTTCTATGGTATCCAGCTGTGATTTCTGTAGAGGCATGCTATATTAGGGGATACTAGAATTTAAAGCATTATCGCTTTTAACTGTCATTATCAGCTTACAGCAGTGATGGCGCATTAATCCTTGAGGTCCTTACCCATATACGCTCCCTCAAGCACATAACCTAAATGCCTGTAATACTCTCTCGCGCCAATGCCGCTCATCACCAAGAGCTTTTTCGCGTTGAATTCCTCCCGCGCAATTCTCTCGGCCTCGTCCAACAGCCACTTGCCATAACCCTTATGCTGCTGACTCTCCTCTGCCTCTTCCCCTAGGGCAACCTCAGGCCCATATACGTGCAACTCCCGCACACCAAGGGTGCCCTCAGTTATCTCGGGCCTGAATGGCTTGTAAGGAACTCTAAGCCGAAGCAGCGCTACAAGCCAGTCATTCTTCACATCCTCAAAGCTAAGGAAAATCTCAGTTCCCCCCGAAGCTTCATAATCCTCACGCAGGAGCTTCACCTTTTCAGGCTTTTTATCTTTTATCTCCCTGCAGCGGATGCATTTACAACGAATGCCAAGCTCCTTGGCGCGCCTATGCACCAGCTCACGGAGGTTCCCTGCAGTCACCCCAGCCTCTATGTAAGGTTTTGGGATATCCCTCTGTATGCGCATAACCCTAACCCATTTTGGGAAATACCTCTCAGCATCAGCCAGCAGCTCAACTGCCTCATCATTGGATAAGGGCTTCCAATCCCCACTCTCATAAAGGCCAAATATCTCCTTACGCCTTTTTTCATCGTAGAATTCTTTTTTTGCCAGGAGACATGGATATACCTTAAGCATATCCGGCTTGAACTTATCGTCTGAGAAGATGGTCTGGAACACCTTGAGGTCTTTCTCTTTCGAGGAGAAAGGCAACCCTGGCATTATGTGGTAGCCAACCTTCAGGAAGCTATCTTTCAACAACTGTGTTGCCTCAACAACATCCTCCACTGTGTGGCCACGCTTTATCTTTCTGTATATGTCGTTGTAGATTGTCTGGACACCAAGCTCAACCCGGGTAGCACCAAAGGAAAGCATCGAGTTTATCTCGCCCTCCTTGGAGTAGTCTGGCCTGACCTCAAATGTAAGCCCAATGCACCTATGGTCTGCTTGTTCGTTAAGCTTGTGCGCTTCTGCTATTGTGTTGGACTCCTTCCCATTTAAAGCATTAAACGCATTCAAGACAAAGTTCTCCTGATAGTTTTTTGGCATGGCAGTAAAAGTCCCACCCATGATGATAAGCTCTATCTTGCTTGTTGGGTGGCCGATTTTATCCAGCTGCTTAAGCCTGTCCTGTGTCTGCTTAAATGCGCTGAATTTAGCCCTCCTAGCTCTTAGAGCGGCTGGTTCCATCCCAGTATATGACTGCGCTGCATCGCCTTTTGGGCAGTATATACATTCTCCTGGGCATGGCTGTGGCTTTGTCATTATGGCTATGACGCTCACACCAGAAAGGCTCCTGGATGGCTTCGTCAAGAGTAAGTCACTTTTAACCCCTATCTTTTCGAGTATCTCCGCACTCTGAGGCACTCTCTTGATGCCATACTCTTTGCACAGCTGCTTCTTTCTCCTTTCAAGCTGGGCACGAGTCCGTATCTTACCGGATAAAATCTCTCTCTTAAGCTCTTCAAAAACCATCAGCCTCTCCTAAAAACTAAATAAGCCAAGCACAGCATAGAACGGCGCCATTGTCATAGGGATGAACGGGAACCCTTGCCCGATACTCCTTAACTTTGAAGTTATTGTTGGCTTAACAAAAACAGTAGTTCTCTCTGATTCGTGTATCTTCAAGTTCCCTGGGCTGAGCACAAGAGCCCTCAGTGTGTACTTCCCCTCTGTCGGTATTTTAAACGCCAATGGCACGTCAACGGTTTCATTTGGCCAAACTTTTACTGTCTTTGTCCTCTCAAGGAAAGGCATGCCATCAATAGACCATACCACTTTGTAGGGGGCAACTGACAGGGCTTTGTTTGTTATCTCAAGTGTTACTGTCCCATCCTCATCGGCAAAGACCGCAGGCTTTTGGCTGAAAGGCTTTACTTCAACCAGCTTGGATGGGTCATTGGTAACAAACAGCTTGACCACCGCCTCCTCTGACCGCATCAGGCCTTCATAATCCACAATCATAAGCCTGAATGGGTATTCGCCAGACTTTGCACCAGCTGGGACTGTTATATTGTAGTATATGTATTTGTCATCAGAGCTTGTTGAAACTTTCCAGCCTGGCTCTATTTTATTCAACAACTTCAATTCATCCCAGTAGATTCCCTCACTGGTTTCCCTCTTAAACTTCAGTGCGATTTCGTTACCGGGACCAACTGGAGATATGTATGTGCCATTTAGTGACTCAAAAGCAACATCAACGGGGCTGACTAGCCTAATCAAACCATACGCGCCTGAGAACATCAACAACATAACCAATAAAAGACTAACTTTCATCTAGATTCCCCATATTATCTTATGAATTTCACCCTCTTTGCAGCTTATTTCAAGCTTTATCGGCCCGAGCTCCTGGCCTGCAAATACATTTGGTTTCCCCATGAAAGCTGCCTGCTTGTTCAAAAGCAGGTAAGTCGAGCCAGCACAGTAGTTCTTAGCCAGTATTGACTCGAAGGTGTTCCTGACTTTACGCTGGGCTAACAACTCACGGAACCGGGTTATGTCCTGTATTTCCCCCTCCAACAGTTCATCACCACTCAACTTAACACCAGGGAAAAGCATTTCCACTGCTTTAGAAACTTTATCCCTACTCTCAGTTGGGTTCAATGTAACAGCCACCTTAACTTCCACTAAGCACCCCTCAACTCGCTGAATACTATCGAAGGCCTGACTTCAAGAATGCCATTAATTTCGTTCAGCTTTCGTTCTGTAAGGTCTTTCAGCTCGGCAACATCCCCGCAATACGCTCTTGCAATTATATCGTAAACCCCAAGGGATATAAATACTTCGCTGATTCCATCCAGCTGCAGGAGTTGCTGTGCTATCTCCTGAGTCTTATCAGAGCGCGTTTTAAAGAAGATAAATGCAGACACATTTTTCCCGAGCTTCTTGTGGTCTACCTCGGTCGTGAACCGCTTTATGACCTTACTCTCGACCAGCTTGTCTATCCTCTTTCTTATGGCAACATCCGAAAAGCCGAAATGCCTAGCTAGGTCTGAGTATGACATCCTTGAATTCTTTGAAAGCAGGTCAAGTATCTTCAAATCTATTTCATCTAGTTCCATGAAACCACGGTTAAACATCCGAACCAGAGAGGCTCTTGCTGTTATGATTATAAACTTTCAACTATAAAAAATCATCATGGCTTCTACTCCTGCTCAAAAGTTCAACCCAAAAGTGATTCAGGACAAGTGCACCAAGGCCGGCGTGAGTTTCTGGCTCGCAACCGAGGTGGCGCTTGGCCTACAAGACCAAGTTACCCCAGCTATGTCAGAAGAGGAAATAAACGACCTTATAATACAGAAGCTAAGAGAAAGGGATGAGGAATCTGCAAACAAGTTTGAGAACTACCACCGGGTTTACGTTAGAACATCTGAGGGAATTTTGACATCCTTCAGCAAGGAGAAAATTGTTGAGAGCCTGTTAAGGGAAACAACATTGGCAAAAAGTGTTTGCGAGGAGATAGCTGGTGAAGTTGAGTCTGATATACGGAGACTTGAACTCAGGCATATCTCAGCTCCATTGATAAGAGAGATGGTGAACTCAAAGCTGTTAGAGCGAAAATACATGCAGGCAAAGAAAGAGTATACACGTTTGGGCTTACCGATATATGATGTTGCTAGAGTGATAAGGGAGAATCCATCAAACCCTGAAGTGCTTCACCAGAAGTTTGGTGACTCAATAGCTGAAGAGTACGCGCTGGTTAAACTTCTCCCCCAGGAAGTCTCAAAATATCATTTAGTTGGACTCATCCACATACATGATTTATCCTGCTTTGCAACAAGGCCAACCAGCCTGCAGAATGACATGCGGTGGTTCCTTAAGAATGGTTTTGTCCCTGATGGAAACCGTGAGGTAAGCATAGCATCCAAACCAGCAAAGAAGCCCGGTGTAGCGATGAGCCACGCATTGCGCGTTTTAATCACCGGTGAAACCCATCTATCGGGTGGCCAGGGATTCGACTTCTTCAACAGCTTTCTCTCACCATATATCATAAACGAGGATGAAGCCGGCGTGAAACAAATCATGCAGACATTCCTTTACGAGCTTAACCAGATATATGCTGCAAAAGGCGTCCTTGCCAGGCCTACCCTAAACTTTGAGCTTGAAACGCCGGCTTTCCTTAAAAAAGAAAAAGCAATACTGCCAAAAGGCATAACAGGACAGGATACATATTATGACTATGAAAGGGAGAGCATACGGTTCTTAAGCTTGTTCCTGGAAGTGATGGCTGAGGGGGACATGCATGGCAAGCCTTTCCATATACCACGGGTTGTTCTAAAAATTAGGGATGGCCCAATACCCCACGCACTTGAAGAGCCAATAAAAAGATTCCTACAGAAGAACGACCTGACGTTCCTGAATTTGAGGAACAAAAGGTTTGGACAGAATCTTAATATGATTTTCCCGAACCAGCTGATGCCGGGAAAAGACAAAAAATGGTTCACTACAATAAGGAGTGGTGTTCTGCAGGAGATTTCAATAAACCTTCCAAAGATAGCAATGACTAGCAAAGAAGACCCACAATTCTTCAACCAGCTGGATACTGCCCTTGAGGCTGGCAGGAAAACACATGAAACCAAGAAGAAAATAATCGAAACAAGGCTCCACAAGGATAAGATACTCTCCTTCCTGACACAAAGCTTTGGCGCGGAGGAGTATTACTCGCTTGAAAACGCGCCAACTGTTGTCAATGTCATAGGGCTGGACAACGCCGTCAAGGAGTACACTGGTAGAGAGATAAACAAGAGCCCAGACGCGTTCGCTTTTGCAGACAAAGTGTTAGCCTACGTAAACAGGAAACTTGAAAGCTTCAATGAGGCCGGTGATGTATTCCTGTTGTTTGGTTGTCTAGAGGCAAGGCGGGCATCAGAGAGGTTCAGGAAGATGAATGAGAGCAGATTTGGAGTTAAGGAGGTTTATCCAGCAAATGGTTTCACCCACAACTACCCAGACACTGAAAAATGGATTGACACTGAGATAAAACTGCAGCAATACTGCAACGGCGCGGCCAAGCTCATTCTTCCTGAATGGGAAAAGCCAATAGACACCATATATGACCTTCTGGAAAAGGAGGACCTTGTAGCCTTCACTTTGAAAGCTAGATAGGGCAACAAAAGAAACTAAAACACCCCCTATGCTTTTGTATTGGCTCTGTTGTGCATCGCGAAAAAAGGTTATTAAACTAGGATAGGCATATTTCTATCACTCTGGTATTCTGGAAATGGCGACACAGTCAACTCATGTTCCCGATGGTTTTGAGCACAGTGGAAGATTTCATCAAGGAGGTGTGGATGGACGTTTGAGCTAGTTTCTATAATCAACCGCTCCATCATAATAACGGTTTTCGTATTCGTCATGATGCTCCTCATCGATTATTTTGATGTTGTCACAAGGGGCAAACTTGAGAAAGCCATACGGGGAGGTAAACTGCGACAATATTCCATAGCCTCGTTCCTGGGTGCCACTCCTGGTTGTTTGGGGGCATTTATGAATGTATCCCTCTATGTTCATGGTCTCATAACATTTGGTGCCATAGTTGGAGGGATGATTGCTACCTCAGGCGATGAGTCCTTTGTCATGCTAGCTATGTTCCCAAAGGAAGCATTGATGCTATTTGCAATCTTGTTTGGTTTAGGTATCATCGGTGCCTGGTTAGCTGACAAACTAGCAAATTTCCTCAAAATCTCACCATGCAAGGAGTGCAGACTACAAAAGATGCACAAAGTCAAGGGGAGAAATCCTTTCAAGCCATCTGTCCTGCTGGAGTTCCCAAAGTTATCACCTGCAAGGTATGCGCTAGTTCTCGCCTTTGTTGCAATCATTGCATTGAACCTCATTGGTGCCTGGGGGCCACAGAGCTGGGACGAGCCTGATAGAATCATCTTATTGTCCCTGTCAACTATTGCAATAGTTATGACTGCAACTGCTTCGGAGCATTATCTGGAAGAGCACATACTGAACCACATCATTAAGAAGCACATATGGAGAGTATTCCTCTGGACCTTGTTTGCATTGATTTTTGTTGGGTTTGGCCTTCAATACTGGAACTTCAGCCAAACTATCAGGGCAAACATTTGGCTGGTTCTCGTCATAAGCGCGTTGGTTGGGTTGATTCCAGAATCAGGGCCACACATGGCATTTGTCACCATGTTTGCAAGCGGCTTGATACCCTTCTCAGTTTTACTGACGAGCTCAATCGTCCAGGACGGGCATGGCATGTTACCTCTCTTTTCATACACACTTAACGACTCCCTTTTAATCAAGGCATTCAATCTTGTGTTTGGCTTAAGCATAGGCGCTGTCCTGCTGCTATTGGGGTTTTAAACCGCTGGACTATCAAGGATATAAGCACCAAAACAGATAGGAAAATTTATAAATTACTGCTCATATAATAACTCGGTGCTTCTTTGAGGCGCCAGTGGGGGCGTATTTTCCTCTCCCCTATGCCCCCACTTAAACTTTTCTTTTTGGTTTGCCTGTCCAGTGTAAGAGCTGAGAACTAGCTGATTTTCTCTTCAATAACCTTCCCACCGGGAGTTTCCTCTTTGAAGACTTGACCCTCAAATGCAAGGACTTCAACATCATCGCGCTGCCAGCAGCTTTTTGGCAGTCCTGCCTTCCAGCAGGTCATATCAAGGAATTCTCTTGAGTCCCAATTGTTCTCAGTCGCCACCTGTGGGAGAAGCAATCCTGATGTGAACCCATACTGCACTATCAAACCATGCTTTCCAACTACAACTTTTTTGGGTAGCTCCTCGCGCGGACCTTCAATTTTTTCAGGCTTCGTAAGAACCGTCAGCTCGACTATTAAATTGTCCAGCTCTGGAGCTTCCACAGGTGGAAACCTTGGGTCCCGTGTAGCGGAGGAAACCGCAGCGTCGATTACAGCCTCTGCCAGGGGTTTCACTGGATAAGGTAGTCCTATACACCCACGCAACTCATCATCAGTAGTTTTCAAGGTGCAAAACACGCCGCGTTTCTCGTCCAGAAGTGCACTATGCTCTGGTGGCTTGAGGGTCTCGCCCTTGGCCAGATATACTGCGATGGCGTTTCGCGCGAGTTTGACCAAAAACTCACCTTGTTCTAGAGAAAGCAGTTCCATATGGTTTTTTATGAAAAACAATTAATAAAACCTCTTCGTAATTTTATGCCTAGATAGTGATTCAAAATGGATATTGAAGAATACAAGAAACTCTACAGGGAACTGGACTGTTATGATGATGTGAAGCGCCTGGTCAAAAAATACAAGGGCAAATACGACGAGGAACTGCTATTTGTCATATTCACACAGAAGCACATTCGCGAGGTGAAAAGAAAATATTACCAGGTCGGCAACCAGAGCCAGAAGTTGCTCAGTGAATGGAAGAAAGGCAAATCTTTCACCCAGCTCGCCAGAGAGCACAAATTCTCGCCTGTGATGATGACTCAGATACTACTCAAAGCCAAGGGATTAACCAAAAAGGAAGCTCTCAGCATAATGAGAGACTATGAGAACTGCAAAGACAGGCGGCTTAAAACGGAAATTAAAGATGCCATCGAAAAGGACATGGTATACTCAACAGTTGGGAATGCCCTGCAAAGAGAACGCGGAAAGCAGGGTGAAGCGAACATCCAGAAATGGCTGGATGCACAGGGCATCACATACAGAACAGAAAAAGACCTGCGCGGCAAATTTCCAAAAACCGTGGACTTCTTACTGGACAAGCCATTCAAGGTGAAGTTCCAGACCCACCCGGATAAGCCAAGGTTGGTATATTGGATTGAAAGCAAGGGCTCTTTTGGTGATACCAGGCAAATCCGCCGTGACTACAGGGAACAGCTAAGCAAATATGTAGAAATGTGGGGCCCTGGAATGGTGGTCTACTGGTTCGATTATCTCGATGGCCTTGAGCTATGGCTTGAGGCAAGGGATGTAAAACTTGTTAAAAGAAGCTTCTTCGAGCATGCGAAGATAAAAAAGCAAACCAAGGAGAAGACTAAAAATGGCAGGAAAAGAAAACCAAAACAACGTACTCGCAAGGCAAAGAACACTGCTAGCAAATGAACGGACTTTGCTGGCTTATTTGCGGACATCGCTAGCATCACTTCTATTTGGCATAGCGCTGGCAAAGATTTTTGAGGGAAATATCTATGTCGTGGTGATAGGTGGAACCTCTGTGTTGTTTGGCGCATTTGTGTTTCTCTTTGGGTTCTACAGATACAAAAAGTACAAGATAAAGATAAACGGGAAAGTTTAAAGTAAGAGATCACTGTTTTCCTTTCTACTTCAGAAGTTTATCCAACTTGGCTTCAATTCTATCCAGTCTCTCAGATATATCTTCCCAAGCCTCCACGACTATCTCATGTGGTGGTTTTGGGTGAATTAGATAAGGTAATGGTTCCCCTTCTCGTAGGTATTTTAAGATCTTTCTGTCTTTCAAAGAATAAAATTTCTTCCCATGTTCCCATTTAACCTCAACTATCCCTGCGTCCTCCAGGATACTAAGGTGAAAATCGAGAGTCTGTGGTGCTTTATCCATCTCGTTTGAGAGTTCAGTTAGGTACTTGTTTTTCTCGGCAAGTGACAAGATAACCGCCTGTCTTATCCTGCTAGAGAGTGCCCGATGGATATCCATGTAGTTCAATCTAATTATGAGATTATGCATATAAAAACTTACCGAAAAGTATATAAATATCTAATTGTATAGAATTTCATAGAATATTCTGACACAACACGTGTTAGGATTATTAAAGGAGGTGAGAAAAGTATGCCACTACCACCAAGACATACACCTCCCGAGCCTCTTGGGCCGATGGAAGCAGCTGAACCTACTCATAGAGAGATACTTGAGGCTATACGGGAATTAGATGCCAGACTCGAAAGGATAGAGAGATTACTTAGCAAGGAAAGGTGATACCCAGCTAGTATGCTGTACTGATCTAGCGATGGACACGACAAGCGATCGAGTGCAAAGAACTATCAAGAACATCGATGGCACTATCACAAGGTTGCCCAAGAGATTAAGCCTTAGGAATGGCAAGGCCATTATGTAGGACTGGAGGAGGCCTGCTAGAGTTGGTGGGTACCACCCAAGGAGCCAAACTCCAAAGTTTGTCCAGAGGAAAAATAGTAGTGAGAAAAAAACCCCGCCAGTGGTTGCTGAGAACATAAGCTTAAATGGCGATTCCTTCCACTGCTTGATGTACCTGCCAAGGAAAGCTGGGAGCAGGAATGCGCTCCACGTGAAGACGAATATCAATGTGTTTCCTATAATGGCATCTGACAGGACCATCGTTGTGAGTGGGACCAACCAATAGTATCTTGACTTTATGAAGACACCGGCTAAGAGTGCACTTGCAGTGACAAACTCAACGTTAGGAGCTATGTGAAATACAGTCCTCCCAAAGAGTGCTATCGCTACCAAGACGACGCCGATGAAAAAATCCTCCTTTCTAATTCTCACAACAATCACCTTATGACCATGAAACATAACCATATTTGAATTCTACGACATCCCCAGGCGAGACTAGATACACATTCGAGGCCTTGTCTGGTGATTCAGCATTAACCCAGTAAAGCCAGTAGTGTTTCGGCTTGTCCCCGCCATGCACCCCATTTATCCCTGTGACGAGGAAACCAAAATCATATTTCTCCTGCTCTATCTTGAACCCATCCTCCCTGCTAGCTGCGACCAGAAGAGCATACGCGCTGGTGTTCGTTGCGTTGGCACCTTTAAGGGTAAAATGGTAGCTGGACACGGTTCCGTTACCATAATCAATCATAAGGTGCACCGTTGAGTTAGCACGCGCAACACCTACAGGAACCTCAGGAGACCCAGAACCGTAGTAAACACCAAGAATAAAGGCTACTAGGGCAACCACAACAACTCCCGCAACCAGCAATAGTTTATCAGTTTTTGTCACCATTCCACACCCTCCTGTGCGGGAACGCCTTCATTGAAGGCGTGCTTAACTTCCTTCATCTCCGTCACTATGTCAGCGCGCTCAACCAGCTCATCTGGCGCGTATCTGCCTGTCAGCACTACAAGGACTCCCTCGCGCTCTTTCTCGTCTATAAGCTTCAGCACATCTTCGAGAGTTATCAACCCAAAATACAAGGCAACATTCACCTCATCAAGCACCAGCAGGTCACATTTTACTGAACGCGCGTAGTCCAAAGCCTCATTCGCAAGCTCCTTGTCAACCTGTTCAACTGTGTCTCTCGTCAGCAGCTTGTCCCTACCAAACTGCTTCAGCTCGAAACCAGTCAAGCTAACCTTTGACTCGCCACTCTTGGATTGCTTCATGAACTGGATAAAAGCAACTTTTCTGCCGTGCCCAACATTCCTTAAGGCAAGCCCAAGTGCTGCCGTGGTCTTGCCTTTTCCATTGCCGGTATAAAGGATTATCATCTCTCTCACTAAGTGTTGCAGTTCGTGCACTCCCCCAACTTGCCTGAAAAGTCAGCGTCTACTGTGACATCCCCATCCCTCTCAACCTTGCCTATATTAAGGACCTGTCCTTTCCTGCTACCATACCTGTACACTGTTATACCCTTGCAGGCAAGCTTATATGCAAGGATATATGCCTTCTCGACATCCTTAGGTGTTGCATCAGTTGGAAAGTTGATGGTCTTCGATACAGCATTGTCTGTGTACTCCTGGAACGCTGCCTGCATCTTAACATGCCACTCTGGTGATATATCCAAAGCTGTTACGAATATCCTCCTAACGTCTCTTGGGATTTCCTTCAGATTTTGTATGGAGCCAACACGGGCTATTTTCTTCATCAAAGCAGGTGAGTAAAAACCCCTATCCCTGGCTATCTTCTCAAACAGAGGATGCACCTCAAGCAGCTCTGTGTTGTCCATCACGTTCCTTATGAAAGATATGGCAAATAACGGCTCTATACCACTGGACGCGCCTGCTATTAGACTTATAGTTCCAGTTGGAGCTATAGTTGTAACGGTAGCATTCCTAATTGGGTTCTTCTTGTACACGCTCTTACTGCAATTCGGGAAAGGCCCTCTTTCCTTGGCCAACTGTCGCGAGGCTTTCCTGCCCTCTGTTTGAACAAATTTCATAACCTTCCTGGCTGTCTCCAAACCCTGCTCTGAGTTATAGGGTATGCCCAACGCAATCAGCATATCGGCAAACCCCATTATGCCAAGGCCAATTTTCCTATTACCCTTAGTCATCTGCTCTATCTGCGGCAGGGGGAAATTGTTTACATCTATGACATTATCAAGGAAATGAACAGCTTTCCAGACAGTATCCTTCAGTTTTTTCCAATTTATCTTACCATCCTCCACCATGTTGCCAAGATTTACAGAACCTAAGTTACACGACTCATAGGGTAGCAATGGCTGTTCGCCACACGGGTTTGTGCTCTCTATCTCACCGATAGATGGAGTTGGGTTATCCTTATTTATCTTGTCTAGGAATATTATTCCTGGTTCCCCATTCTTCCACGCCATCGTGATTATCAAGTCAAAGATTTTTCTCGCAGGTAACTCCTTAACAACTTTCTTCGAGTGGGGGTTTACCAGCTTATAGTTTTTGTTCTTAAGCGAGGCCTCCATGAACTCGTTCGTGACTGCAACGGATATGTTAAAGTTGGTTAGTTGCGTTGTATCCTCTTTCGCTGTGATAAAATCCACTATATCTGGGTGGTCCACCCGGAGTATTCCCATATTTGCTCCTCTTCTCTTGCCTCCCTGATTGATAACGTCTGTGGCAGCGTCAAACACTTTCATGAATGAAACTGGACCAGAGGCTATGCCGCCTGAACTTTTTACAACATCGCCATAAGGCCTGAGTCTCGAGAAGCTGAAGCCCGTTCCACCGCCTGATTGATGTATCAAGGCTGTGTGTTTGAGGGTTTCAAATATCCCTTCCATTGAATCCTCAACAGGAAGCACAAAACATGCAGAAAGCTGACCAAGCTCTGTTCCAGCATTCATCAGAGTCGGTGAGTTCGGAACAAAGTCCAACTTAGTCATCATCTCATAAAATTCTTTTTCGGTATCCTTCATGCCCCCATTGTAGAAAGTATCTGCAAGGGCGACTGCATGAGCCACCCTTCTAAACATTTGTTTTGGTGTTTCAACTACCTTTCCATTCCTGTCTCTCTTCAAATATCTTCTCTCTAAAACCTTCAAAGCATTAACTGACAACTTACGGTCAACATCATCAACAGGTTTGTCAAGAAGCTCTGCTTTGAGTTCTCTAAGTATTTTTCTCTTCTGCCTGTACAGGATATAGGCCTTAGCTGTCCTAGCGTGGCCCTCCTCTATTAAGACCTTCTCCACTACATCCTGTATCTGTTCAACGGTTGGTATAGTTCTCCTAAATTTCTTGCTTAGTAAGTCCGTAACAACATCTGCCAGGCGTTCAGCTTCTTTGTAATCCTTGCCCCCAACTGCCTCAGCCGCTGCGAAGATTGCATTAGTTATCCTTACTTTCTCAAAATCAGCAACACGTCCGTCTCTCTTCTTTACCTTCTCAATAACCATCTAAATCCCCCTAAAAGTTTACTTTTTAACCCTTCTATGCAATAATACTTTGATTTTCTAATGATAAATTGTGCTTTAACTAACGTCAAACTTATTTATATAAGTTTTTGTTTGATTATCTAACGTAACTTAAATAAATTAGTTAGGAAACCAAACAACAGTTTTTGCAACTCACGCTTTAAGCTCAGAATCAACTATTCCCAAGGTCTTGCTAGCAAGCACTTCAGCAGCTGTTTCCAGCTCTTTGTATTTTACCGTCATTTTATTCAGATAATCCGCATCCTTTATTGAAGCTAAATTTATCCTGGCATTCAGAATGGCTCCTTCCAGGCCTGCCTTGGCTGCAAGGGCTGCAACTCCTGCATCTGTTATAGCATTCTTGTTGCCTTTTTCTGCCACAACCGATGACAGCTTAATCAGCTCAAGACATCGCTCAGCTATCTCCACCGGGACCTCAGTCGCCTCTTTCAATGCTGCCTGTAGGGTTGCTTTTCTCTTCTCTTTCTCCTCTGGAGTAGTTTTTGGCATAGACAATGCTGCCATAACGCCATCAAAGGCGTCAGCATCATCATCAACTAAATCAATTAATCTTTCCCTGAGCACCTCTGCGCGCTCAAGGATGTCCGTCATCTCATCCCTAACTGATGCGTAACGCTTGTTCTGGACTGTCAGACGGCAAACCATCTCAATTAACCCGGCGCTTAAAGCCCCATTAAGAGCGGAAACACTACCACCACCTGGTGTAGGCAGGCAGGATGCCAATTCATCAAGAAAATCAACTACCTTCATTTTTCTCACCCCAAAGCTTATTCTCAAGTATTTGGTCTTTCTTAAACTTCTCTAACTGCAAATAAAAATCAGCACAACTAACAAGCGCGTCCATAGGAACCACGCCAACTATCTCGCTCCCGATAACTGGGATGCCATAGCGTTTCGCCTCGCGCCGGACTAGCTCGAAGACTCTAAATATTGGTGTCTTCTTATAGTTAGTGAGGTTCATCGAAACTTGGACTATTCCTCTTTCCTTCAGCTCAAAACCCATTGCCTTGACATACCGAAGCCCGCCACTGGAGTGTCGAACTGCCCTGGCTATCTTTTTGGCGACAGTTAAGTCGCTGGTTCCCAGGTTGACGTTGAATGCAATCAATGGCATCCTCGCGCCAACTGCAGTAGCTCCAGCCTTGCCAAGCTTTTCGGGCCCGAAGTCAGGTTTCCTATCAGGGTTTTTTCCAACTTCTTCCTTCAATCCCTCATACTCGCCTCTTCTGACATCTGCTAGATTTTTCCTGTCTGGCCTTGTTGCTGCCTCCTCGTAGAGATAAACAGGTATTTTCAATTCCTCGCCTATGCGCTTGCCTAGACCCCTTGCAGCCTCGACACACTCTTCCATAGTTGTGTTGCCCATAGGCACAAAAGGTATGACATCTGTTGCTCCCATGCGTGGATGCTCCCCCTTGTGTTTGTCCATATCTATCAAACCAGCCGCCTTTCTCGTTGCTCTAAAAGCGGCCTCTTTAGCTTCTTTTATTGGGGCAACAAAAGCTAAGTCAAGCCTGTTATGGTCGGAATCAGCCTTACAGTAAATCACTTTTGTGTTAGGGACCTTCTCTATCTCAGCGCGAATTGCATTGATTATATCCTGGCTCCTTCCCTCACTAAAATTAGGAACACAAAGCACGAGTTTCATACGAATCCCCTGTATTCTATGCACATGGAACTATTTAACATTTCATAAAATTCCTCCAATAACCAAAAGATATAAATATAGATTCCATTTATGGTTAGTGGCGATTGAAATGCAGATAAAACAAGTGGGCATCCCATCAAATACAAAAATGTTTACCTTGTTGGGAACAACACTTGGGTTGATTGTGGGATTGCTCGTATTCTTGCTTGTGTTTATCAGTGGCGCTCTGAGAGGGCAAATAGTGGGTGCTCTGATTGGTGGTCTCTTGATTTTGGTCATCTATGTAGTAATTGGTGTCCTTTCTGGTGCTGTCAGTGGCGTTGTCACTGCCGTCTCATATAATTTCGTTGCAAAGCGGATTGGTGGGATAGAAGTTGATAACGGGGAGATTAAAAAAATTGAGGCTTTATTCCTTGCTGACTTCTCAGCAACCTATGGATTAATATATGGTATCATTGCAGCAGTCAGTCTTGGAATCATCTACTCTGTGTTTATGATTGTTGGTATGGCAGCTCTTACATCTTTCATTCCTATTGGTGGTTTTGTAGCACTCGGCGGGGCTATGGGGTTCATGTATCTGATTATTATGTGGGCCATGCTCCTAGTCTATGGTATCATTGCAGGAACGGGCCCTGGGTTCACATTTGGATTGATCATTGCACCAATATATTCGTTTTTAGCTTCCAAGATAGGCGGCATTAAAATTGAGACAAACACCTCCGACCTAAAGGGAGAGATAAAGCGTATTGGGATAATACCCACAACAAAAATATTCTTTATAATTGGGTTAATATTTGGTATATGCGCCGGTGTGTTATTCTTAGTAATGGCTGTTGCTATGGGTGGTATGTTTGCCTATATGCCTCTGGTTGGTTCATCTCTGGCAGGTGGTTCCATACTATTTGGAATAATATTTAGTGTTATAGTGGCCATAGGGTACCCTATCATTATGTCTATAATTATAGCGATTGTTTCTTTCCTATACAATGCGTTTGCTGATGTGGTTGGAGGCATAAAGATAGAAACTGAGTAAGAATCCCTCCCTTTAGAAAAGTCTTAAAAAGGATAATCCATAAAATAATCTTGGGGAGAAAAATGGGGAGAGAGAAGATAGAGTATAAAGTAGTTAGTGTGAACCAGATTTTTTTATTTCTGGTCTTGATTGTCCTTCTTGGCCAGGTCGCTGCAACTGGGATAGACATATCTGGCGAGATGAAGGAAGTAAAGTCAATAGCAAACGATGGGAAGGATGTATTCAGCGCAGCCATAAAATTCATGGAAGGCCTTGTCCTGATTACAGATGTCGCAGAGGCACGCGCGCTGCTTGATAGCCATTCTCTGTGGAGATATGAGGAGCCTGCAAACCCAGAAACCAACGTAAAGGAATATTTTTCAGGGTATTCTGGAAACTTGCCAGAAGTCCAAGATGACGTACTCAGGGCCTGGCAATACATAAAGCTGGCCAAGGAAGAAAGAGCAGCAGCTGAGAGGGTCTGTCCATTCATCGAGAAAGCGGATTCCTGCATACAGTTAACCAACAGGATGATTAAACATATAACCCAAGGGAACAAGGAAGCAGCAAGTGCGGGGCAAGCCCTGAATGAACTTGCCATGGGTGACCTAAGGGAACTAGAACACAGAGGTGCCAACGAATTTTACTACCATGGTCCAGCTTACAGGACATACTACAACGCCGCTGTCGAGCTTAAGGAGAAAAAACGGCTTAAGAAATTCTACGATGCTATGCTGTTTTACTCTGGCATTAATGAGAGGCTACTGCACGGCAAAGCGCGTGTTGCTTGGGCAATACCTGAAGAGGGAAACGCACTACAAAGGCTGCTGGGAATACACTTGAAGGCAGTCATAGAAAGCCCTATGAGCTTTCACGAGCCCTATAACAAGCTGGTTGGCTATAAGGGTAAGACCGGGATAAAGGAAATGCTTGAGTTCAAGCAGGGGTTGGTTGATGCTATAAACTCCATGGATGAGTACTACAGTGAGTGGCTAGCGAAGACGCAGAAAGAAGAAGACACAGCAAGCAAGCTTGAAGAGGGACTTGACGGGCTCAAACACGTTTCACGCGATGAGCTTGGGTTCTTTGGGAAGGAAAAAGTCCTCAGTGATTTCTGGTACGCCCTCAGCGAACTCAGGAAAGCAGAACTGCGGGAGGAGAATGCAACGCTTCTGAAAGACGAGAGCCATATGGATAACTATCTAGCCCTTGCAACAGAGAATATCCAGTCTGCCTACGCAGAAGCGCGACGTGCATCAGCAACACTACAACAGCTAAAATTAGAGCTTAATGACCTGAAAGCTACTGCAAGAGAACGCTGCTGGAACTCAAGCTTAGATAGCAACAGCTGGGTAAGCCGCATGATAAACGCAAAGATAAAAAGCCACTGCAAAGAGGGAGACTCAAAACCATTGATAGAATCGCTAGGATACTACATAAACGGGATAAAAGATTACGAACTTGCAAAAAGCGAAACACCTATCGACGACACGAGGCGCGTTCTTGATGAGCTTGAGGTGCTTATAGAGAAAGCACGAAATGACCTTAATGTTTCGGTTGAGGAGAGCACTTTCAAGCTTCTGGTAAGCAGGTTCGACAGCGCAAGGCAGCTCCCTGTTGGGGAGTTGTTGCCAGAGCTAGTAGAAATTAACGAAAAAGCCATACAGTTGCGCGAGGATATAATCGAGAAGGCAAATATAAAATATTATAACCTGCCTGAAACCAGAAGCTTGTTCCCTGATGACAGGTACTCACAGCTTCCAGCAGGCATAGCAGATAATATAGGGCGGCTCTCGGAGATGCAAAAGCATTACAGCATGAGAATGCAAAAACTGCCAGCATCCTTTGTCGGGATAAGTTACCGCTTTCACGAGAGCCCAGAATGCAACAGGTGGGTTGCCACAACCATAGCAGTAAAAGCAGAGAACCCATTCCCTGAAGAAAGCAGAAAGTCTACAGTTGAGCTGGATGCCATTCCTACCCTAGCTGGCTCAAATATTAGTTACGATGGGGGGAAACTAAGTGTGATTATCCCAGAGATACCCGCTGAGAACTCAACTGAGATACACATAACTGCAAGAACCAGACCACTTGAATGTAGAAAGCTAGGAAAAGAACTATCTGAAACAATGGGTAACTACCAAATTTTCTCAGAAAAAATAGAACTAAACGCACTCACTGACTTGCCAAATGCAACTGTGAGCTTCACAAGCAAAATTATAAACTCAAGTGAAGGAAAAGTCCTAAACAAAAGTATAGAGCTATACTATCTGAAAAAAGGAAAGCGGACGCTCACTGTCTATCTGCTTGATAACAACAAACCTGTTGGAGAGGTTACAGCCAAAGGCATTGCAAACAACTCATGGCAAATTGCAACAGGCATTGATGAGAGTTCCAGACAAGAGAGACACCCATTGGTAGAGGAGGCACAGGATGGGCAGGTATCTGACAGAACCTTAGACTACACCAGGATTAACCAACTCATTGGCGCTATGGAGAAGGCTGCTGATACCAACGTTGAAGTAAACATAACAGTGCCTTTTGAATACACTGAAAAAGATGTCTCCTACTATAGGCGCCTGGCTGAAAAAGCTGAAACCCATGGAGAGCTTAGCTCACTGGAAGTAGAGCTTTCTGAAATCTGGAACAACCTCATGCACGACGCAAAAAGAGAGGTAGAAGCTGGCAAGCAAGGGAACACCAAATGGTTGGCTAAAGCCAGGAGTGAGTACAACCAAGGATTTTTCAACAGGGCAATCGCATACTCTAGATACGCTAAAGAACAGCAGCTACCAGAGCCAACAACTGAGGAAGCTATGATGTTCAACTATACAGACGCTGCTATGCTCTCCGCTTTTGGTGCAGTAACAGTTGCTGCAGTGGTGACATTTAGAAGGAGAAAGAAAACCAAATTCCAAAAAGCCCTGGAGAGAATAAACTAGTGCCCCTCCAAAAAGTAGCTGCTCCAGTCAACGTGGTCATCCGGCATACCGGCCAGTATAAGTAGCACATGCTCTACTGTATCAGCTGGTGTTCTATCACTCGTGTCAACCTCAAAGACCCTCTTATAGTTTTGCCTTGCCTTGATTGCGCAGTAATCGAGTGCCTCTGCCTCAACATTCTCTCGGATTTTTCCCTCGTGGTAACCTCTAGCCTTGAGCCGTTCTTCAAGTACTTCTGGTCTGGTGCGCAGGACCAGTGCAACGCCATCCAGCTTCATCTCACATAGAACGAGTCCCTCAGCTATGCCTTTGAAGTTTTTTAGTTCGCGCTTCAAGGCAGGCAGCTTAACGATAAGGCTGCCGTCCTCAACTCCAGTGAACAGCTTCTTCTTTTTGACAATGTCGTTGGTGTGAACCACCGATAAGTCAAGCAACTCACCAAGGTTGTCAGCAAGGGTTGTTTTGCCTGTTCCCGGTGTTCCTGTGATTACTAACACTTTATCAACCACTAGCTACAAGGTATGCTGTGTATTTAATGGTTTTTTATGTGTCAGATTTTTAAACTTTTAAGTTCAAAAATTGTTGCATGGGAAGCATCTGGGATTTCATTAAGGACTCGATAGACAAATCTAAAAGCCAGTTATCTTCTATAGCTGCGATATTGCTTATAACGTTTATACTTGGGGAGCTCTATGGCATCGGCGCTGGTACTGATGGTTTTTGGTATCCGTGGTGGTTACTGGTCATCGTTTTAGTGTTCATGGTGCTAAACGAGTTGCTGAGCAAGCCTGCTAAAGAAGCTACTCCAAAATCTTAACAGAATCTATCACGCCATCTCCATCCCTGTCAAGGCCCTTAACTATCCGGTAGACTGGCTCTTTTCCTATATCCTTAGTCCTTCTCAGCAAGGCGAGTATGGCTGCCTTTGTTCCACCGCGTGAGGCACCTGCGATAACAAGGGCTTTTTTGTCGCTAGCCCAGGGGCTGTCTATCTTAACTATGAAAGCAACATTTTCGTAGTAGGTTTCGCCTGTATTAGTAGAATAAATGCCCCACCGCTCACCTATCTTCATCCGAATGGGCAAATCATCGTTGATTCTTGCAGTAATCATGTTCACCACTGGGCCACCGATTAGCACTAGGTTGTTCTCCTCAAGCTCAGTCTCCCTTATCTCAGTGTCAGTTCTAACACATGGCTCCACCGCAGAGGAAAAACTTCCCAAAAACAAGCACAAATCGCCGATGTAATGAGTATCCCTCGCCCTGGCTTCATGCGGCCCATGAGGGTCAGGGCTCCCAACCACAACAAGCGCGTTGAACATGCCCTTCGAGTAAAAATCCACAAGGAAATCCGGGACCTCGCCCGGCTGGCTCTTCCTTGGTGACCATGACTCATCAAGCAAAACAGCATAAGCCCTATCAGTCGCCTTCATATAAGCTGCAGTAGCGCCACGCTTTCCCTCAGTCCTGACCAGGCTGACCAAACCAGCTTCTTTCAGTTTTTTGAAATGGTAGTATACTTTTTGCTCTTGAATGCCAAACTTCTTGGCAATCTCTGCGGGATATCGTGGCTCCTTGGCAAGCTCCTGAAGAATCTTCCAGCGGAACCCCTGCAAAGCATATTTAAGCTTCTCGGGCGGCAGCCGTTTCACGGGCATTTCCTTATTACCGTCAACTAGTTTCACACAATCACCAATACCAAAATATATTTTATAATAAAAAGTATAAAAAGCTTTTCATTTATAAATAAAGATAACATAATTACTTTAATATTATGATATTTCTTTTACTAAAAGTTTTTAATTAAAAGTTCAAAAATCACAGGTCAATCTAATGAACTGGTGCAATGAATGTGTGGTATAATTGGTTACAGTGGGGATAAAAACGCTGTGGATCGGGTATATTCAGGGCTTAAGCGGCTAGAATACCGTGGATATGACTCCTGGGGAATAGCCTGTATTGATGAAGACGGCTTGCATATAGCTAAAGACGTTGGGAAGATAGATGGTATCCCTGATGAGCTATCCAACACAGAAACACACCTTGCCATAAGCCACACACGTTGGGCAACCCATGGAGGTGTTAGCAAAGAAAATGCTCACCCGCATGTTTCCTGCGATGGAAGCATAGCCGTAGTTCACAATGGCATAATTGAAAATTATGATGAATTGAAAACTGACCTTGAGAAGAAAGGTCACAAATTTAAAAGCGACTGCGACACAGAGGTCATAGCTCATTTGATAGAAGAGCATTCCAAAAGCAAGGGGTTCCCTGAAGCCGTTAGGGCTGCTGCAAAGCAGCTAAAAGGCAGCTATGCCATGCTGGCCATAAACAAAAATGCAAATGAGCTTGTTGGAGCAAAAAAAGAATCGCCGCTTGTCCTAGGGCTGAATGGTGGGGAGTACTTCTTAGCAAGTGATGTTCCTGCATTTCTAGAATACACAAACAAGACAGTGCCAATAGACGATGGTGAGATGGTTGTAATAGGCTCAAAGCCAGTGGTAAAAAAGATAAGCACTGGTGAAGAGGTCGGTAAGCCCATGGATACTATAAAGTGGAAACTAAACCAGGCTGAAAAGGGAGATTACACCCACTTTACGCTCAAGGAGATACACGAACAACCATTAGTTCTGAAGGAAACTTTAAGGCAAAACAAGGAGAAGCTTGAGCAAGTTGCCAGGATGGTCAATTCAGCTCCGAGGGTGTGCATAGTTGGCGCGGGCACATCAAGACACGCCTCGCTGGTTGGGAGGTATGTTATAGCCGAACTCACAAAAAAATATTGTGAGGTTTACATGGCTTCTGAGTTCCAGTATTTTGTTGAGAAGCTTGGAAAGGACACCCTTATCATAGCTGTTTCGCAATCTGGTGAAACAGCTGATGTGCTACTGCCAGTGAAACAGGCAAAAGAGCACGGCTGCAAGGTGGTTTCAATAGTTAATGTCGTTGGCTCATCCCTTGATAGGGTGAGTGATGTTTCCCTTTACCTCAACACTGGCCCTGAGATAGGTGTAGCTGCAACCAAAACATTTACCTCCCAGGTGACTATGTTTTATCTCATAGCTTACACTATGATCTACCAGTTTGAAGCTGGCTTGAAGAAGCTTATGAGCATCCCGGAAATGATTGAGGAAACCATTTCATTAAACGAGGAGAAAACCAAGAAGATTGCAGAATACATGAAAAAGAGGGATGATACTTACTTCATAGCTCGCGGTGAGAACTTCGCTGTTGCTACTGAAGGTGCGCTTAAGATGAAAGAGTTATCTTACATCCACGCTGAGGGTATGCCTGCCGGTGAACTTAAGCACGGGACTCTAGCGCTTATAGAGGAGGGCACCCCAATAATTGCAATATGCCCAAAGGACCACACATATGAAGAAACCATGGCAAACGTGCATGAGGCAAAAGCAAGAGGTGCCTATGTCATTGGTATAAGCGATGAGAACAGCAATATGTTCGACGAATGGCTTAAGATTCCAAAGATAGACTATATATTCTACCCACTACTTGCCAACATCCCATGCCAGCTGTTAGCATATTACACAGCGGTGGCCAAGGGAAGGCCAGTTGACACCCCAAGAAACCTCGCCAAATCTGTGACTGTGAAGTAGGCAACTGTTGAGATTGCAGCCATTAATGATAACTTCTAGCTGCTATATATCAGATAACAGCTTGGCAAGTAGATGAAGCTCATCCGATAAGAGCTTAGTAATAGTTATATAGCGAATAACAGATAGTTAATGCATGTTCATCTATCTCCAGTATGTCCTGTTGTTCCTCGTTGGCCTCGTTGGCTCATTCTATGGCTCTATGGTTGGCGGGTTAAGTCTGATATCCATACCCGCACTCCTGTTCACGGGTTTGAGCCCATTGACTGCAATCGCCACAAACCTTGTTGTGCAAATAGCCCCAGGGCTGGTAGCAGTTTTGAGCTACAACAAACACGGAAAGCTTAAAATCGGGCCAGTTCTCTACTTGCTTGTTCCATTCATAGTGGGCGCGCTCATAGGGGCATATGTCATTGTTTCCCTAGACGACACCATCCTTCGCCTGGCTATTGCTACTTTCCTGTTTCTTGGTGTAATTCTGATGCTACTGAGAGAGCACATCAACCTTTCTTTCATCGGTAAGAACCGTGCGCTGGAATCGCTAGTACTAACAGCTGTGGGTGCATACAAATCAATATTTGGGGCATCAGCAAAGACACTAACAATTATGATACTGGCAGCCGGTTCTGGCATGGGAGCAATAGAAGCAAGTGCAGCAGCGTCTTTCCTGATATTATTTTCAGTGATTACTGGAAGTGCATATTTCATAATGGATGGTATAATAAGCTGGCCTCACTGGCTGGCAATGAGCGCTGGCTGCTCGATTGGCGCGTTCCTTGGGACTCAGACTGCTGTGAAAAAAGGAAATGAATTCGTTGAAAAACTGCTCATTCTAGTGGCACTGGCCGCTGCTGTAAAGCTCCTTGTTTAGGGGGAGTTCCCTCCTCACACCGGGGCAGAAGGCTGTTGTAAGTGTATGGGTTCCGCGCGCGCATTTTCTTTGCCAATCAATCGCTTGTAGAAAAGTATCCATGCAACAACAGGGATTGGCATGACAAATACGTTAAAAATAAAACCAAGTAGGTTAGACACCAGAGAAAGTCCTGGCACGAAGGAAGCAACCAGCGAAATTGGCATGGTAACTATAGAAAAAGCTAATGAAAGACCAAACATTATAGCTGCTATCAAGAGCATGAAAACAAAAAAATCAACGATATTATTCCTTACCAGATAAATTGACCTCTTTGCTCCATCAATAGCCCCTGTCCCCTCAAGTGCGATAGCATAAGTTGTCAGTATGAGGAAGAAAGATATGACCAAAGAGAGTATCACGCAAACAACGAAGCCAATTATAAGAATCATGGTTATAGACAGGGCTTGCATTGGGTTGCTAACCAAAGCATCCATGGAGAACCCAGACAGAAACAGGAACGCGACAACTGCACCAATAAATAATAAAAACAATGTGGCCATTGGGATAATTTGAACAAAGGGCGCCGCAGCAAATGAGGCTCTTCTTGGTGGAGATAACATCTCGCTCCACTTTGGCTTCTTACCGTCAATGATATCATTGCAGAATATGAGAAATCCTCCCATAAAGATACCTACAACAGCCACGGCCAAAGCCATCAATATGAGGAGCATAACAAACGAGCCGATGACCGTTGGTAGGACTAAATTGGAGTATGAGATGCCTCCAACTATACCTAGAACCACTAAAACTAGAGCAGGTAAACCAACCAAGATTGAAAATGTTAACATAGAGAGAGCAAGGTAAACAAAAGAACCAAGGACGAGGTCTTTCCATTTCTCTCTGTAAATCCTAAAAGATTTATTTATTACGCCACTGATGTTATCCATACTAAACTAAACAAGGGAGAGGTAATATTTAAAAGTTTGTTAAGGCAACTAAAGTATCTTCTCAATAACCCTTGCGAAGGCGGGCCTGACTATAACAATGCCTACAAACAGCCCCACAATAGTTGTTATCGCAAACCCTTTTAGCAAGCCAAGGCCAAGTGTGAGCAACGGCAGCATAGCTGCCAAGGTCGTCATGGCAGAGCCCATTATAATCCTGAAGGCTTTCTTTACCTTCTCAACTATTGTTTCCTCAAATACGCCCTTCATCTCTATCTCATCTGTGATTATGATGAACTGGTCAACACCAGTTCCAACAACAGCTATAACACCAGCAACAGAGGCAATATCTATTTGCCATCCTATCAAAGCGGCAATTCCCAGTATTATCAAGACTTCGGACACGTTAGCCGCCATCATGAGAAGAGTTATCTTTGGTTCCCTGTACCTGAGGAACGTTACAAGCGCGACCATAACCCATGCTATCAAAGCCATCTTTACTATATCACCAATGAATGACTCACCAAGGGTGGGGGAGACTGTGTTTGTGCTTGCCAATGATATGCTGACTGGTAATTTCCCGGATTTTAGCACAACAACCATCCTGTTTAGCTCCTGGCTTGCTGTCATCCAGTCTGGGGCATAACCTTCAATCACAGCCTCTCTTATCGGCCTGCCAGACGTAACTCCGGGTGTTAAGTTAAGGATACTTTCCAGGTTAACGGCTCCCCAAGACCAGTAGCCTGAATTTGGTTTTGGTACTACCCTAACTTTTATGGTCTTATTCGTAAGTTTATCCGTTATCCAGAATTGGCCTTCCTCCAGACTGCCTGTGACATTAAACTCCGTGTTGTTCAGGATTGCTGATAGATTAACTTCTGGGTGAAGTATGAACATTGTGTAATTCTCGAAACCCCTTACTAAATCTGGCGTAAGCGCACGGGCTTTAACAAACTTGGTGAGAGAATTGTTCTCAAGGTCCTCAAGTTTTATTGGTTTCCCAGCAGGGTTAGCGGGGTTCATGGACATAACAGACTCATTATCTAAAACCCAGTCGGGTGCTATCGCAACAGCGTTTTCCGGCCTGTCAATGTACATGTATATCTTATCACACTTTGTTTCCCCTCCAACTTTCGTGCACCTGCCTGCTGCAATCTTAGCGAACCTCTCGCTACCCTCCTTGGACAAAACAAAAGGCACCCTCCACTGGCCAGTTGAGCTTATGTAGCCATACCCCTTCTGGGGGTCAGTAATTATCTTAACAAGATCACTCGAGTGCAGGACTACCTGTCCATCTATTATGGCCTCGAACCTCCCCTGTTGGGACAGGACGCCTTTAACCTGCTGAACCGACGCTGGGTCTGTCGCAGAAACAGCAACTGTTATAAACTGCGTGCCATAAGGCTTGACAGATATATCCTTCAAGCCATATTTGTTTAATCTATCCTGCAGTATCGTTGTGATTGTTGACATTGTCCCAGAATCGACATCCTTTTCAAGCTGGAGCTGGATTAAAGTCCCTCCTTTGAAATCCATACCGAACTGTAAGCCCCTATTGAAATAAGGCCCAACCAGCAAAGGCAAAAGGCCGATGATTATGAATGTCACTATCCAAAGCTGCACCCTCCAGTCCTTAAGGACCCTCATTGCTTCTTGTCTGTCCACCATTTAACAATCACCACGTTAATCAGATAAGTTGAGGGCAGGTCACCAAGCAGACCAAAGAACAACACAGCAGAAATCTGGAAGAGTGCTGTCATCTGGCTGAAATAAGAGAAGAAAACAAGAACACCTAAAACCACTAAAGTGGTTCCAGTCATGGTCAAACCGGTTTTCATGGCTTCAAAAGCCCTGTCTGCCGTGCTTCCATATGACCTTTTCATTATCTTGTCTGTGACCATTATGTCTGAGTCAATGGAATAACCAAGAATCATCAGTAGGGCAGCTATAGTTGGGAGGGTTACCGGAATTTGCAGTATGGAGATACCCGCCAGAGCTGTTACCATGTCAAAGATTATTGCCTGGATAACTGCTATAGAAGGGACAGGCTGCCTGAAAAGAACGAAGACAATGGCAGCTACCAGGATAAACGCCAGGAGCAAAGCCCTTTCAGAGCTTTCCCAAAACATCTTCCCAATGGATGAGCCCACAGAAGTGACACTTATGTCATTTGCATCGACGTCAATGAATTTAGCGAATTCAAGCCTCAAGTTGTCCTTGAAGTGCTCCGCAGCCAACTGCACCTTCTCTGCTGCAGTCAGATTGGATGTTGTATTAGGAAGGAATTCCGAAACTATACTCTCTGCCTTGCCAGGGTCTGTTTTAAGCAAGTTTTCAGCTTTTATTATATCCTTGTTGCCTGTAAACTCGACTATTATACCTTTTTTCCCCGTAAGGGGGTCCTCTGTTATCCTTACTATAACATCCTCAACACCCTGCGCATGCATAAATGACTCTACCTCATCGTGTGTTATTGTCTTGTTCAGTGGGGCGGTCATTGCGGTTCCGCCAGTCAAGTCTATCCCGGGTCTTGTACCTTGCAGTGCCAGGAACGCCATCGCCGCAAATATCACCAGAGCTATCAGTATGTAATACTTGTAATAAGGCGTCTCGTAAGGATTTGGTAATTCC
Source organism: Candidatus Iainarchaeum sp. (assembly GCA_021161465.1). Classification (GTDB taxonomy): domain Archaea; phylum B1Sed10-29; class B1Sed10-29; order WALL01; family JAGHAM01; genus JAGHAM01. The sequence goes on along the minus strand of JAGHAM010000003.1, from coordinate 8,522 downwards.
ATAAAATCACAAGAGTGTTTTTTATTTATGGAAGCAAGTATTTATAACAATTAGGTTTTGCACATGAAAATATTGCTTATCCACTCATCTGGAAAAACACTCATGCGCGACTGGAGAGGGGAGGATATCCAGACGTCGTGGGGAGAGGTCCTAGGCTCTGAAATAGGGAAAGTCAAGGAAAGCAACAAAGCAGTGCCAATAACAACAAGCAAAGGGGAGCACTTCCTGGCCATAAAACCGCTGCTTAGGGACATCATACAAAAAGGGGAGCGGGGCGCAAGACCCCTGTATGAGTATGACGCAGGGATAGCAGGCGCGCTCATGTCACTGCAAAACGGCATGGTTGTGCTGGAAGCTGGAACTGGCTCTGCCTGCGCGACTCTTATGTTCGCGCAAATGGTTCACCCTGGAAAAGTAATCTCGTTCGAGAAGGACGAGCGATTCTATGAACTTGCAAAGAGGAAGTTAGCTGATGCCGTTGTCACGAACGTTGAACTGCACCACGAGAATTTATTCATGGCAGCTCTTGAAGAAAACTCCTTCGATGCTGTTTTCCTGGACTTGTTGGAGGAAGTTGAAGCCGTGAAGAAAACCGTGAGCGCGCTTAAGCCTGGCAGGTTTATGTGTGTTTACTGCCCTGTTGAGGCCAAGGTGGACGGTGTCGTTGAGGCTATGAAGGAGAAAAGGCTTGTTGATATAGAAGTGGTAGACCTAAACCTAAAGAGGCATGTCATCACTGGTGAAAAATCAGGACCTTGTTTCCCTGGCTTTTTTGTTTGTGGCAGGAGATTTAAAAGTGTATGAGAGAATTCCTTCCAGGTGTTTACGTATGCTCTTATCCGTGTCCCCATTCAGGGGAGACCACGTATGATTCAACTCACTTAGGATACTAGAAGGGTTCTCAAAGGCAGGCGCATCAAGCAAACTACCAAACCTGCTTGAAGCTACTCTCCCCAAAAGCCGTGACTTGGCATTTTCTGCTGCTTCCTTCTCAGATGGGTTTATTCCCCTTGCGTATACCTTTACAAACTGCAGGATGCTTTGTTTTTTCTTCTTTCTCTCAGCGGCCGTAAAACGCCTTCCAGCCATCTCCTCCTCCATCTTTATCAGATTTTCAATCATCCTATTCCCCCTAAGCTGGATTCTATCCATATGAAGCAAGCCTCGCCTCAGCTGCTTCAAGTCTTTGTAAAATGGAATGCGGACATCTGCGCCTTTCCTTGTTTTTAACAGCTCCTGCTCAAAATTATCGATGACATGGGAAGCTTCCTGCGGATTCTCGTAAAAAAACCTTCTCAACTCATTCAAAGAAACTTCTTGTGATTTTTTGGGCAACCTCTTCCTTAGCCTCGACTTAAATTCTTTTGAGATATCACCCGAATGGGCAGCTATATCGACTAATTTATTTGAAAACTCTCTCCTGGTTAGGTCATGCAGCAGGTTCAGGGTTACTATGGTCTTCGCCCTGCTGACAGCAACCTCGCGCTGACTTTTGGGAATTTCCCCAGGTATCAAAACAGCACCACTATAATTGCTGTTCCCTGTGTTTAAATTTTTTTGCCAAATAATCTTTTGAAATTCGTGTATACAGCTCTGCATTCTCGTGTATGGTTTTCTTCTCCTTGTCTGTTATGGTCCTGGTAACCTTTCCTGGCACTCCCATAACCATGCTACCGGGTGGTACCTCCATCCCTGGCGGGACAACAGACCCGGCAGCGATTATGCAGTTATCACCGATTTTTGCGTTGTGGAGCACCGTGGCATTCATCCCAATAAGTACGTTGTTGCCCACATCACATGTGTGCAAGACTGCACCATGGCCAATAGTCACATAATCGCCAACTTTGACACCCTTCCCATGAGAAACATGTATGACACAGCTATCCTGAACATTTGAGTAGTCACCTATGGTCACTGGCGCAGAGTCAGCTCTTATTACTGCACTGAACCAAACGCTTGAACTCTTACCAAGCTTGACGTCACCTATTACCCTGGCTGTGTCCGCGATGAAATTCATACTATCGCCCCATAATGTTTATAGCATCCAGAATTCTTTTAAATTGCGGTTCTAACCTTTTATCGTAGTCAACCACAGGTTTTAAGTTAACAAGAGCGTCGACGAAAGCTCTATCGTAAGGAAGTTCACCAATTACCTGAATTCCATGGGAATCTGCAAACTCTCTTATCTTCTTGGTGAAAGCTTCATTCAAATCTGCCTTGTTTATCACTAGTCCATAGGGTATGCGGAAGTGCTCAACCACGGCAAGAGCCTTTTGCAGGTCCCGGAAGGCAGGGGGTGTTGGCTCGGTTACTGCTATCACGTAGTCAGCTCCAGTGACGGACGCTATCACTGGGCATCCAACACCAGCAGGAGCATCTAAAAAAGTCATTTCAGCACCTATTTTAGAGGCAAGAGTCTCAGCTTCTTCCTTGAGCAAGGCGACTATCTCGCCTGAGCCACTTTCTCCGGGGTAAAGCTGACCCGTCACGATGCCTAGGTTGTTGCTGTGTGGGGATATTCTTTTTCCAATCCATGCATTGGTCGTTGGCTCCAGCTTTATTGCATCCTCCGGGCAAACTATGGCACAAGCGCCGCAGCCCGTGCATAGAAACTTATCAAACACAGGCTTTCCGTCCCACGAGATTGCAGAAAAAGCGCATGAGTCGAGGCACTTCCTGCAACGAGTGCATCTCTCATCAACTAGCACAGCCTTGCTGGTTGCACTAACCTCCTTTTTCTTGAAATCCTTTTCTTCGAGACCAAAAAACAATGCAAGGTTTGACGTCTCCACATCACAGTCCACTGCAACCAATTTATGCTCTCTGGCAAGCAAGCTAACTAAAGCTGCTAGTATGGTGGTCTTGCCAGTTCCGCCTTTCCCTGATAACACAGTGATACTTTTCATGTCTTCCACTCCCTGAAGCCAGCAGATATCAGTAGCTTCCTGAGACTACTATCTGTCCTGAACATATGTGAATCACAGCTGCAGTCAGAGGAGCCAAAGTGAGGTATCCCATCGAAATGTTTAGCCAATAGTCTTGCTGTGCCACATTCCTCCTTTTTGTCAGCTTCCTTAGCCCATATCCTCGCCAGCTTTACTTTGGGACTCGTAAGTAGGTAGTCGATATGCCAGTGCATTTTCTTTCTGTCCCTCATATGCCGCTCTATTCTCTGTTTCAGACCATTCTGAGCTGAGCCTACGTAAGCGTAGCTGCCTGTCCCAAATGCAATCTCACCAAGCGCGCCGACTTTGATAACGCTGCCAGTTAGTTCCATTTCCAGCACGTACACTCCTTTCACCTAGCACCACCAGAGTTCAACAGTTTTTCAGCCAGCTCATCAAACATTTTGCCTTTGAGTGGTTCTCCTCTTGAATAGCTCTCCTGGAAACCCTTGCTGTATGGCACTTCCGCTACCACCTTGGTTTTATGCTTATCCGCTATCTCCCTGATACCATCACCAGGCGCTACACCTGCCTTATTCAAGACTACTTGTGCAGGGACTTTCAACTTCTCAACTAAATCCAGTATGACTCTCAAATCATGGGCTCCAAATGGTGTTGGTTCAGTAACTGCCAAGGCTAAATCGCTTTCCATGAGGGCGCGCACCACCTCACAGGAGGTTCCTGCTGCTGTATCAATGATGACAATATCATAGTTCTTCTGGATGGAATGAACATATTCCAGAAGCTCAGCCACCAGTATGGAAGAGTCTTTCTTCCCGCTCAGCAGCTCACCTGTAACCAGCTTTATCCCATGGTTTCCTCCAGTATAAATTCCACCAACTGCTTCCCTGCGTTCAGTTATTGCTCCAACTGGACAGGAGTACATACAGGCCTTGCAGCCAATGCATTGGTCTGGAACCAGGAAGGGGTATTTTCCCTCAACGAAGACTATTGCACTTTCCCTGCAAGCTTTAGCACACTGGCCACACTTTATGCATTTGTCCTTATGGATTTCAGGAACAAAGGTGGTGACCTCCTTCTCTCTCTTCAGCTTGGCCGAGAGCAGCAAATGGTCATCAGGGCAACCAACGTCGGCATCCACAAGAAGTACCTTGTGAGACTTTGAAAGCACATGTGCCAATCCTGTAGCCACCGTTGACTTACCGGTGCCGCCCTTGCCTCCAGTAACAGCTATTATCATATTACTCCTTCTCCATGGTTGGTTTTTCAAGCGGCTTAACCTTCCCTGAGATAAAATTATTGATAACCTCGCGTGCTGTATCTCCATTAACTTCGTATACTTCCACAAGATGGTCCCTTAGGGTGTGGAAGGATATCTCCCCGATTTGCTTGGTCACTATGGCTGTTACCCTCTTCTCAAGCAGCCAGTGCGAGACTGACAAGCCGGCACGAACTTCCTTTTGTTTGAACTTGTTTTCCTTAACCCAGGTTTTCACAAGCTTGTTCTTCTTGACCTCAGCAAAAACAAAATAACTGGCTCTGGCGAAATTGTTTGTAACCTTCGAGTCCAGGCTGCCCTCCCCAACAGGGACAACCAGAAGCTGTTTGGTTCTCTTAAAGGGTTCAACATGCACAGTAAAAAACCCTATCTCCTTAAACTCTCGTTTAATCTTACCCTCTATCTCGTCTGCTATGGCATGCGCGCGATAGACATCAATTGACGACTCTACCTTTATCACAACCTCACCAAAAACCACTGCCCCCGACTTCCTTAACCTCAACTCAGAAACTTTTTCTACTCCGCGAACCTTTGCTATCAGCTTTCTCACGCTTTCCTCTAATTCCCTGCTTGGGCTGACGTCCATTAAAGCAAAAACAGCGTCCTTCAGGATGATTAGGCCTACTCTCAGCACCAAGAGTGAAACCAGTATGGATATAGCAGCGTCAGCGTATGGCACTTTGTAGTAGGTTAGCAGGATGGCAAGGAATACTGCAGCTGATGAGAGTGCATCGACTCTTCTCTCACTGGATGCAGCAAGAAGCGAAGGTGAGTTTTGCTTTTTCCCGGCCCTGGCCAGGTAAGCAGAAATCAGATAGGATACCAAAACTGATAGAGCAGCTGTCCCCATGGCATATATGGGTATCTTCAGTATCACAATCGTGTGCAGTGCCTCTGCTCCCCTTAGCAAAAGCTCAACCGCAGCGTAGATTATGAATGCTGCTATGACTAGCGTAGCCAGATTCTCCGCCTTGTAGTAACCATATGGGAATCTCTTATCTGGTTTTTTGTGCGCCAGCCTGATTGCGAACCAGGATGCTAAGGAGCTAACTAAGTCTGTCAGGCTGTGCAGCGCATCTGAGACCAACGCAAGGCTTCCTGATAAGATACCAATTACTCCCTTGAGCAAAGCCAAGCCTAGCGCTATGGCAGATGCGACTGCTGCTGCTTTTTCTCCATCTCTTATGGAACCATCCCCGGTGGACCCCATCTTCTTCCTCTGAAACCGCGGCCTCCAAAGCCCGGCCCGACACCAGTGCCAATAGCCATTTCCTGCAACTGCCCCTGACCAAACTTCAGCAGATTGTCTTTAATAGAGCCGGGAACAGCTTGATAAGGCTTTACCTCAAACTGTTGCAGGATTGAGAATGCCTTTGGGCCTATGGAGTTTGCAATCACGGCTTCAGCTTTGTTAGTAGCTATTAGCTGGGCAGTGGCTATCCCAATACCCGATGGCTGCGTTATGGCTTTATTTTGAATCGCCCTTGACTCCTTTATCTCGCTATTCTCAAGCTCAGCTATGATGAAATACGGGCTCCTGCCAAAAATAGGGCTGACCTGAGACTCCAGTGTTTCGTTTGTTGATGGAACTGCAACTATCATTTTATCCCCTCGTCATCTTTGCCCCGCACTTAGGGCACGTCAACGTATAGCATGGAGCACCGCGCTGGTGGGGCATGCGGTAGCCGCATTTTGGGCACACACAGTCCCCACCAGGACCAAGACCAAATCCGCCCATACGTCCTCTTCCGTTCATTTGCTCTCCTCCAGTTTTTTTATTTTCTCCTCAAGCTCACTTAAAGCCTTTTTCATAAACTCCATCTCTGTTTCAAGTGATTGCTTCTCTGCCTTCAGCACAGACACCTGCTCTTCTGTATTAGTCCCGATAGGTTCTGGTCCTTCTGATGTCCATCTAAATGGGCCATAGGCACCCGAGGCCCACCCACGTGGCATCCATGGGTACCTCCAGCAGCGACCGGACCAGCCTCCTCCATAGCCTGCTCCATATCCAAATCCTCTTCCGAATGGCATTTAATCACCTCCTTGGTTTTTGTAAAAAACATCTTTCTCAATTCTGATTGCCTTGCCATTGACCAAGGCGTCTGCAATCTTCTGCCTTGCAACCTTCAATAGCCTGTTCAAAGTTGGTTGGGATATCCCCATCTTTTTCGCAGTTTCTCCCTGAGAGTGGCCTTCCAAATCAACCAGCCTTAGGGCCTCAACCTCACTGAACTCGAGCCGTATCTCCCCAAGGTTAAACATCGGCACTCCCCTGGGCTTGAAGTATGTAACCCCTGGCTCAAAGCCAACTCTTCTAAACTTCCTTGGTCTAGGCATATCAATCTCACTTATTATAATGAATTATAATTCATAATATATTTAAAGGTTGCTGTTATTGGGATTTAAACAATAGATATTAACCATAAGAGAAATGAGAGATTATATGAAAAGTGAGCTGCAATTGCTGGATAGATGCTTTTCATCCTATAATAAAGTGCACCATAGACCAAGGCACTAACAACCAAGGGCCAATTCTTATTCATGCCATGGAGGGATACAAAGATAAACGCCTGTAGGATTACCAAAGGGATCACCCAGATCCACGCAGAATAAGGATAAGCTCTAGGTGGCAGTCTTTTAAATAGATAAACTAAAGGAAAAACTATGAGCATAGCCGAAAGAAGTAAAATCAGAATTAACCAATCAGTAGACAAAATCAACTCTGAAAGAGTAAGTATGGCCCCCATGTAAATAAGCGATAAAACAGTTTCATGAGATAATCCTGCTCTCATTGTTTTTATCATATAACCAAACACTATTTTCCTGTAAAGTAATTCTTCTGCTATAGGGGCAAAGAGTAAGGTAATCAGGATCACTTCAATAATAGGATCTGCTGGGGGGCTAACACGCCAAAACAACTTCAGAAAGAAGAAAAGAAAAACACCAGAAAGAAGACCTATTCCGATGTCCTTGGTCCTTGGTTTTGTTATTTTTCTAGGAAGTAATGGAATGAATATAGGTAAAAGAAGGAATATCCTTATGAGAGTTATGGCGGCCCCGAAATAAAGATTTGACATTTAACTCCCCAACTTAGATGTCGTTTTTCCAAAAGGGGTCATCCCCTAGCAAAAACCAAAATCCTGTCAACAATTCCTCTGTTTCTTTATAATTTGGTTCATACCTTTCGACTAGCTCCCAAAATTCGTTACTATGATTAATTTCTTTCAGGTGAGCTACCTCATGAAGGACCACATACTTAAGTACCTTATCTGGTAGAGCCACAAGCTTTATGTTGAAATTTAAGTTTTTTCTAGAAGAACAACTGGCCCATTTTGTGGTTTGAGATTTTATGAACACCTTATTATATTTGACTTTCAATTTCTTGGAAAACTCATCAATGTATGTCTCTACTTTCTTTCTAAGTTTCTCTCGTAAATAATTCTTGAAATACTTTAAGGCAAGCTCTTTATTTGGACCAAAAACTAGAACCGCATCATTACTCCATCGTAAAGAGTACCTTCCCTTTAGGGTTTTAATCTTATAGAACCTACCAAAAACCAAACTTCGGCCATTGGCTATCTTTTTATAACCATTGATGCGCTCTAGGCTGGCCTTTATTTTATTCAGTTTTCTGTATATCCACCCCTCCTTTCTTTTCAGAATATCTTCCTCACTGACGAAACCATAGGGCAAGATAACTAGCAAGTGTTTATCTGACTTGAATTCAAGTCTGGGATACTTTACGTTTCTACGCTCCATTATACAGGAAACTTCTAAGTTCCCTATTTTCTTATTTATCGAGTCTTTTGAGGTTCTCCATAAGTTTTTCATGCAACTCATCCCTCTCCCCTTTAGTTAACCCATATTTTCTTATTTTCCTTCTAACAATTCGCTCAATATCTTTAACAACGCTTTTTTGTAAGCTCCAACCTTTGAACATCTTTGGCTTGATTTCAGTTATCAGCTCCTTTGTATCACTTATTAATTTGTCAGTAGTCGTCTTAAGTCTGTTCTCAAGAATCAAGAAAGTATAGTATTCAGCATCTGAAAGACCAAGTTCTTCTTGCCTCTTCTTGATTTTGTTGAACGCTCCAACCAACTTTTTCAAGTTCTTGTAAGCTTGAAGGTTGCTTAACTTATGCTCCTTCCAAAGCCTGAGTATCCTCTCAACTTTCTCCGCAATGGATTCTTGTATTGGTGTTCTGGTCTCATCCACTAGCACATACTTTCTCAAGGTAAATTCCATATCTGAAATTTTACTTTCAACATCGGAATGTGTTTCCTCAAGTTTTTTCATATAATTCTCGTCTAACACAAGAATTGGGAATTCGTTCTTT
>JAGHAM010000013.1 GCA_021161465.1 Candidatus Iainarchaeum sp. | reverse complement strand
GAACTGTGTTATTGGCCGTATTAGTATCTGAAGGTGTTCCAGTTGTGAAGTTCGTCTCATCGTTAGTTGGGGGTTGTTCAACACCGCTTGTGCCTCCTCCAGCTAGCTCAATCACAAAACAATGTGGAGTCATTCTTCTGTTTGAATGCCCTATCGTATCCTCCGCAGTTTCCTTCCAGCAAATTGAAATATTACCACTACTCAAACTGATACCATTCTCATCGGCATACTTTTTAATCACGGATAGATTAAGGGTATAATCACACCAACCTGAAGTGCTGTAACTTAACTGTGTCTCACTAAAGACACATGTGTGAAGGATAGATTTAGTATATTGTGTAGTACCATTCTCGTATGTAATGTCTATGCTAAGATTAGAGTATTTAAGATACCCACAGCCCAATAAAGAAGAACTATCCCAAAAGACAGTTATGTAAACAGAATTATCAAGAGTCATCCCTCCCGTTGAATTGTCCCTATCATCACTGTAAACTGGGCACTCCTTATCAGTAGAGAAATTACCACTATTCCCATTAGGGTGTCCAGCAAAAGCATACTCTGCGATGGCAAGGAGGACAAACAACACAACTATAAGTTTCACGGGTTTATTCATTGGTTCAATAAAAGCGTAAGTTATTTAAAAGTTTTGCTAAACACCTGTCAATCAAGCAGAACTGCCCTCTCCATCGCGTCCTTCTCATCTTGTGAGCTTTCCAGCTTGAACCCCCTGTCTTCTGTCCACCCTATTGCATCCCTGGCTTCCTCGTAGCACTTCATCGCGCCTTTCCCAAATACTATAACAAGGGCCTTGCCTTTTGGAGACATACGGTTTATCGCCTTGTTTATCTGCCTTGTTCCAGAAAGCCTTATTAGAAACTCCAACCCGGGAGAGCTTGCTACATTGGTATTGCCCTTGAAAGCACTCTCCGTCAGAAGGATACAGTGAAGCACGTGCCTCTTCCCGAAGACTTTTTTTGGATTTACCAGCTGGATAACACACTTCTTTGACTCTGGAAAATCCCATTTTTTAGGAAGCTTAACCATAGCAATGACATAATCAACGCTGTTTATCTTGCCAAACAACACAAAAGTATTAAAACAAGAAGGAATAAAAATACTTTCTCATTGTGAAGTGGTGAACTAAATGGCACAATCACATGGCAGGTCAAAAAGAACTAAAACAGGTGCAAAAAGGAAGAAGAAGAGAGACAAGATAAAGGCAGAGTTAGGTAGGGAACCCGTCCTTACAACTGTTGGTGAAACTGACAAGAAGCACATCAGAACTCGTGGCGGCAATCCGAAAACATCACTGCGGAAGGCAAAAGAAGCAAATGTTCTTGACCCTGGCACAGGGAAGATACAAAAGACTGAGATAGTTTCTGTCCTGGAGAACACAGCAAACAGGCATTATGTCAGAAGGAACATAATAACAAAAGGCGCAGTCATAGAAACCAAGCTCGGCAAAGCCAGGGTAACCAGCAGACCAACCCAGGATGGGCTTGTAAACGCAATTTTAGTAAAAGACTAGCAACTATGGCGGAGTTTTATGCTGGTGTGTTTTAGTTACGGATATCTTTTGCTGTAGTGCCTTGGATTTATCCACCCACTGCTGGTCAGCCTGTCCAGATGATAAGCCAAAAGTGCTCTCCTTTGACTCTCTCATTATCTTAGCGCGCTTAGCTTCATAAGCATGCCTCGCCGATGGCATGAGGGTTTCTTCCTTAAGCTTCTTTATCCACTGTGCAGCGGACTGTAAAGCTTTCTTTTCATCCTTACTCAAACTCATAGTCCCTAATTTCTCCTTCCAGTTTTAATAAGTTATCTATTACCGCAGTACAGCATAGTGAGGACTCAAAAGTAGTTAAGCAGGAGACGATAGAATTAAATAATCCTTTTACTTAATTTTGTGTAGAAATTTTTAAAGGGGATCCCATGACAAACGCTCTTATAATAAGTTCTGGAAAAGGAGGAACAGGCAAAACAACTACTGCTGTTAACCTGGGTGTCTCAATGGCCCAAATGGGGATTGAAACCCTGCTCGTTGATGCTGCTTTGCCGACACCCGATGTTGGGCTCCACCTTGGGCTTCCGTTCAAGCTGAGAACCTTAAACCACGTCTTGAGCGGTGAGAGCGACGTAACTGAGGCTATTTTCATACACGAGTCTGGACTTGAAGTCCTCCCGGCAAGTATACACATCGGAACTTTCACAGAATTTGACCCATCTGACCTAGCCGAGGTCATAGATGAAGTCAAAGACTCATATGATTGGGTACTGATAGACTGCGCTGCAGGGCTTGGGAATGAAGTTGTAAAGTCCATAGAGGTTGCAGACAAAATGTTAGTCGTTACAAACCCTGAGCTGCCATCTGTAGCGAACTCGTTCAAAGCCATACAGCTTGCTGAAGAATCAAACACTGAGCCAATAGGGATAGTTGTCAACAGGACTGGCAGGTTTGGTGAAGAGTTAAGCAACGACGAGATAATGGCTGTAGTAGGCAAGACTCCCGGAGTGCTAACGAGAATTCCAGAGGACAGAAACGTGCCAAGAGCAATAGCCTCCTCAGAGCCAGTGGTCATGAAATATCCATACACACCTGCGTCAATAGGCTACAAGGCATTAGCCTCAAAGATAACCGGCAGAAGGTTCATAGACGACAGGACATTGTGGGACAGGCTGAAGTGCGCGATAAGAGGCTACTGATGGTGCCTGAATGCTTGAACTGTTTCTAGCTTGGGCAATAGTTAGTTTATTCTTAGGCTCACTCAGCGTGATAGTTGGGAAAAAGTTTGGCGTTGAGCTGACCATAGGAGCCTTTGCAGGACTTGTTGTGATAGCAAACATAATCGCCGGGAAGATGATTATGATTGGGCCATTCATGGTTCCAGCTGCTGTGCTTGTTTATTCCACAACATTTCTCATAACTGACATACTATCAGAGAAGTGGAGTGAGAAGGAAGCCAGAAAAGCGGTGTGGGCTGGATTCTTGGCGAATATAATACTTGTTGTAGCCATCGCTATCGCTGTCAGCTGGCCAGTTGCAAAGGGTTCAATTGTAAGCCAGGAAACTTTCAATGCTGTCTTTAATCTGACGCCAAGAGTGGTGTTAGCTTCGATGATAGCTTACCTTGTATCCCAGAATCACGATGTATGGGCGTTCAACTGGTGGAAGAAAAAAACAAGGGGTAAATACCTGTGGTTGAGGAACAATGCATCAACCATAGTTTCACAGGGCATAGACAGTTTCTTATTTATATCAATAGCCTTCTATGGACTTATGTCCAATGATATCCTGCTAACAGTCATAGCTGGGCAGTGGATTGTGAAGGTAGCGATTGCCATACTCGACACACCTTTCTGCTATCTGGCATGCCAGGCAATCGATAAGATGGATTAGTACATCCCAATTGCGATTAAACAGAGAAGCAAAAGAGCACCGAATGTACTGACAGATATTGCTATGTATGTAGAATGAAACTATTGTTCTATTCAAAGCACCATTTGATTGAAGAATATGAAACAAGATTCCTTGGAAAACTGTTTAGGAAAAGAATATATACTCCTAGAGGGGTAATCATGAACAGGTGGAAAACTTGAAATTTAAAGTTGTGTTAGAAGAAGATGAAGCTGGTGGCTTTGTTGTCACAGTCCCAGCATTACCGGGTTGTATCAGCCAAGGAGACACGCAAGAAGAAGCTTTGAAGAATATTAAAGAAGCAATAGAACTGCACTTGTCAACATTGGCTGAAGATGGCATACCTATTTCTAGAAAGAAGAAAGTCAGGACAGTGGCAGTGGCGCTATGAAACTACCGGTTCTCTCAGGTAAAGAACTGATAAAAATCTTAAAGAAACATGGTTATTACATCAGAAGCCAAAAAGGCAGTCATGTTCACTTAAGGCACCCAACTAAACAACCATTGACAATACCTAACCACAAAATCATCAAAAAAGGAACGCTAAAACACATATTACATCAAGCAAACCTGAAAGCTAGTGATTTATAGCACCCTAAGCAAAGTCAGACCGAAAAGTATTTAAATAAGTTCATACACAAAGCTTAAAAAGGTATTGTTTTTTAGTGGATTAAAACCATGAGAAAGGAGGCTGTTTCTTAGGTTTCTTGGGCTTGAGAGACAATTCTCTCATTCCTCGCTTCCTTTTTGCCAAACCACAAGGGGGTTAAAAAATGAGATGTCCTGAATGTGGCAGTACTGCGATAATCAGGGATTATAAGAGAGGAGAATTAGTTTGCAGTAACTGCGGTTATGTAATAGATGAAAATATGGTTGACTTCGGTCCTGAGTGGAGAGCATTTGATGCTGACCAACGCAACAAAAGACAGAGAACCGGGGCCCCAATAAAATATACAAAGCCAAACAAAGGCCTAGTCACTGAAATAGACAAATATAACAGAGATATACGTGGGTCAAAACTTCCATCCAAAAGCCAGTCACAGATGTACAGGCTTAGGAAGTGGCATAAAAGGTCCTCTATATCAAGTTCCATGGAGAGAAACCTGACAATTGCCCTTAGTGAATTGAGTAGGATTTCCTCAACGCTTGGCCTTCCAAACAACATAAGAGAAGCAGCTGCACTGCTTTACAGAAAGGCTGTCGAAAAAGGCTTAATCAGAGGCAGGCTTATAGAGTCAGTCGTGGCAGCTGTTATCTACACTAAATGCAGGCAATATGGGATTCCAAGAACATTAGATGAGATAAGTGAAGTTTCTGGAATTCCAAAGAAGGAGATAGGAAGGACTTACAGATTCCTAAAAAAGGAACTTGGTGTGGATGTTCCCCTGACAAACCCAATCCACTATGTTGCAAGGTTTGCATCAGAACTTGAACTCTCCGGTGAGGTCCAGGAAAAAGCGAAGGAACTTCTGGGTGAGGCCATAACCAAAGGTCTAATCTCTGGAAGAGGTCCAACAGGAGTTGCTGCTGCAGCAGTATACATAGCGGGCGTAATTCTAGGCGAAAGGAGAACCCAGAAAGAAGTTGCAGACGTTGCAGGTGTAACAGAGGTAACCATAAGAAACAGATACAGGGAACTGAAGCGCGAACTCGGCATAAAAATAGCTGGCTGAAATTCAGCCAGCCCTTCTTTTATTTTTTAGTTGTCTTCTGCAACTAAGAGCCATACATAACCAGAGACTAGAGCATATATCAGATAATTTTCATAGTTTGTTTTAGAACATTCAAATCACCACCCTAGTAAATAGCCAATAAGATATGGCACATTGTAGGTTAACATGTGTTAACCCAGACAAAGCTGCAAAAATTTAAATAGTCGTGCATTGTTAATTAAAAGTATGAGAAAAATAATTGCCTTCTTGATTTTGTTAACCGCCACATCAATGGCCCTGAATATAACGTTCATAGAACCCTCAAACACAACATACTCTTACGGCGAGATACCCATCAAAATAGAGGTTTCAAATCACACTGATTTGGGGAACATCTCCTCTGTCAGCTTTGAGCTAAAGAGAGGTAATGTCGTACTCCAAACTAAGGATGCCACAGAGGAAGGTGAGGTATATGCTTCCTCATTCACAATCGAGACTGCAGGTGAGTATGAAGTCAAAGCAACTGTTAAGTTCGACAACGATGGTGGTATAACCCAGCAGTCAAACACGACCACGTTCGAAGTCAACTCGTCAAAAATGTCTATCATCCTGACATCACCAAGGAATATCACCTATGCTTATTCACCGGAGATAAAGCTCAGTGTAGATGCTGGTGGTGTGTTCATTCATGATGTCAAGGTAACTGCAACCATCTACAGCAACGGCTCAAAGCTGTCCGAACTGAACGTGCCAGAAGGCAGGAATTATTACAGGCAAAGCACCAACCTGACTGCAGGCTTTTACAGGATGGAGCTAACAGCAAGCAAGGGTAGCCAGACAGTATCTACTGATGTGGAATTTACAATCACTGGTGAGGTGAACGGCACCTTCATACCCGGTAATAAACTCCTTAACATAGTTAGAATCTCGCCAGCATCAAGCAAATTCGAGCTTGGCTCAAAAACTAAGATAGAAGTGCAGCTAATTGACATCTCAACTGGTGGCAAGCTGAGACGCTCAGATGCTGATGTTGAAGCCAAAGTCATAACCCCATCAGAGACCAAGAACATAAAACTAGCATTCGACGATGATATATCCAATCCTAGCTACTCAGCCCCATTGCTGCTTAATGAAAGGGGCTGGTATGAGATATTTTTAGAAACTCACCTGAAGGGTTATGAGAATGCATCCCTCCACTTTCCACCAATAAAAGTAGGTAAGGAAGCTGTGGTGTTGCCAGCAGATATGGGATGCGCGCAGGGCATATGCATGAAGATAAAATCACCAAAGGCGAATGAAATCTTTCCCATCAATGAAACAATTGGACTAAGTGTTCAGCTACTTGAAGACGACGAAGAACACACACCCATATCAGACGCTAAGGTAACAGCCAGTGCAGGGTCCGAAAATGTTGTGCTAGATTACCAGAAAAACGGCGAATACTATGCTGAGATAGGGCCACTGGAGGAAGGCAACTATGACCTTACCATAGCTGCGGATTGGAAGAATGTAGGTGTAACCAACACGAGCTCATTCACAGTAAGCCCAAACCAGCTACACATTGTCCCTGTTTTCCCAGTCCAAGATGAAAACATAACTGAAAAGAGTATAACTGTCCAAGTTGATGTCCTGGATCAGGCAGATGATGTAGTTGCTGGTGTTAATGTAAGAGCCATCATCACAACGCCCTCTGGGTTTTCTCATGACCTTAAGCTGAAGCGCAACGCAGAAACAGGGCACTATGAGGCAAAATTCACGTTTGCAGATACAGGAAACCACTCTGTAAAATTGACAGCCATGGAGCCCGGCTATGTCAGCGCGACTAAGGATTTCAGCTTCAGCCACTGTGAAAAAGAAGAACAACTGTTATCAACAGGGCAGGATGAGCTCTTGCTGATAGTCATTATAGTTGGTATTGTCCTGGTCCTTCTTGCTATTTGGAAGGCTTTCCTTTAGGTTTTTTAGGTTTCGCTTTGGCAGCCTTCTTTGGCTTGGCAGTGGAGGTCTTTTTAGCTGGTTTCTTGACTTTCTTACTAACCGGCTCAGCCTTCTTAACTGGTTTGGCTTCTTTCTTGGCTGGCTTTTTCTTGAGCAGCTTTGGCTTGTTCTTTGGCTTACCCTCTTTAGTTCCAACCAGGAAGATTCTGTCACCTATTGCCTGACCAGGTAGACCCTTAACAAACCTCGCCCTTACAGCACCCCTCCTTCCATGAAGTGCGGTTATAACACCATAAATCTTCTTCCCAGCAGGGCTCTTCCAGAAAACTCTCTTTCCAACTAATGAGCCTGGATGGGATTCATCAGGAAATTCCAATATTGCTTGGTTTGGGTGTACAGTTTGTCTTCCTCTCCTATAATTTATCACAACGCCTTCCATGTAAATCACTCTCAGTGAAGGTGTATTATGGGATTTACTATTTAAAAGCAATACGCTTACCTAAAACCTTAAATTTAGCTAGTCCCTAAAGCCATTTATGGAAAAACCACTTGAAAGACTTAGGAAGATTAAGGGCGCTACTATCATAAAGCATGGTGAGATAGGCACAGCTGTCAAATTTGAGCTTGGCCGTAAGGGGTTACTCAAACCCACTCGGAATAGGTTTGCAGTTGTCATACCAAGGGATAGGTTCAAAGAAATAGGGGATGAGAATATCTTAAAACTATTCCGGGGGCATGAAGAGGTATTTCACATAGCTGTCAATCCAACAGAGGTTACATTCGGCCTTGAGAAAGGGAAGCTGACAAAGGAATTCGTTGAAAAGCTGGAAAGGGTACTGGAGTGAAATTGTGCTAATCCTTGGAATTGATGAAGCAGGTAGGGGCCCTGTTATAGGGCCAATGGTGATAGCTGGCGTCTTAGACACTGAGCACTCAAGCATAACCTATTCTCAAATGGGATGCAAGGATTCAAAGATGCTGTCCCCAAACTCTAGAGAGAAACTTGCGGAAAAAGTTATGAAGAAAGCCAAAGAGGTAAGGACTGTTGAGATTCCAGCAAGTGAGATAGACTTTCTGAGAGCAACTATGAGCCTTAATGAAATTGAGGCAAAAAAGGTTGCTGAGCTGGTTTTATCGTTCGACGAGAAGCCAGACAAACTAATCATTGACTGTCCTGATGTCGAACCAGCCAGATTCCTGCGCAGGCTCCAGAAATACCTTGGGCCAGAGGTAAAGGCTGTTCTGGAGCACAAAGCCGATGTGAATTATCCCATAGTGAGCGCGGCCTCGATAATTGCAAAGGTCCAGAGGGACTCATCCGTAAGGAAGCTTGAAAATATGTATGGCCCACTAGGAACCGGCTACCCACACGACCCGCTAACTAAAGCGTTTCTTGAAAAGTGCTTCTCCGAGGACAGAAAATTCCCATCCTGCGTGAGAAAAACATGGATAACTGCCCAGGAATTCTTCAACAAGGAGTATCAGAAATCAATCTTAGATTATTGATATATATGGCAACGTTGGTGGAAATACAGGATTTCTTAAAAAGGTATGACAAGAATTTTAGATTTGCCAAGACTTATGCAAAGACATTTCCTCACGAATACCTAGTCTTCAAAGACGTTGAGCCAAAGGATAGGTATATGTTTAAAGAATTTGCAGAATTTATACGAGAGAAAGGCTTCAAGAAGAAATTTTTCAAAAAAGACTTCCACTACTTTATTGTTGATGGATTCAAATATTGGACAATGGACGAAGATGTGAGCGAGACAAAGGTAATAAACAGAGAACCAATCAACGAAAAGTGAGGATTAAAGAAATGGATACAGAGTATGGTTTGGTTATTGCTATAGTAGCGGGGGTGCTAATGCGCGTCCTGTTGCTAGGACTTAACCCAGTTTAGATAATCCTTCGAACCCTTGACTACGGAGATGGCAATTATCTCCGGCACCTTGTATGGATGAAGCTGCTTAACTCTTTTCTCAATTGACGTGAAATTGGATTCAACAGTCTTGATAATCAGTAGTTGTTCGCTACGTTCCTCCTGACTCCCATTCTCAATAAACGAGGAAACCACTGGAATGGTATTAACGCACTTAGCTAAACCTTCGTGCAGGAGCTTCTTTCCAAGAAACCTTGCAAAGGTTGTGTTCGGTACTGTTACGAAAACAATTATCATACCTGTCATGATACCACCTAGTCAAACAATGCAAACGGGTTAAAGCTTGTCCCTTCCTTTTCTGGTTCACTCATAGATGAGCGCTCACTCTGCAACTCATGTGGTTTGTAAAAATACCTTATTATCTCCTTTGCAGCAGCCTTCGTGTATTCACCTACATCCCTATCGTAAGGAACTATAACCCTGAAAATATGCTTCTTCATCTCATACTGCGCGTAGAGCACACTTTCCTGGAAAGCCCTAGACAACTTCTCATCACCCTCCAGAGCGTAACCAACCACCACAATATCGCAGTCAGAGTCCTCAAACAATATGCGCGCCCCAAGGGCAGTATCATCTATGGTAGGCACAACCTGCCTTTTTATCTCAATCGTGGAAACTTCCTTTTCAAACTCTGACTCAAGGATATTGTTAACCTCCTCGGCCCCAAGGACCTCCACTATTCCTACGCGCATCAAATCACCACTGCAACTACGAGCTGCTAGAATAAAAAAGTTACTAATTCAAGAGTCGCATAATGTGTGTGTTAACATATTAATACAAAAAACGCAATAATAATCGGTGGGCTCGTAGCTCAGCTGGAAGAGTGCTGCCTTCGCACAGCCGCAAAATCGGCTGGCGCTTTGTGCGTTTCACTTCGCTCAAGCGCACGGCTCGAGAACGGCAGAGGTCCCGGGTTCAAAATAAGAAGGAGGAGGGACGCATTCCCTCCTCTCTTATAAACCCTTCTCCTTTGGAATGGGTGGAGACTCCCGGCGAGTCCACTATGGGGGATGCACCCCCTATAACCCCTGCTTGGCTTGTTTGGGTTGTTTATACCCCTGCTTGGCTAGTTTGGGTTGTTTGACCTGCCTGTTTTATACCCCTGCTTGACTCGCTAACCCATAATTTCCATAGAATCATACACACCACTATGAGCTATGACTGGTTCAATGTTTCGGGACAGTAGCAGTGGTTGAGCAGAAAACCCTGCAAGCCCATCCTGCAAAACTGTAGCAAGCTATTTAAATTTTAGAG
>JAGHAM010000016.1 GCA_021161465.1 Candidatus Iainarchaeum sp. | reverse complement strand
TTACAGAGTACTCCGGTAGAGATTTCGGTTTCTTCTACCTGTCCGGCATTATAAAATCATTTGCGCTGTCTGCACTGGTTATAGCACTGTTTTTCCCCTATACTTTCTCATGGCTTTTGCCCACTCAGGATGCACTGGTTGTTGTGGTATGGGATATACTTGTTTTCCTGTTCAAGGTTTTTGTGCTTATGTTCTTCAGCATAACACTTGTCAGGTCAACTTTTGCCAGGTTCAGGATAGAGCAGGCAAGCAGGTTTCTCTTAGGGTGGCTGTTGCTGATATCTTTAATTGGCCTACTTCTGGTAGTTTTGGATAAAGTGTACCCAATTGCTTTAGGGGTGAGTTTGTGATTCCAATGCTGAGACAGCTGTTTAAGCAGTTGTTTGAGGGTCCCTACACAAACCTTTTCCCTTCCAAGCGAGTTCCAAAGTCAACCTCAGGATTCCTGAAAGGGGGAAAGATAAATCCCCCTGTCAAGGTGCCTGAAAACTTCCGGGGAAAGTTGTCGTACGAACGTGATAAGTGTATCGGTTGCTACTCCTGCATTAAAGTGTGCCCTGCTAATGCCATAGAGGCAAGGATTGTCGATGAGAAACGGAAGATACGTATACATGTGGCGCGCTGCACCTTCTGCTCACAGTGCGTTGATGTGTGCCCTGTGAAGTGCTTGCATATGACAGATGAATTCCTTCTTGCTGACTACGACAAGAATTCAAAGAATCTGACAGTTGAATAGTTTTTTATATGTGCTCCTTTTAATTTTTAAATCATGTGGTGGTTTATCCCTGCGTTCATCTCCGCGCTTGCCTCTGGAACAAATTCACTGGTGAGCAAGAAGGCTATGGAGAATGTAAGCCATTACGTTAGTGCCTGGGCAATGTTCACTTTTGCAATCCCTTTTGGGCTTCTTGCAGTTCTCATCACGGGAGTCCCTGAGATTGGCCCTTATTTCATCCCAGCTATAATCGTGGATGCACTATTGCTCGTTGTTGCAGTGACCCTTTACATGAAGGCAATAAGCTCTACAGACCTTTCTCTTGTCCTTCCAATGGCTTCATTCACCCCTGTGTTCATGCTTATATCAGGTCCCTTAGTCTTGAGGGAGATGCCATCTTTAGTTGGTCTAATAGGGATACTGGGTGTGGTCAGTGGGGCGTATATCCTCAGTGTAAGACACATTAAGTATGGTTTGCTTGCCCCATTTAGAGCTTTGTTCAAGGAGCGGGGCGTGCCGCTTATGTTGGTGGTTGCATTTTTATGGGCTTTCAGCGGTGTTGTAGCAAAGCTGGCGGTGACACAATCTTCGCCGGCGTTTGCTTTTTTCTCTGATTATACAATATGCGCGTTAATCCTGACACCAGCTTTGCTCCTGACTGGCAAGCTATCGGGCAAAACAATTAAGGCCAACTGGAAAATCCTGCCATTGATAGGTTTCTTACTGTTCTTGACTGATTTGGGCTTGTTCTATGCTTTTACGTTAACCCTAGCTGTGAACGCAATAGCCATCAAGCGACTCAGTGTCCTGATAGGCTCAATTTACGGATTCACCTTTTTCAAGGAGAAAGACATCGTATGGAGACTTTTGGGCTCCATAATAATGGTAGCTGGAGCAATAGTCATATTGCTAAGTTGAGTTTCACAAATTCTGCTTACTCTAAAACCTTAATCTTGTCAAGCCTGCCTTGTTTCAGGAACTCCAGTAACCTCCAAGCGGCTTCCCTTGCTTCTGCGCTCAGGCTATTCTCATGTTGCTTTGGCTGGATTCCAACGAAGATGACTTTACTGGCGCTATCGGAAAGGTATCTCATCAGTATTGACAATGGCATATAGTGTGTGCTTATGACCAACTCATCTATTCTCCCCTTGGGTATAATCCTTATCTCACCTGGCTCTAGACCCATATCAGCGGCATCTACCATAAGGAGCAACTCTGGTTCCTCTTTCCTTGCAATTCCAGTGAAATTCTCTGGAGTGATTGAGCAGTTGACTCCTTTCCACCCAGGCAGATTAATGCTTTTAGCTACGAATGGACCAATGCCGTCATCGCCATTTTGCTCGTTGCCAACCCCAAGCAATAGATTCATAAGTTACCTCCTGCCGTCCAGGGCTCTCCTTCTGGCTCTGTCGTTGCGCATAAACTTGTTTGCCTGGTGCAGGATATCCTTTTTCTCGTTTTCTTTTCTTATCCTTTCGACTGCCAGCCTTAGAGCTTCATTTATATCACTATGGGACAGCTCGCCGTTGTGGTTGAGCATACTAAGTAGGTTCCAAGCCGATTCTTTCGCAACAGCATGTGACCATACCTTCCCGTAGATTGTTTTGTCCGGCCAGTAATGGTAAACTTCTTTGGCATCGAATACCTTGTTTAAGTGGGCTGCAAGCTCCTCGGCTCTTCGCGAGTGCTCTTTTCCCTTGGTTTCCTTTATTTTCTTGATGATGGCTTCCAGCTCCTTTTCCTTTAGCTCTGGAACCCAGTCAAGCTTTTCCATAGTTCTTACCTCACTCCACCTCTACTATTTCCTGTTCGTTTCCGGATAATATATCAGCCTCTGCCCCACATTTAGGGCATGGCCAGGATAGAAATACTGTGTGCAGATGTGGTATGTCCTGTATTTCACCTTTGAACCCGCACTTAGGGCATTTAATGATTAAAGGCACAGTTTCAATTTCAACCTTCATATCCTCCAGAGGGGTTCCACGCGCGATGCTTGCAAACATCTCCTTAAACACAGCCGGGTCAACACTCTTAAGCGCGCCCAATCGCACCACTGCCCTCTTAGTCTTGCCAGTCGCCTGTATCTCATCGAAAATCTTGCTTACAATGCCAAACTCATGCATTTAAATCCTCCTTTTGACCAGGTCATCCAAAGGCCGCCTTGGTCTCTTGGGCGGATTCTCATCCGCATACCCTATTGGAAGTATTGCAACAGGTTCCCAATCCTTTGGCAGGTCGAGAATCATAGAAACCTCATCCCGATAAAACGCGCCAACCCAGACACTGGACAACCCTAGGTCCACAGCAGCCAGCTGGGCGTAGGCGCATGCTATGGACGCATCTGTTTTCGCATAGTCAACTGCTCTCTCAAGGTCTTTTCCCCTTACCCTTAGGGGATTCGCACAGAAAACAATATTCATAGGGGCCTCTTCAATGAAGTCTTGGTCAAGCGCTGCCTTTGCCAATTCCTTCTTTTTGTCTGGGCTTTCTACCAAGACCAGCTCATATGCCTGTGCATTGTGAGCGGAAGGCGCGGAGTTTATTGCTTCTAAAAGTTTCCCAAGCTGCTCCTCACTGATAGGCTTGTCCTTGAATCTTCTGACAGACCTCCTTTTAGCTATCACTTCAAACAGTTCCATGATAAAATTAAAAACTTCATGTATTTTATATCTATCCCGTGTTAAGGGAATGCCGGTGATATTATGTTTTATGCCAAGGACTTTATTGAGCTTGATTACAAGCCAGCCAAAGATGATTTGATTTGTTTGTTTAAGGTTAAGCCAGCCAAAGGCGTCCCTATGGAAGAAGCCTGTGGAGCTGTCGCTTCGGAGTCCTCTGTTGGAACATGGACTAATATCTCAACTATGGAAGACTCTGTCAGAGACATGAGAGCACGTGTCTTTGAGGTTGGCAAGGATTACTGCAAGATAGCTTACCCCCTCAAGCTTTTTGAGCTGGGGAATATGCCTCAGATACTAAGTTCTATTGCTGGGAATGTTTTTGGTATGAAGGTTGTGGATAAGCTTCGTCTCGAAGACTTTTACTCGCCTCCAAAGATGGACAGGAGTTTCAAAGGCCCAAAGTATGGCATTAGTGGGATTCGGAAGCTGGTTAAGGTCAGCAAGCGGCCTTTGGTAGGAACCATAGTCAAGCCAAAGATTGGCCTGAGCAGCAAGGAGCACGCGAAGGTAGCCTATGATGCCTGGGTTGGCGGCTGTGATATCGTGAAAGATGATGAGAACCTCAGTAACCAAACATTCAATCCATTTAAGAGGCGTGTGATTGAAGTTCTGAAGATGCGTGACAAAGCAGAGAAGGAAACCGGTGAAAGGAAAATGTACATGCCAAACATAACTGCTGAAACCTCTGAAATGCTTAAGCGTGGAAAGTTCGTCAAGAGCCATGGCGGAGAGTACATAATGGTAGATGTAATCACTGCTGGCTGGTCAGCTCTTCAAACTGTGAGGTCTGCTGAGCTTGGAGTGATACACGCGCATAGGGCAATGCATGCTGCTCTCACGCGTGATAAATCCCATGGAGTATCAATGCTAGCAATCGCTAAAATTGCAAGGCTGATAGGGGTTGACCAGCTACACATAGGGACTGCTGTTGGCAAAATGGAAGGAGGAGCTAAAGAAGTCAGGGAGATAGACGAGGAAGTTGAGGATGACTTCATAAAGGGAAGTAATCACGTCTTGAATGAAGAATGGTCCGGGATAAAGCCGGTATTTGCAGTGTCATCTGGAGGGTTGCACCCCGGTCTGGTGCCCGCTCTCATGCGTATAATGGGAAATGACGTTATAATACAGATGGGCGGTGGAATTCATGGTCATCCGAGCGGTACAAGGGCAGGAGCAGCAGCTGCCAGGGCTGCCGTTGAAGCAACTATGAGTGGGGTTCCCTTGAACGAGTGGAACAGCAAGGAGTTAAAGCAGGCTTTGAATCACTGGAAGGTGAAACTTTAAATACCTGTTTGGAGTTGATAGATTTATGGAATTTTCGGCTGTAGCGGAGAAAAAGAGAGAGATCGTTGTACTGTTTGCAGTTGTTGTGATACTGTTAGCGCTGTGGTATCTAGGCTCAGGTGTTATAGCGCCGAAGCCACTGGACGTTTATTTCTCGAAAGGCGAGATACCCGCTGGAGGAGAAACAACCCTCTTTGTGAAGTTAAGCAATCTTATGGATATGGATGTAAAGAACGTTACAATCTCGGTAGAGCCCGAAAGTAAGGCTATAACAATTCAGAACCCCTACAAAACCGAGCCTGTTATAGGGAAGGGCTCTTACCGGCTCTTTGAATTTTCTGTAAAGGTTCCATCCAACGTAACTTCTGGGGCATATGCAATAACAGTTAAGGCTGAAATGGGTGGCGAAGAGTTAGTAAAACTTACTCACATAGTAATTAAATAGGGGTTGCCGTCAGCTAGTCGTGTATGAGAATTAGAGAATGGCAAGCAGTGGCTGTTATGGCTACACATATAGGCTTGATGGCTTATGCCCTGTTCTGGCAACAGTAGTTACTTGACGGGCTAATAACAGAATCATTTTACTTCTCGTCAGAGTTGTTTTCTTTTGAGATAATCCTCCTCGCTCTATGGACATCAAGGTTTATAACGATTTCAAGAGATTTGTCCTCATGCAACAGTAGCTCGCTTATCAACCCAGTCTTAGTGAGTTCCATTGGGTTTGGCAGCATATCTTTATCCCTTATCCCCATGACCCTGCCTGTCATTTCCTTGAGAAGTGTTGTAGCACACTCATCGCATATTTTATACCTTTCTGACTTGCCATTAGCCATGTGGTCGGCTATCTGCCAATTGTACTTAGTTTCTTTGTTGGTTTTACACAAGCTACAGAACACCATAATACCTATTACTCGCTTCTCGTATAAAACCATTACTCTGATTTCAGGTAAAGAAGGGTTGCATTCACAGGTTTGCCAAGTGCCTGTTCAAGTTCTTCCTTGAACCGGGCTTCAAACCCTTCAGGTGGTGGGTTCTTTGAGAGCAGAACTATGGTTATGTGTGTTGGATTGCCTTCATTTATAGTTACGCTCTGGATTATGCCGCTAACGTCCTGCGCAAACTTATTTGCCACAACCTTTGCCTTTTCTTCGGTTGCCGATTTTTCATAGGATTGATAAGTTGCATAGAAGAATGGAATGGAGAATATTAGAAGCAAAACCATAGCTATCTCTAATTCCCTGGTCAGCAGTTTTGTCCCCCCTTTGAGGGACATACCAGCAAGGTGGAAGGTTATTGTGCCGCCTATGTTGATTGCCAGGCAGTTTATTATAAGAACTAGCGATGACGACATGAATAGGTTGAATGATGACACTCCTGTTATCCAGCTGAAGCCAGTGATTGCCACTGCTGCTATAGGAGGCATCAATGCAACGGCTATAGACACACCAGCAAGGTTTTCACTCAGGTGCGAAATCATCGATACTGCAGCT
Organism: Candidatus Iainarchaeum sp.; assembly: GCA_021161465.1. Lineage (GTDB taxonomy): Archaea > B1Sed10-29 > B1Sed10-29 > WALL01 > JAGHAM01 > JAGHAM01. Next base: position 10,571 of record JAGHAM010000016.1, on the reverse strand, counting down.
ATGATTCCAGAAACGAATGCAACACCAATCATCAGTATATTCAATTGCGATAGGGTAACTATCAGTGGTGTTGGCCTTACAAATGGTATGACGAAGCACACAAAGAAGACGGCAATTAGCGCCACGGATATGCCGGCTATAAGGGCCCCAAGCCCACGGAGGAACAAAAATATGTCTCCCCTTACTGTTCCAAGTGATGTGGTCATTATTGGTTTAAGCAGAGGCGCGATAATCATAGCACCTATTATCACTATTGGAGAGTTCATGAGCAGCCCGAGGGCGGCCAGTATTGCTGAAAGTGTAATCATAACTAAGTATACTATGTCAACAGTGCTTGACTGGTACGCATCATTTTTTAGCTCCTCAGTTGGCACCAGGTTTTCTTCATCTTCCGCTAGTGGCCTTATGACTTTCCAAAGCCGCAGGTCTAACTTTATGTTCGAGCGCTCACAGAAGGTTTTTATTTTAGTTATTACCGAGTCAACCCGGTCCTCGGAGACACTTATTGAGACTATGTCTTTGTCCGCCTTTGGCCCGTGTGCGTTGGAGACAGTAGCTTCAGTCGCGCCGCTATTTATTGCAATGTTTGCTATCACACTACCCCTACCACTTGGCGCGGTAATCTCAATTTTTCTCATCAATTTAAATAAGCCTGAGTTATTTAAATGGGTATCGGTAGGTTCTGGCGTGCTTGCTAGCTACTGAAAAATTCCCTGATGTGTGGGGCTGGGTCTCCAACCTTCAGCGGCTTGTTATCCCCTGGGAAGCATTTTATATAATTTTTCCAGGCAAATCTCTCATCCAGGAACACGACTACTCCCCTGTCATCCTCACTTCTTATCAACCTGCCTGCTGCCTGTATTGCTTTTGACATTGCAGGGTAGAGATACCCATAGTCCCAACCCATACCATATTTGTAATCATAGTAATCTATAAGTGCTTGTGTTTCTAGGTTCCATTCCTTGAGAGGTATGCCAACAACCACAACGCATAGCAAATCCCTTCCCGGGTAATCCATACCCTCGGCGAAGCTACCACCAGAAACACCACAAAGGACACTACCACTCTTGCGCATACCCCTGAACCTTTTCATAAGTTCAGCATTCTCTTTTGGCGTGCTGTTTTCCTTCTGCATCAGTATTGGCTTATCTGACTTAAGGAATAGCAGCACACCAGTCATGACTTTGTAGGATGGGAAGAACACGGCGGAGTTGCCTGGAGTTTCTTTTATTATACCCTCAAGAAGGCTGGCGATTTTCCTGTACTCAAGCTCACCCCTTCTTGAATACTTTGTTGTGGCAAGGTCGCAGATTAGGGTTGACTTGTTGTTTGCTGGAAATGGGCTCTGATACTCTTTGAGTATAGTATCCTTTGGGAAACCCAGTATATCCCTATACATATCCATAGGTGTGAGCGTTCCACTCATGGCTATAACAGAGTGTGCTTCCTCTATTACGGGGCCTGTTGCTATAGATGGGTCAAGGCAGGTGTATTTCACACCGTTTCTGCCTAGAACCCTTACATATTCCTTCTTGTCTTTCTTCCATTCCTCAAGAAATTTAACGACGCTGAGGCACGAGGACCGGGTCCTATTTGTAGCATCCAGGTATGCTATTCCCGTCTCCTTCAGCTCGCTTATTTCCTCGTTTGGTGGCACAAGCAGCTCGTTCTTCTCCACGAGCCTTTCACCTTTGCTTCTCAGGATTCTCATGAGCTGCCTGTCAAGCTTTTCCACAAGTTTAACGGAATCTGACTTAACCAGTTTGCTTTCTTTGATAGCTCTTTTTAATGTGAAGGGCGTTAGCTGGAAGCTCAAGCTTTTCATTATCCTCTCAGCCACGTTCTGAGCCTCGTCTATTATAACCACAGAGTCTTTCAGCTCTTTGCCTATTTTGGAGATGAAAGTCTTTCCTACATATGGTGATAGCAGATGGAAATAATCGCAGACTACAACATGGCTTCTCTTGGCAGTTTTCAGGAGCATCTCATACGCGCATAGTGGGGGATTATGGCTTGAGCTTTCCTTAAGCACCTCTCGGTTTGTTTTTATGGTGTCATATCCATTCATAAACGATCTGAAATAGGCATGTGCTCTTGCTTTTTGGGCAGGATTGAAGCCAACAGCATTAGCATAGTAAGGGCATTTTTCAAGCTTTCTACGCTTCTTGCAAACCTCATAAAAGGAGTAAAAGTCTGCGTCAGTCAGGCTGGGGTCCACACATGAATACTTTCTACCAACCACATCGACCCCTGTGAACTCCAACTTGTTTAGCTTAGCGAGTGCCTTTAACTCTTTTACTGCTATCTCATGCTGGGATATCTTTGGGGTCAGGAAAAATACTGTTTTTCCTTCTTTTAATGCGTAACTAACTGCAGGGCCAAGTGCTGCAGCAGTCTTGCCAATACCCGTTGGCGCGAGAGCGAGAAGATGCTTGCCTTCGTTTACACATCCCCATACATCATCAGCCATCTGTGCTTGGTGGTCGCGCAGTTTCGTATGTGAGAAGTAGTAGTCCATGACTATCTTTTGGATAGTGTATAAAAAAAGAATTCTGTTACGGGATTCCGAGGACTCTCACCCTGATGATATACTAAATTTCCCTTCTTTAATCTCAGTAGCCTTGGTAACAGCCTTGAAGTCTTCCATAACTGGCTTAAGTGCTTCTATCTGCTCTTTAGGCAGTGTTAATTTCACTGGAGTTTTCAGGGATAATTGGTTTTCAGTTTTAAACTTCCTCACTTCCGATACTATGCCTACCATAAGCTCTCCGACCTTCTCGGCTTCTTCATTGACGCAATCGTCATCACACTTTGGCCATTTTGAGACATGGATGCTTTTTGCATTTTCATACTCCTTGAAGTGTGACTGGTAAATCTCCTCTGTTATGTGGGGTATTATCGGAGCCATCAGTTTCAGTATAGTCAGCAAGGCGGTGTAAAGAGTATACTGTGCTGACAGTCTTGCCTTATTTCCCCTCTCCTCAGGATTGTACAATCTGTCTTTGACTATCTCCAGATAGTTGTCACAGAAGTCCCTCCAGAAGAACAATTCTGTTGCTTCTTTGGCTTCACTTGTATCGTAAGCTTCGAATCTTTCAGTCGCTGTTTTAACAACTTCGTTCAGTTTTGACAGGAGCCACTTATCCATGAGCTCTAGCTCTGGCCTTTTTCCTGGTTTATAGTCCTGCAGGTGCATCAATGCGAATCTAGAAGCATTCCAAAGTTTAGTTAGGAATTTTTTTCCTGCTACAAGGTCAGCTTCTCTGAACGGTATGTCAGAGCCCCATTTTGCTGTTCCAACCCAATATCTGAAGGTGTCAACGTCATATCTTTTAAGCAATTCGTCAGCCCAAACAACATTACCCTTGCTCTTACTCATGCCTTTGCCCTTCGGGTCAAGGACGAAGGTACCTAGTGCAATGTCCTTCCATGGAATTTCATTGAAGTGTAAATACGCTTTGAGTATGGTGTAGAATGCCCATGTCCGGATTATATCCTGTGCCTGAGGCCTGAGGGATACTGGGAAGAGCTTTTTGAACTGCTCTGGCTTTTCCAACCACCTTATAGCTATCTCTGGAGACATTGATGAAGTCATCCAGGTATCAAAAACATCCTCCTCGGGTACGAACTCTGTGGAACCACATTTCGGACATTTTCTATTTGGCTTTGTTTCCATTGGGTCAAGAGGTAAGTCTTTCTCATCTGGTAAAATCATCTCCCCGCAATGCTTGCAGTACCATACAGGTATTGGCACCCCATAGTATCTCTGCCTGCTTATGCACCAGTCCCACTTAAGGTTTCTAGTCCAATCCTCAAACCTTTTCCTGTAAAAGCTTGGATACCAGTTTATCTTCTCTGCCTGCTTTATGAGGGCATCCTTGTGTGCCAGAGTCTTGATGAAGAATTGTTTTGTTACTATGAACTCTACTGGTGTCCCGCATCGCCAGCACGTGCCGACTTCCTGTTCTATCTGTTCTTTTTTCGTTACCCTATCTTCTCCGTCCAACTCTTCAAGTATGGCAGCTCTGGCTTCTTTTAGGCTCATACCAGCGTACTTCCCAGCTAGTTCATTCATTTTCCCATCTTTCGTTATGGCTATCTTCAGGGGTAGCTTGTGCTCCTTCCACCATTCTATATCAGTTTTGTCACCGAAGGTGCAAATCATTACTATACCTGTGCCAAAGTCTTTCTCTACTTTCTCATCGGCCATTATTGGCACCAGCTGACCAAATAACGGAACACGCGCTTTCTTTCCAACTAGCTTTTTGTATCTCTTGTCATCTGGGTGTACAAATATCCCAACGCATGCAGGTAAGAGCTCTGGTCTGGTTGTTGCTATTTCTACCTGCTCTCCACCCTCAAGGTCAAATAGTATGTAGTGTAGTTCAGTAGTCCTATGAACATCTTCTACTTCAGCTTGGGCTAGTGCAGTTTGGTGGTGTGGGCACCAGAGCACAGGCTCCTCGGCACGGTAACATTCCCCACTTTTCAGGAGCCTGAGAAAAGAGGTTTGAGAGACACGCTGGGCTTCTTTGCTTATGGTGGTGTAAAGCAGGTTCCAGTCATAAGAGTGACCAAGTCTTTTGAATACCTTTTCAGCATACTCATCTTCCACTTTGGTTGATTCCTTTAGGCAGAGCTTCCTAAATTCTGCCCTGTTGATGTTCTTTTTGGAAACACCAAGCTTTTCCTCAACGTATTTCTCAGTTGGTAGACCGTTGTCATCAAAACAGGGCGGGAAGTAAACATTATATCCTGCCATCCTCCTCTGCCTTGCGATTATCTCAAATTGCGTATAGTGTAGGGCATGACCAACGTGAAGGTGGCCTGCAGAAGCGTAAGGTGGAGGCGTGTCAATGACAAAAGGCTTCTTCTGACTGTCAGGCTTGAAAGCGTATACCTGCTCGCGCTCCCAGAACTCCTGCCACTTCTTCTCAACTTTCTCTGGTTCATACCTTTTGTCAAGCATAGGGGTTAATTTTGATTTCAGCATATTTATTTTTATAGTTAAATCTCCTTCATGAACTATCAGCTAAATACATTGGTGTTAAAGTGGAACTTATTGAAAGGATTAGGAAGGAGTTGCATAAGCACAGGTTGAAGTTTTCAATACTATTCTTGTTAGCCGTTTTATTACTCTCTTTTTATCTACTCTTCGTTAGAGGCAACGTAAGTTCATGGTAATTTGCATAAAGTTTAAAATAACTCCCTGTGTTATTTGGTTGAGGGCGATTGGCAGGGCGATATCATGAAATACAGGTTGTTAATTTTGTTTGTTCTCTCTCTTCTTCTCATCTCTTTTGCCGTTAGGTAATACCTATAGATTCAGATCTGCTTTGGATCGTGCGGTTGCTACCCTCAACCTTAAATAAGTTTTATGAGAAGAATAAATCATGTTTCCGATGGTGCTGGCGATGGTCGTAGCCGTAATAATTAGGCTTCCGGCACTTTATCTCACTCTCACTGGGATGAGGTACCGGGTTGAGGGGGGCACATTGCTGGTTTTAGCTTTGTTCTCTGCGTTACTGGGTTTTGTGATGCCTGCTGTCGGCTTTGACATTGCTGGGATGATTTTTAGGGTTGCCTTATTCACAGTGATTGTCATGATAATGACAAGGGCGAATATACTAAACTCTCTAATCATTGTTCTAATTGCAGCTGTCGTAGAATCATTTACCATACTGCTGTTGTCGCTCACACCATTATCATTCGTCGTTTCTGGTATGAGCCCTCTTACAATACCCTAGTTTTGAAACTAGCAGAAAGAAACTTCACCACGAACGCCATCCCATACACGTGATTTTTCTTTGACTTTGAGCGGTTCTTTGAAGAATGGGGCGTCCACTACGAGGGTTTCAAATTCTCCACCTTCTCCAATAGGAGATATTTTTTTCCTAACTAGTTCAGCTATGGCGTCTCCGTCTAAAGTACGCCCGAGCCAACTTTCGTCAAGGCCTTCAGCGTAAACCCCAACTATTATTATCTTGAGTGTGCGTGCTTCATCTCTGGCAAGCCTTTCTGGGTCCTTATGCCATAGCGGCACGAATGACTTTAACCCAAGCTTATAGCAGACACGTTCTATCCTAGTCTTTTGATATTCACTTTGGACAGCGCCAGAAACTACCGCCTCTATGCTATGCTTCTCCTTGGCTTCAGAAAGCACCTGCTTTAAATCATCAAGCTCTTTTTCCTTCAGTGCGTCTGTCTTCCTCTTTAGGATGGGCAGGCCTACCAGCTTTGCTTGTTTCTCAACAAGAGCTGCTACGTTTGGGTAGTGAAACATGTAGGAATCAGGCTTTCTTGGGAGAATAGAAACCAAGCACCTGACATTCCATGCTTGATTTAATGCCCAATACAAAGCGTAGCACGAGTCTTTCCCGCCAGAGAACAAGATAGCAGTTTTCATCTAGTTGCCTCCGTTTTTTCTGGAACGTGTTTCATCTTGTAAACCTTTATTATGTTACAAAAGTCAAAAACTGGAAGAGAATTTTATCACTCTAATTCCTTTAACAAACCCCTTTTTCTAAGGATATCCACCTGATAGTACTTGTACTTGTAAACAACGTCACCGCGCTCATCACCTTGAATAGACCAAGGCTCAACTAAAACAAAATCACCTTCTCTCACCCATACACGTCGCTTTGCCCTACCAGGAACGCGGCATAGCCGTCTCTTTCCATCAGCACAGTCAACGTACATACGCTTTGCCCCAAGAAGCTGGTCTACCAGGCCTATAACCTGGTTTCTTCTTGGCAAAGGCGCTCTTGACATCCTCTCTTCTTTTTCCTGTTCCTCTCTTTTTTTCTTACCTGGCATCTAAACCCTCCCTTAACTTTTGGAGACCATATATTATAAAGCATGCTACCAGATACCAGATAACAAGCAATTCAAAAAACAGGGCACCAACTATATGGCAGTCCTCTATCCCAAGAGAAGGTGATGGAAAGCAGAATTCTAAACCCATGCTTGCAGTTGGGTTTTCTGGGGTGTATAACCTCTTTTCATGCTTGTAAGCCAGTGGGATAGAAAGCAGAGCTATAATTAAAAACAAAATAATCTTCTTCTTTGTTGGCTTTATCGCCTTTAGAACAAGCAGTGCCTTTTTGGCTTCCAAAACATCACCTCTTAAGCATCCGTGCAAACTGGGCGTGTGGGACTCCTGCAATCCTTATAACCCTATCTGATTTGACCAGTTTTTTTCTGACTGCTATGGCAATGACTTTCTCCCCAACAAGGTTTGCTATTGTGCACTCATCCATGAGCTCTTCCAGCTGTTCCTCTTCTAACTCAAATCCATTGTAGAATCTTTCTGTTACACGTAGGGACAGGTCTCCTTCCTCAAAGTTCTTGCCCATGAGCTCACTATCACATGCTGCCAGGATTATCTCACCCTGAGCTTCGTGGATTTTAGCAATCACTTCATCACCGGCACTGGCGACCTGGCACCACAGGCTTCGCACCTTATGAAAAGTACCCCTCCCTGGTGCACCAATTGTGTATCAGGCTTTCCGCATGCAGGGCAAAGCACATAAGTTTTTGTGTAGTAGTCCAAGCGCTTGTTTAGCTCGATGTCTCTAAATCTCCCCTTCAAAATTAGCCTTGAGCCATTAAAGCTTCCAACAGTGGCAAGTTCTTTAAACAGGAATTTCATGAGATGGTTTGGGTCTCTCCTGAGGTCATTTGCGACGTTTGCAAAGTTCTTTATTATGGTTTCTTTTCCCTGAATGAATGATTCGAAGGAGGGCATCTTAAATCTGGTTTTTTCCTTTGCTTTCTCTGGGAGTTCCTGATAAGCCCCATCTAAAAGCTTCTTATAATCCATTTTATCACTTCCATTTGCTATTTTGACAGCTCAATTTTCCTTAGCTCTAGTTCTTTTTCTTCAACCCTGCGTACGACCTCAGCTGCAATGAACCTCTCACCGTTCATCTCGCGAATCTTGCCTATTACCCTTACTGTATCGCCGACATCAGCAAGCAGGGGTGCTCCAAACAATACAACTTTTATCTTCCCAGTGCCATCTTCCACTACCAAATCATCAGCTTCCTTTGCAAGCTTTGCTATCAAATTTACCCTATTCACCTTTTTCCCGGCAATGTCAGCATAATTTGGGTCATAGCCACCGGATGATGCATGGAACACCGCGTTTAGGATATCACCTATGGAAACTTTGAAGGCAATGGCCCTTTCATACATGGCATATAATTATACCTTTGCTAAATTAAAGGTTTGCTACTTGAGAAGTAATCCCACAGCCAATCCCACAAGAGCACCAGCTGTAGCTGCTGGCATTGCTGGAAGTGGCCTTTTAGCATGTGTTGAGAGGTATGCAAATAGCAGCGCGAGCCCAAGCATTGAACCACAGATTGCAGATAGTGCTGAAATCAAGCCAAAGCTTCTTAATATTGAGACATTAAGCACCAATGGCAAGGCTAAGTCACCGCCACCAAGCTGGTAAACATGTTCTTTGGTTGGTATTGCCATAGTGAACGCCAGCTTTTGTTTCACTATCTCCTTGGCCATCACGACCATGTGCTTGGTCCAGAATACAGCTATGACATCGTACACTGTTATTATCGCGATTAATGTTATCGCTGGTAGGAAGCCTACCATCGCCCCGAGAAGCGCGCCTGCCCCAATTATTGACACTGTGAATGCTAAATCTTGTGTCCAGTACTCCCTGTTGAATTTCCTTAGTATGACGAGACCTAAGGCAAGGGTCACTGCTATGGCATCTATGTATGCATCCGGGATTAGCCCTAGGAAAAGCAGTTCAAAGAATACAAAGCTTGAGAAAAATATAACAAATGCTTCAAGCAGCTTTAATGTCCTTTTGATGTACTTAATTACAATCAGAACTATTGCAGTAGTCACTATTATGTATGCAAAGAGGATGAGGCTAAAGCTGGCTTCCTCAACAGGCTGGACCTGCTCTATTGATATATACTTAGCTGCCAGGTAGAGACCAAGCAACTGAGTGGCAAGAAACACCAGGAATATGCTTATGACCATCTTAGTTTTTTCTTTCAAGAATATCACTTCTCTGGTATTTTGTACTGCCCATGCCTTGGTGAGTATATATCACCGTTTTTCTTCAATTCAGAAAGCAGGGAGTCAATGTCGTCAACCTGCATGTTTGCTTGTTTTGCTTCCTCTATCACCATATCATGAGTTACAACGTCGTTTTCTTCACATAGTTTCCTTACGAGATGGTAAAGGGACCTTACTCTATCCATTCTAGATTTTGGCTTTCCGGAGGCGATTATGTCAATATCATATCTGCCAGTTTCGCGGTCCATCATTATCTCGCGCATCACATATTGATGAAGCTTTATTGCCCTCTCAGCATCATCTATCTCAACGAGCTTGCTTAATCTGCCTTTAGCTGAAGCTTCTGCTAACCTTACCAATGCCTCAAGCTGCCTTGCGGTTGTTGGTATCGCGCCTTGTTGTTTCCCAAGACCCCTTAACTCAACATAGTAATTCTTTATTCTCTCTGCAGCTTCCTTGGTTAATATAGGGTTGTAGTTCTTCCTAGCATAGGCTATATACCTTCTAAGGATTGCAGGGTCTATGAGTGGGGTTATCCTCTTTTCAGCGGCCTCAAGCTCTTTTTCGGTGAGTATCCCCTTCATGTGCTCACTTCGTATTATCGATGTTTGATGGCCGGCCAGTATGTGATTTGCCATATTTCTGTCTGTTTCCTCATCTATTATATCTCTTATTGGGAATATCAGGTCGAATCTTGACAGAAGTGTTGGCGGTATGTCGAACTGCTCTGCTGGCATCTCATAGGGGTCAAACCTGCCAAACTTTGGGTTTGCTGCAGCCAAGATTGATGTTTCAGCTTTGAAAGTTGTGACTATTCCTGCCTTGGCTATACTTATCCTTTGCTGTTCCATGGCTTCGTGCATTGCTGAGCGGTCTTCCTCGCTCATCTGGTTAAACTCATCAATCATGGCATGGCCGCCACTCGCCAGTACAAGCGCGCCTGCCTTTAGTGTCCACCCCCCTTCCCCAAACTCATCTTTCTCAGCGGTTGCAGTTATGCCTGCTCCAGTTGCTGATTTTCCCCCAACAAATACTGCTTTTGGTGCGAGGGAATAAATGTAGTTAAGCATTTGAGATTTGGCAGTTCCAGGGTCTCCAATCAAGAGTATGTGTATATCTGGCCTTATGTGTATGCCATCCGGCAGAACTTTATTCCTAGTCCCTCCAAACAGCTGTAGGGCTAGAGCTTCCTTAACTTCTTTGTACCCATAGATACTTGGGGCAATGCTTTGTATGATTTTCTCGTAAATCTCCGGGTCCTTTGAGAGCTTTATTATCTCTTTTTCCTCTTCAGGTGTTAGCTCCAGCTCCTCGAACTCTTTCTCAAGCTTCTCTATATTCACAGCGTATAAGTATATAGAATAAACAGCCCCCTTTGTTTTTGGTGGTATCAACCGGAGTATTCCTGTGATTAGAACCTTGTCTCCCGGGTAAAACCTGTTGGTGAGGTCGCCTTCCAGCCATACATCTATGTTCTTTGCCTGTTCACCCCTAATCATAGCTTCGAGCGGTTCCTGTAC
>JAGHAM010000030.1 GCA_021161465.1 Candidatus Iainarchaeum sp. | reverse complement strand
GAGCAGCTAGTGGCTGTATGGAAAAGGTAAAGAATCAGCCCTTTCTCTTTTTAATTTCTTCTTTCACTATTTTAGCGATTAGCCCACCATCAGCTTTGCCGCGCAGCTCTTTCATCACTTCGCCCATAACTATGCTGAACGCTTTTGGACTATTCAGCGCGTCCACATTCTTGGATACAATTCTTCTGACTGCTTCCTCAACCTGCACTTTGCTCATCTTGAAGAACTTCAGTTTATCCACTATATCCTTTATGGGCTTGCCCGGTTCCTTTGCAATAGTAGTGAGTATTTCAGGAATACTCTCCTTGGCAAAAAGGCCTTTCTCGTAAAGCTTAAACAGCTCTATGATGTGCTCATCTGATATCTGCTCCACATCAACACCTTCCCTCCTCAGCGCGGTTAAGCTATCTTCCAGTGTCGAAGCAACCAGTGCAGGATTTTTAGACTTTATTTTCTTGAAAACACCAAGATTACTAGAGTTGACAAGCTTTTCGGCTAAATCCCTGCTTAAACCTGCCTTTAACAGCTTTTTAAATGTTTCTTCAGGCTTTTCGGGAACTTTCACACGTTTCAGCCTGCTTTCGGTCAGCACGATTGGCGGACAGTCTGTCTCTGGGTAGAGCCTCGCTGCCCCTGGCATTGGTCTCATAAATGATGTATTGCCATCCGGCAACCCACGTCTAACCTCCTTAGGGATAAACTTCGCAAGCATGCTAGCACGTTTCCTTGCAAGCTCAATTGCCCTGCGGGCTTTCTCCTTGCTGGATGCAACCAAAACAAACGCATCTTTCACGCCAAGGCCAAGCTTTTTCCTCAGCAAATCGCCTTCGCTTATGCCATATTTGCTCAGGTTCTCATCAGAATGGATAATGCCACCGACCCCTGCTAGTTTTGCGTAGTCGGAAAGCTCTGTGCCAACCCGCCTGCCAGGTTGGACCTCCTTTCCAAGGACTCCTGCAAAGCCATAAAGTGATAAGGCAAGCACACATGGGGCTTTACTCATAAATTTACACTTCGAATTCTTGAACAGCCCCGTGACCTCGGTTACGTTGCCAACACGGGCCTTTCTTTTCTTAAGCACATCGCGCACTTCCAGCAACGCTAACTGCCTTTGCACCTCTCTCTCGGCTATAAGCGGAAAAAGCCTGGGTTCCTGTGCACCCTTTATCTCAACCCGCGCACCTCCACGTATTGAGATGTTTAGGTCCTGCCTGATGCTGCCGATGCCTCTTTTAGCCTTGCCCGTCGCGCGGAAAAGCGCGCCTATTTTCAGTGCTGTTTCCTTCAGATGCTGTGGGTCGACTATATCAGGCTGCGTTCCAAGCTCTATTAAAGGCACTCCCAACCTGTCCAGCCGGTAAACCACCTCTTTATCAGTTTTCTCCATTGGAGTAGCCGCATCCTCCTCCAGCTGGACGTTTGTGATTCTAACCGGGCCCTTGCTGGTCTGGATAACCCCTCCTCTCCCAACCAGAGCAGTCCTCTGGAAGCCACTGGTGTTGCTGCCATCAACCACAGTCTTGCGCATCACCAGAACTTCATCAGCAATCTCAGAGCCAAGTAGCTTGCACATTTGCAGAGTGACATCCAGGGCCTCTTCGCTCATTGCATGCGGAGGCTCGCAGTCAAGCTCAACCAGGCAGGTAGACTCTGGATTGAACTTGTAAACAAAAATTAGGCCCTTCTCAAACTCTGCTTTGGCTGCTATATCAATATCTCCAAGCTCCCCTGCGACAGCACGCATTTTTCGTCTAATCTCGAATGGGAACTCACCACTCTTTTTAGTTGGACAATCACAGAAGAGCTTGTGCTCTGTGTCAAGCTGCTGATGGACCTCAAGTCCAGCCTTAAAGCCAATCGCACTATAATCCATTAATCCCCACTTTCCTCCAATGATATGCCAATCTCGTCCATAATGCTGTCCAACTGCTTGTAAAGCTGGTTTATTTTACCATTGTTATCTACATGATAATCTGCCATTTCAAAGACGGTCCCCATGCCTTTATTCTTGGTGTCTACCTCGTCCCTCTTTAGGAACTCTTCCATGGTGCTAGGATCAATCGCACTCCTCCTAGAGAAGCGCGCCTCCGGCTTGGCGTCTATCATTATCAGGTGAAAACTAGGTGTCTTATTCATGAAGAACTCAACCTCTTCCGGGCTTCTAAAGTTGCTTATCACAATTCGTGGTGAGTCTATCAGGGCTAAAAGCCTCTTTGCAAGCGCGTCCATGCCTTCCTTCTTCCTGAGCTCATCGCCAAGCTTGCTCCTCGCCATCTTGGTTACCTCCTCACCCCTTTCCTTGAGTATTGGGTCAAGCACGTGCTCCGAGAGCGACAGCTCCTTAAAGCCATACTTATCCACTAGATATTTCGCAGCGGTGCTTTTCCCGGCTTGAGCGGGACCTGTTAAACCTAATATCACTTTTATCACCTAGTAAAGGAACATATCTGGCTGAAGGCGACTGTTTAGCTCGCCTGCATAATTTGTTAACATCATTTCCCTGACACGCTTTAAAGCCTTTGTGTGACCAAGGACCCAGCCAAGTTTAACATATGCTGTTTCTGGTAGCATATCCCCCGCTGGAATTGCCCCTGCCTCATAGTAAAGCGTGCGCAAATTTGAGTAAACGTTAGGGTTAACCCTGCCATAAATGCACTGCGTTGCAACGACCACTGGCACACCGCTCCCAACAGCTTTTTTCACAGAAGGAATCCATGACTTTTTAGCTCTGGTTGGAACATGCCCAAGGGCAGTCCCCTCAACAACTATACCCTCATAGCCCTGCTTCACTAGGTAGTCTATGAGCTTTGGTTCAGAGTCAGGATATGCCTTGACTATCGCAACTTTAGGTTGGTATCGTGCATCAACTGTTGCCTTGCCCTTTCGTCTTGGGTGGTAATTTTTGCTGGTGGCTTCCATGCGCCCATCAGGCCAGACCTTAGCCAATGGGTAATCATTTATAGGCCTGAACGCATCTCTTGCTGTTGAGTGCATCTTGCGAACCTTGGTTCCCCTATTGAATAAACAGAAGCTATCACTCATTTCACCGTGCATGCAGATTCCGACTTCAGCAATGTTACCCCTGGCCGCATGCACGGAGCAGATAAGGTTCATGGCTGAGTCCGCTGAGCCACGGTCGGTAGAGCGCTGCGCGCCTGTCAACACTACTGGTTTTGGCAAGTCAGGAAGCATAAACGCCAGCGCTGCTGAGGTGTAATGCATTGTATCTGTCCCATGAGTTATAACAACACCATCAGCGCCATGGTTAAGCCGTTTCGCAGTTTCCTTGGCAAGTTTGACCCAGTGACCTGCCGCCATATCCTCACTCATAACCTCAAAAAGGGTTTCAACCTCGATATGTGCTATATCAAGAAGCTCTGGAACCTGGGCAACCAAATCTTTCGCAGTCATAGCAGCACTCACAGCCCCTGTTCTGTAATCAACTTTGGAGGCAATCGTCCCACCAACTGAGAGTATGGAAACAACAGGGTGCTCAACCCGCTCCTTCAGCTTTTTAGCATGGTGCTCCTCAACTTCAAATTCATACTCCTCTTCGACCTGCTTGGGCTCGGGCTTCTTTGACTTTCTAACATATACTCCTTTCTTATACTCTATACCCATGTTGTAGCCATTATCCAGCTTCAGGATTATATGATTTGGTGAAGCAGTGATGTCTGGAGATGGCATTAAAAGCCCTTCATAATCACCAACTATGATTCTATCTCCTTCCTTGATTCCTTTCTTCCTGAATTCCTTTAGGATTTCTTTTGAGTAACCCATACAATCACTTTTCATCAGCCTTGCTTAAAAAGCTTGACGAGATTTTTTTGCCGTTGCTGTCCAACACCATAGGTACTACAACCACTATCAATGGTTTCAAGCCAAGCTTGCGCCTTTTAAGGTTTATCCTATCAGCTGTTTTCCTTGTTTCCTCACTAACCACGATTGCAGTCATATCTGGCTCAAGCGCAGGTCCTGCCTCGTCCTCTAAGGGAACTATCTCAGCGTGCATTCCATAAGGTTCTATGAACTCCTCCAGTCCTCTTTTCCTCTCATCGAAAGGCCGCACCTTCCTTCCCCTCCTACCGCTGGCGAATTCATCTGTTGTTAGCCCAATGGTTATTTCATCAGCCAAAGCAAAGGCCGTTTCCAGTAGCTGCTTATGGCCCTTATGTAGCACTTCAAATGTGCCCCCAAGACATGCCTTCACCTTATCCACCAGAGCACTCTCCAAGAGTT
>JAGHAM010000033.1 GCA_021161465.1 Candidatus Iainarchaeum sp. | reverse complement strand
GGTCTATACCTTTAGGCATACACCTTTGGCATCAGTCCCTCAGGTTACTGGTGCATTTGGAACTTTGAAACCTCTGGGGTTGCCGTAGACAACCCCTAAAGCGTGAACCGATTTGCGGCCACACCTGGTGCTCTTACGCTGAGCGTAAGACACCTAAAGCGTGAACCGATTTCGCGGTTCGGTTACTCCAAGCCGGCGCGTTGAACCGAGCTTTGCTACCTCCGCAGGCTATATTTTAAAATCAGTCATATTTATTGTTTCCCAATACTACGTGTCAAACTTAGTAGAGTCGAGTATGCGCTCTCCTCTCTTGGTCAGTTTGTAGTATTTCCACTTATGCCCACTGTCCATCTTCTCTACAAGCCCGCTCTTTGCGAGCTTTTCCAGGTGCTCTTTCGCTGTTGGCAGAGATATATCAGTTTCCTTTGATAGTTCCGTCAGTGTTTTGTTCCTCTCAGTTAGTAGCTTCATGAGCTCAACCCTCCGTGGTGCAGATAGGACCGCCATGTCTTCAGGAGTCATCTTCTCGTCTTTCCCGCTGAATTGCATCTTGAACACGAGGAAAACTACAGCCAGTACAAGCAGGCTGACCCACCAGTAGTTTAAGATGTTGTTTCTCGGTGTTGTTCTTGTGTGGGTTTCAGTGCTGGAAGGTGCTGCTCCCTCAGATTTTTGACCAAGCGGCGTAAGGATACCCTGCAACGGGTTTTGGTCACGATTGGGAGATTTTTGGAGGTCATTCATACTAACAACCGGGCCGCTGCAGTAGGTTTGTTTTTCCTGTGAGGCCCCTTTTGAAATCTGGCCATTATCAGCATATGCTATGCTATTTGTGCCGTAAATGTCTCCTTCTTTTGAATAAAGCATCATTGCCCCAGCTTGCAAGTACCCGGAGTTTACTATTTTGTCTATGTCCTGCTCAGTCAAGTTAAGGACCTTATAGTTAGCTAATACCTGCATCTCTCTTCTTATGGCGTCTGTCCAATTAGTGAAATTGAAGGCTGGTTCTCCTTGTTCATTGATTGGTATCTCAATGTTCATCTTGCCGTCGTATAGAGTTACAGCAAGTCCCTCCCCAGTGGCATAAAGTATGCTATCTTTTTTGCTAATGCAGGATGGCGTGCTCCGGCAGTAGTTATAAGCATTACTCATGTTGGTAATCTCATCCGGGAACGATATGGATACTCCATTGGGATTTCCAATACATCCAAACGCGCCTGCAAATAGTAGCACCATAACAATAGCTTGCCTTATAATAACCATATAAGCACCTTTCGTTACACCTAACTATGACCTAAGTATTATTTAATGTTTTTGCAATACTTAGGTGACCACCTAACTGTTTTCCAACAAAGCTTTATTAAGATACTCCATACAATAGAAATTATGGGATGATTGGTATATAAGGGATATAAGAAGCCATGTCTACTTTATCGCTTACTCCAAGCCTTAGGGTATCTGTCCTTGTCCATAACTATGCAAAGGGTGTCTGCAACTATCCCGCTTTTAGAATCAGAAATTTCAGTGCCATCTTTAACTGCTTCTGCTAGGCCTACGAGCTCTTCTGATGGCGTGACAAGCACGATAGTCTCCCCTTTTGTTATATCATGGTCAAAGCTCTGAATACCTGGTTTAGCTAGGTCCGCGCCATGGCATATTGCACTAACTGCAGTTTCCTTGAGAGTTATCCTCTTCAGATGCCTTAATGCTTCAAGCGGAGTTTTTATTGCTTCTTTAAGCCTGCCACTGGAGACAAAATCGACTAATTCCTGCAGTGTTATCGCTTCTTTCTCTGAGAAAACTCCCGCGCGTGTTCTCCTTAATTCAAGCATCTCTCCGTTAACCCCTAGCTTCCTTGCAATGTCTCTGACGAGCACTCTTATGTATGTGCCATGCTGGCACCTAACCTTGAATAAAACCAGATTGTCCTGTATCTCCAGTATTTTAAGCTCGTAAATCTGCCTTTCCCTAAGTTTCCTTCTGACTGCAGCTTCCTTTGGTGGCATCTGCTGAATTTTCCCAACGAATTGTTTGAATACTTTTTTTATCAGGTCCTCTTTTGGCATCGGGGTAAATCTAGCTATACAAATGTACTCCTTATCAGATTTTTGAAAAACACGTAGCAACTTTACAGCCTTGCCTATTGCTATGACCAGCACGCCTGTGACCTTTGGGTCAAGTGTTCCAGAGTGTCCTGCCTTTCCATTGCCAACTACCTTTTTTACCCAAGCAGTTACCTCATGTGAAGAGGGCCCACTTGGTTTATCTAGGATAACAAACCCGGATTTCAAATTATTAGTTTCAATGAGCGTCATTTTACCCTTTCTTGAGGAGCGCTAGAATGTCTTTGTGGGGTGCGTCTTTTTTTATGTTTAGCTTCCTTTGCGTTGGCTCTAGGTGCTTCACATTGCACCTCCTTCTCTTAATACCATTCCCGTCAATCAGTACGTAGTTCTCATCAACTACATCCACTATGACGCATTCCTTCCCAGCGTCCTTCCCTCTTGTTTTTACACAAATACGTCCAATTTCAAATAGCATCTTTACCACCTTTCACAATTTTTTTATAAATTTTCTCTAATATCTCATTTAAAGTATCATCAATGTGCCCGTCGTTAACGACCTGGAAGTCATACTTTTTCGAGAGCTCGTCAGCGTCGATTCCGTACAGTTTCTCGTACCTTTTCCTGTCGTCGTAGTCTCTCCGTTTTAAGTGCCCTAAGGCGTCTTCTGGGCTGTCATACTTAGAGTCCGCTGGTCGGTGCTTTTCGTAAACCCTTCTTCCCCTGATATCATCCGGAGCGTCTACTAGGATGCTGACGTCCGGTTTCGTGAAATACACTAGCAGGTTGCTGTCAGCAACAACACTTTTACCGGATTTTATGAGACTTTCAACCTCTTTCTTGACCTGCTGGTCAAATTCTTTGTCTATTCTAGGATGTTTCCCAACGTATTCCACATATTCAACTATGCTCATATTTTTCTCTCTTGCTTTTTCCCTAAACTTGTCTCCTGTTGAATAGTGGACTGCACCAAACATCTCTGCCAATGTTTTTGCTATCCTACTTCTCCCTATTCCATGTCTGAAATCCTTGCTACCAATGATTATTAAGGTGCCTTCACCATTCTCTTTCCTCAACTTACCTTTGATAACGTCAGCAATCATTCTTTCCCCATCAGCTGATTAACGTATTTTCTATAGCGAATGTCGATATCTTTTGGCTTAGTTAATCCATCTTCTACCCTAGTTTTATACGTGATGACCTGTTCAACGCACTTGTGGCATAGGATACCCCCAAATAGCCTTTCGGGCCTTGTTCTGGTCTTGGCAGTGCTCTTGGACACTCCATGTAGTTTACTACCGCAAATCGCGCATACGAGGTTTTTCATCTATATCACTTCTTTAAAGCTTTTAGGATTAACTCTATAGTTAGGCTGGTTGCTATTGATATTACTATGTAAAGCCCAATCCAACCCACGCCGTTTGCAACGCCTAGCTCGGCTACGGGGTGAGTGAGGAAAGGTATTGAGATGGGTAAGTCCAGCATAGGGCCAAGTTTGTCATACATTCCCCTCATCCACCAGAGCAACAGCAGGAACACAGGCATCGTTATGAATACTGGCTTCATGGACATCATAAAATTTTTCTTCAATAGTTTCATGACATTAGCTTGTTCCCTTTCAAGCCTGGTTATCTCCTTCTGGTTGCCTTCCTTCTGGGCTTTCAAATATTTTTTCTGGTGCTCCTCTATTCTCTTTCTTATCTCATCCATCTTTTTCCTGTCGACGAGTTTCCTGTGCACAAACACCGAGAATAGGGATACACCTGTGGATATGGCAACTACTGCCATCACTGCATCAGGGTATATTAGTTGGATACCAATTATATTCATTATTTAACCACCAAAGAAGTTCTTCAACGCAGGGTGCATCTCAACCAGCTGGCTTTGTGCTAGTTCCTCATAAAGCCTGTAGAGTATGCCAACACTCAGTAGGATACCTGTGCCACTCCCAAGCGCGCCAGTCAAATCCGCCCCAACAGCCAGCAGGCCAACTGCAGCAGAGCCAAGGACAGTTATAACAGGGATATACCTAGAGAGAACCCGTTCCAGCACTCTGGCGTCCCTTCTAAACCCTGGGACGGAGAAACCAGTATTTTTTAGCTGTTCTGCCACCTGCTTTGGACCCATACCAGTTGTTTCAATCCAGAATTTACCGAATATGATGCATGTTATTATCATGATTAGTGTGTAACCAAGTATGTGAAGCACACCCAGGGGTATACCATAGAAAGTTTCTGATGCATTGAGTATATACCTGTCTATACTGCTAGGAGTGCCCAAATACCCATATGGCGCTCTTACTATATACGCAAGGCTGGGTATAGTTAAAGCCATGTTTGATATATTCACAGTTGCAGTTGGCAGCACCTGACCTTCGGCATCAAAGGCCCCCAGTACGGGGATTCCTGCTCCCGCAAAAACACTCGCGAACAACTGAACGTTAGCGAATAAAGCAGCAGCAAGTATCACAGGTAGGTTAGATGCGTACAGGAATTTTAGTGGGTACCTGCCGCCAATACCTCTAATTCTACCTAAGGTAAGTGGTATCTCAACTCTCATTGCCTCGAAATAAACTACAACAAGGAATACCACTATTGTGAAAACCATTGGCAGTAGGGCGTCCCAATTTATAGAACCTTGTATTATGTCTGCTAGGAATAGAGGCAGGTGGCCAATGGGTCTTCCCTGACTCATCATAGGGTTCAGGGACCTGGATATTATCCTCATTGAGACTCCACCAACAATGAATAGTCCAATACCTGAGCCGAGCCCCCACTTCGATATAACTTCATCCAGAAACAGCAGGATTATTGAACCCATCGCAATCTGGAAGATAACCAGTAGAGTGTTTAGGTCAGTGAAGCTAGAGAGCACTGGCAATGGAATCAAGCTTATCCCCAATGTCTGGACGGGTAGAAAACCACTGTAAACATAAATACTCCCCTCAAAGAAACAAAACAGGATTGCGAAAAGCTTTTGTATTCCCTGGTAATGCTCACGGTCTATCTTTATCAATTCTGCTCCAGAAAGCAATTGTAGTATAATGGAGGCCATAACAATTGGGCCAATACCAAGCGTTCCTAACGTACCCAGGTTTGATGCCAGGATAGTCTGTACATTCTGGAGGAACCCAACTCTCCCACACCCTTTAACATCTGGGTGCGCGCTACAGTAATCTGCACTTAGGAGACCATAAGGTCTTATCTGGCCAAGTACAAAAAATATCACAAGGCCGACTATGACCCACATAAACCGTTTTTTGACTGTTGGTGAAACTTTTGGTTTTTTAACTTCTGGAAGTAGTTTAATCACTGGCTCCAAAAATTCAAGACTCATTTTTCCACCGCTTTTCCACCAGCTTCTTTTATCTTCTCAATGGCTTTTTTAGTAAACGTCTTAGCTTCTATCGTTATTGCGTTTGTGATTTTTCCACCGCCAAGCACTTTTTCAAAGCCCAGTTCAGTGGCATCCACTTCCTTCAGCTTGTGCTTCTCAGCGTATTGGCTTAGGTAATCAACATTGACACTTTTTGGTTTTGGCCTTATGGTCTCTCTAGGCATTCCTGTGTTGCCGAACCAATCTGGTGCGTACTTAACAATCCATGTATACTTATGCTTCTGGGAACCAGCCATGCCTTTTCCCCCAGAGCTCCTTCTGGAGCCCCTCTTGCCTTTCCCGCAGGTTCTTGTCCCTCTCATACGCCTATTCTTTCTGTCTTTGATTGCCATCTTGCGTTCACCTAATCATTCTTTCTAAGAGCTTGCCCATTCCTGCTCCTCTGTTACCAAGGCTGCCTTTGTTTGCATATTGCCTTTTTGTGTTCTCGTAGCCTCCTTTTGGGGGGCTAAGCCGGAAATACAACTTAATTCCCGGTATGTCCTTCAAAGAAGCTTTCTCGTCCATGAATGCTTTTACGAAGTTAGCTATTGTCTTGTATTTAGTATTCTTTTCCATGTAGCTGTCGGTGAGCTTTTTGTTTCCACTTAATCTGCCTTTTTTTCGAAGCAGCTTTTCCACAAGTTCCGAGTCTATCTCTCCCCATGTAATCCAGTCCTTGGCTTTCTGGAGCATACCCTTGTAGACTGGTCTGTCATCTATGATAGTGCAATGGTTCACTTTAAGCAAGTGTAACATCTTCAGTGTGTCCCTCACTTTTGTAGGGGTGTTGATATTGCCTCTCACCTTAACTACTGCTATTTTCATGTTCATTCACTTTTTCTTTTTTCTCTTTTAAGGTTTTCATTTTCCTTATCTGCTTAAGTGCATCGAATGTTGCTTTTGCAAAGTTGAATACAGTCTGAGTTTGGCCGCTGGTTTTGCACCAAACATCCTTTATACCCGCAAGCGTTAAAACCGTTCTAGCAGTCTTTCCACAGACCAAACCAGTACCTTTTGGGGCAGGAATTAATGTTACTCCCACAGACCTAGATTTTCCAGTTACCTTAAATGGTACTGAGTGTGGTTCTCCACAGCCGCACTCCCATGAGCCACATCCCCTTACAACCTTTATCAGGTTTAGCTTGGCGTTTCTAATCGCCCTTTCTATCGCAGGTCTGGTGTTTATTGCTTTTCCCATTCCCACTCCAACATAACCACTTCCATTACCAACAGCTACAGTAACAACAAATGAGCCTTTTCTTCCAGAATCGGTTGTTCTCCTAACCATGTGGATGTCTAGGACCTCCTCTTTTAAATCTGGGACCAAGTAGTCAATCATCTCAGGCTCAAGGATTGGAACATTCAAGGCGTAGAGCTGGTCAAAGTCCTTAATTTCACCACTCTGGACCATTCTTCCTGCCCTGGTTTTTGGAGCCCAGTCGTTCACTTCTTCTTTTTCTTTTTCCACCCTATCACCGCTTTTTTAGTTTCTTCTATTGATTTCATGTCAAGCCTGCTCTCGTCTGGGAAACAGGATTCATCATGTGGCACCTTAAGGCCTGAGTCCACTGCTCCCTTAAGAGCTGCAAATACTGTTGAACCGTGTACTGGTGTGTGCAACCCAATGTCTAGGATGCATTCCTTGATGCCTTTATCGAGAGCCTTTTTGCCACAAACGAAACCAATCATGTATGCAGATGAGGAATTGCCGGTATGGTTCTTCCACCCATACTTTCTTAATTCAACTGAGGTAGCACCAACTTTGACTATGTCTCCCTTCGCCATATAGTCAACTACCTGAACGATAATCTGGTTGGATTTAGACCTGATGACTAGTCGTGGCTTTTTAGACCGCAGTAGGTATAACCTCTTCTTGTAATCAGTCTTGCCCTCTCTTCTTCTTTTGAGCTTCATCGAGTAAGTTTCTGAAAGTTTCATGGATTTCCTCTCTTTAAGTGTGTTTCCAGGTGTTTTACACTCTTGAAATATCCTGCTTTTACCATTCTATAGGTCTTTCTATAAAGGTGTGGTAATTTCACTTTGAGGAGTTTCAATCTCCTCCTCTGGGCTCGGACTTTTAGCGTCCAGTCCTCTTTTCCCCGGGATCTCGCTTTTCTGGTGCCTTTTCTCTTGCCATACCCTTTTCTCTTACCCTTTTTCTTCTTTTCAAGGAGGGCTCTTGCCCTACCCCTGCTCACACCCACTTTCTTTTTTATGGTTATCGCACCTTCTTTTACAAGGTCTCTTATATCCTCTCTTGTGATGGCTTCCGCTGCCCTTTCCTCATTGACTATCTGTATCCTCTTCTTGCCTACTCCAAGCGTCCTTGCAGCGAGTTCTTTCAGTTTATCAAATTTCACTATTTTCACCCGTTAACTACGGTTAATCCCTTTTTGTTAGCAATATCAATTATCTGAAGGCGTTTTTTCCTTCCAACATCCGAACGTATCCTAATCTTTATTTTTGTGTCTGTGACCCCCTCAAGGTCTTTTAGATTTCTAACCAGGATTTCTTTCTGAATCTTCTTTGGGCTGCCATACCCTACTCTTGGTTTTGCTCCTTTGTGCTTTCTGGCTGCCCTTTGTTCACTATCTATACCCCTTGGTTTTCTCCAAGAGTCTTTAGTTCTTTTCTTAATTGCCTGTCTGACAAATTTAGGCTTACTCATTTTCTACCACTCTTTTTTCTGTTACAAATATACCATCTTTAAAGACCCTCTGGTCTTTTTTCCTTACTTTAGTTGTTTGTACAAGGTTGGCGGCTGTTTGTCCAACTTCTTCCTTATTTATGCCTGTAATGGTTATCTCCTGTCCTTTGATTTTAACTTGTGTATTACCAACTATCTTCGATGTTCTCGGATGTTTCTCACCCAAGAAATTTTTGATGACTATTTTGGTTCCTTCTACTGAAACAGTCATTGGAAAGTGGGCATAGTTTATCTGGAGCTGGTACTCGTATCCTTTGCTAACTCCTGTTATCATATTCTTTATCTTTCCTGCTATGGTTCCAATCATGGCTTTTTGCATTTTCTTTGGAAAGTTTACGGATATCTTAACCTGATTAGCAACTTTCTCAAGTTTTATTGGACCCAGCTTGAATGTTTCTTGAGTAGAGCCTTTTGGGCCGCTAACCTTAACAGTGCTCCTATCTATCTCTACGTTGACCCCTTCTGGTATGTCTACAAACGTTTCAATCTTGGCTGCTAAAACCATTTTTATCACTCAGTAAACAAATGCTATTAACTGGCCTCCAACACCAATCTTCATAGCCTCCTCTTGGCTCATCACACCTTTTGGCGTTGTCATTATCAATATCCCAAATCCCTGTGCTGGAAGGAACCTCTTTTCGTATCTTTCAAAGCCACCCTTTTTGACTTCTAGCCTTGGCTTTATGGCCTTGCAGTCGTTTATCCTTCCAAGGAGCTTAACCTGATATGAGCCGCTCTTACTGTCATCGATAAATGTAAATTCACCAACATAGCCATGCTTTTGCATAACTTTAAGGACGTTCCCTATTAACTTTGAGGCTGGTTTTACTACGCACTCCCTCTTCCCTGCCTTCTCAGCATTTTTGATGACTGTCATAGCATCTGACAACGGGTCTAGTAACATTTAATCACCTAATATTTCCTGAATCCCATCTTCTCTGCTTTTTCCCTGAAGCATCTTCTACATATGGTCATCCCATACATCCTAATCAAGCCTCTTGAGCTTCCGCATATTTCACATCTCCTTCCAGGCTTTTTCTTTCCTACCTTCTTGCTCATTCTCCCACCTTCACATCTATCTTGAAGTTCTCTTTGGCCCATTTGATAGATTCCTCTTTGCTAAGCTTGTGTTTGTTGGGTATCTTTGCCTTCTGTCGTTTTCTTCTCTTAATCCTGTAACCATTTTTCTCAACTGTTACGCAAACATCAAACCCAAATATGCCTATTGACGGGTCATACTTGACGCCAGGAAGCTCTATGTATTCTTTAACGCCAAACGCAAAATTTCCATTTTGGTCAAACTGGCTCTCTTTTAGCACTCTTTCTTTTGCAGCTAAAGCTTTGTCTAGGAATTCAATGGCCTTTTCACCCCTTAGTGTTACCTTAACACCGATTGGTTGGGCTTTCCTTATGCCCCACTCGGGGACTCTCTTTGCAGATAACGTCCTTACTGGTTTTTGGTTGCACAGGATTTGCAATAGCTTCTCAGCTTTCTCTAATTCTTCTCCTGAGCTTCCAACTCCTATGTTAACTGTTACCTTACTTACTTTTATCACTCTGTTTCACCCTCGAATCTTATTACCGGCGATGTTGTGCCTATGACAAAGACATACTTCTTGCTAGTTTGGAATTCTTTCTCCCCTACCTTCAGAATGACCAGTGGTTCTCTTGTCATAGTTCCTGGGATAGTTCCAACTATATTGCCTGTTTCACCAGCGTGTCTACCTCCAAATATGTAAGTGATACTGCCTTCTTTCATTGGATAGTGCTCAAGCACTTTCTGGCTTGGCAGTGATATTTTCAGAGTATCTCCAGTGTTGTAATCATTAGTCTTAACCAGGATGTTTTTACCATCATGCAAGTTTAGCTGCAAACCATCTTTTGTTTTAACTTTGTTCTGGATTCTACAAAGTTTGAAGTTTGGTTCTGTTGTTTCTTTAAGGACCATCCTTCCTCTTTTATCATAAACAACTCTATAATGCTTGTTTACTGCGGCTATGCTCACTACATCCATAAAGCCAATTGCTCTGCGCGGGTCTTTCACGGTTTTGCCATCCACTTTTACCCGGCCTTCCCTGAGAATCACTTTCGCTTCTCTCGCTGTCCTTGCTAACCCAAGTATGTCACGAAGCACCACACTTAGGGCAATACTTCGGCTCTTTGGGTGCGGACCTGGTTTTGGATTAGTGATGAATGCAGGCCTCCTTCTTTTAGGCTTGAACACACTGGAAGCTGCGTAAACCTTAATCACTTTGCTTTTCTCTTTCTTTGCCATCAGGTCACCTCATCAGTACCTTCTTTCTCTTTGGGTCCTCTAGGAAAATCTCTGTTATCATTAGATTAGATGGGTGGATTGGTCTTGGAACCTCCTCACCAGACATCTTTTTGTTGTTGACACCTTTCACGTGCACCGTGTACTTCTTTAGATTCACTTTCAGGACTTCATCTTCATGCCCCTTGAAGTTACCCCTCAGAATCTTCACCTTGTCACCTTTCCTTACAACCAGGTGATTCTTCTTGTACTTCTTCTTAAGCTCAGGGCTAAGCATGACTGCCATCTTCTTGTGCCTTTTGTGAAGTGGCGCGTTGAAATTTCTCTTTCTTTGCTTTCTCTTTTGCTTAGTTTTTGATTCCATAACTATCACTTAAACAACGTTTTTTGCAATGGTTGCTATTTTTGGGAACCTTTCTGCAACTTCCTTTGCAACTACGCCCTTTATCTCGCTCCCTTTTGGCATCCCTTTGTCATCAACTATTACTGCAGCGTTGTCCTCAAACTTGATGCGAACGCCGTTTGGCCTTCTAAATTCTTTCCTTTGCCTTACTATGACAGCCCTAACGACTTTCTTTATGATATCTGGTTTTCCCTTCTTTACGGAGCAGATAGCCACATCTCCCACACCTGCTTTTGGCACTCTCCTCTTCCTTCCTTTGTATGTTAAAACCGCTATTATCTCCAAGACCTTGGCTCCCGTATTGTCATCACATTTTAGCTTAGAGCCAACCTGCAAGCACTTGGTTATACGGGAACTCAAACCTCTCATTTCTCCACCTTCATTATCACAAAGTTTACGGTCTTGCTTATCTTCTTTGTTTCGCCTATGAGTACTTTGTCCCCCACTTTAACATCCATACATTCTGGAACGTGCGCGGCTATTCTGGAGCGAATTTTTGAGTATCTCTCATATTTTGGTATGTATCTAAGCAGCTCCCTCTCAACTATAACAGTTTTTTTCATCTTGTCGCTAACAACCCTGCCTTCAATTACCATACCCCTTATCTTTATGTTTCCATGGATAGGGCAGTTGACATCAGTGCACTTGGGTTCTTCTGCCTTCGCTGGTTCCTTGCTAGCTTTTGGAGCCTTTTTTTGTGTCATCTTATTTTCCTCCAGATTTTTTTAAGCCTCTCGTAAGGCCTTTGCATTATATCTTTCCCACTTATCACAAACTTTCCTTCGGGGAATTCTATCTCAAGAGTGACAGATTCTTTTTGTAAACGTTTCTCGCCCGTTGATGTTTCTACTATTAGCATGTTTAGTGTTTCATCCACTATCCTGCCTTCCACACCAACTAATGATTTTTGGGAACTTCCAATAACTCTGCAGTTCAGGCCAATGAGCTCATGTCGTGCGAGCTCGTCCAGCGCTTTGTTAGATAATCTCAATCGAGCCTTCCGGGTAGTTGAGCTCGATGAGCGCTTTTTTGACTTTTTCTGCATGTGCTCCTTGGAGCTCAATGCGTTTGTTTTTGACTGTTCCGCCACAAGCCATCTTTCGCTTGAGTTTTGCGGCAAGTTCGTCCAAATCAATTCCTTGGAGATTCTCAATCACGGTCACCTTCTTTCTGTATTTTTTAACTTCAGTTTTGATGACTATCTTCTGTGTCTCCTTCGCTATTTCTCCACAGACGCAGAGTTCTTTTGGAAGCCCGCAAATGGGGCATATATCACTCATTTCTTCACTTCAACCTCCATCTCTTTTTCAATAGTGAGTATCCTAGCTATAGCTCTCCTTAACTCTTTTATCCTGCCAGGGTTTTCAGGCTGCGTTCCGCTTGCTACTGCAGCTCTTTCTTTTGATAGCTCAGCCTTTATCTCCTGGAGTTTTTTCTCCCGTTCTTTCGGGCTCATCTTTCTTATCTCTTTGGCTTTCAGTACTGCCAATTTCTTCACCTGTTATCACAACTTTATCGGGGAATATCACATTGGGTGGAACTATCTTAACAGTGACACCTATGATACCTGCCTTCTTGAGGGCCTGTGATTTTGCCTCCTTGACTAGTTTGGATGGCTCACCTGCCTTCTTGAGATAGCCCGCGCTTATACGTTCTGAGCGGGATTTTCCTCCCTTTCCCACGAGTTTTCCCCTGACTACTATTTCTGCACCTTTCGCGCCTGCATTCATTATCTTCTCAAGGCTCCAGTGCATTACTCTTCTGTAATGAAGCCCCCTTTCAAGCGAACTAGCTATTCTCTTTGCCATGACGGCTGGGTCCAGTTCTGGCACAGGCACTTCTTCAACTTTTATTTGAATATTCTCAAGCTTGAAAACCTTCTCCAGATTTTCGGTCAGTCTTTGTATCGATGCTCCCTTTCGTCCAATTACTAGTCCTGGTCTCTCCACTCTTACGACTATTCTAGTTGCTATTGGGGTTTTCTGCACTTGGCAGCCTACATACCCGGCTCTATTGAGTTCCTTCCCCAGATACTCATCTATATGGACATTTGTTTTTCCTTCTTTCACAAAGACCCGTTCAAGCATTTAATCCCTCTTAACTTTCAGTTAATACTACCTCAATATTTGTGGTTTCCATATCAGATTGCTTCCATCTACCTTTGGATGCCAATCTTTTGTAGGTTCTTCCCTTGTGTGCAGCTATATGCCTCACCACAAGGTTGTCGCCCATACCTCTTTCTTCGGCGTTGTTCTCTGCATTTTCAAGCAGCTTTAAAATAGTCTTCGCAGCTTTTACTGGGTATCTTCCAGGCTTGCCTCCAGTTCTGTGGGGAATCTGCTTGTTGTGCTTCTTGAACTCAACAAACCTTTTTTTATCTATAACATCCTCAAGGAATTTCTTAGCTTTCTCAAGGTTCATACCTCTTACAGCCCGGCACACTTCTACAGCGTGTCTCCTAGAGATGTTGAGTTCATACCCGTACGCCTTAGCGCCATCGATATTTGCAGAGTAATCCATTGTTCTCACTTAACAGCTATGAATTTTGTGGACCTGGTAGCACCGATACCAGCAGCAGAGTGCTTTACAGGCTTTCTGGTTGGGGCATATTCTCCCAGGAAATGCCCAATCATTTCGGGCGATATATCTATGTAGCTGAATTCTTTTCCGTTGTAAACAGCAACTTTTTTGCCAACCATAAGTGGTGTTATTACTACATCCCTAAAGTGGGTCCTATTTGGGTTGTTAGTTGAGGATACTTGCTCCACAAATGCTTGCTTGGCTTCGCTCATCCTAAGTAGGCTTCTCCTTTGTCTAGATGGAACTAACTGTGCGAATTCCTTCAAACTCATCTTCTGGAGCTCTTCTAAGGTTTTGCCTCTGTAAGTGAATTTAGCCATTTCCTCACTTCCTCTTCTTCCTTCCTGTTCTTCTAGCAGCTATGTGGCCGACATTCCTTCCTGGTGGGGTCCCTCTCTTAACAGTGGTTGCCTTACCACTGTGGTGCTGTGAGCCACCATGCGGGTGTGCAACAGGGTTCATCGCAACTCCCCTGACAACAGGGTATAGATGGCCCCTGGCGCGCATCTTGTAGTAATTGTTTCCTGCTTTAATCAAAGGCTTATCTGTTCTTTCCCCTCCTGAAACGATGCCTATAGTTGCTCTGCAATCTCCATTGAGTGGAACTACTCTTTTTGACGGGAGTTTAACCATCGCTTTACCGTTCTGTTTTGCAACCACAGTTGCACTTGAGCCAGATGACCTGACTAGCTTTCCACCATCACCCGGTGTCCTTTCTACATTAAAGAAAGGTATGCCTTCTGGAATGTCTTTTATTTTGAGTATATTGCCATTCTCGATTTCTACAGTCTCTTGAGTTATCTCGTCACCAACACATATGCCTTCTGGAGCAAGGTATTGGTTTTTCTTCCCATCTTCCCACTCTATACTCATAAGTATGCCATATTTTGAGGGGTCTTTCTTCAGGTCGACAACTACACCAACGTAGGAGCCTCTCCTGTACTTAGCATCAGTTTTGAACCTATGTGAGGGAGCGGTGAATCTATGTTTACCTTTTCCTCTCCTTTGTGTTTTTATCCTCTTTCCCATCTTTACTCACTTCACATTATGTTCAGCTTGGTGGCAAGATTTGCTGCTGCATTCTTACCAACCAATTTGACAAAGGCTCTCTTTTCACCTTTTGGACTCACAACAGTCTTTATGCTACCCACCTTCACACCATACTGGTCCTCCACTTCTTTCCTGATGTCCTGCTTGGTGGATGCTTTATCGACTATGAACACTATCTTGTTCTCCTTTTCTATAAGGTTAACTGCCTTTTCTGTCAATAATGGATATCTAACTACCATAACTTTCACTTAGCTTTTTTATTGCGTTTTCAGACCAAACTGTTAATACACCTGCATGAGTTCCAGGTGCTAGCATCGATGAATTCAGGGATTCAATTGTAGCGATATTCACTCCAGGTAGGTTCTTGCACGATTTAACATCTCCGGATACAATAACAACGATTCTGCGTTTCTCCTTCAGCTCTGGTGCTAACCCCAGGTTTTCAAGGACAGCTTTAGCTTCCTTCGTCTTTTTGATTTTTTCAAACTTTCCTTCAACGACTATTGGAAGATCCTTGACGCCTTCAAGTGAGTACCCCCTTTTCTTGACAAGCTTCTTGTCTGCAGTTGCAGCTATGCATGACAAGAGGGCTGCTCTTTTCTCTTTTTTATTAATCTTCTTTATTAGTATCTTTTCTGGCTTTGGTGGGTGTGCTCTCCTTCCACCAACAGCACTTGGAACTCTCCTTACTCTGCCAAGGCTCCCACCACCTGGCTTAGTCCTTGGAAGTCTTGACCTCCCGACACCTATTCCTGCCCTGAACTTCCTTCTCCTTCCAACGTATTCAGCGGAAGTCTCCATACCTGCAGTGGGTTTTACCCCCTTTGGCTGAAACTTCTTGCTTTCGATAGCGACCACAGCTCTCTTGATAAGCCTTGGTTTGATTTCTGCCTCGAATGGCTTCGGTAATTCAATCTCCTTAAGTTTCTTCCCGCCGATAGAATAAACGCCAACTTTCACTTAACTACCTCCTTTATCTCAGGTAGTTCCTTTTCCGTCTGTGGTCTGATTGAAGGTCTAATCATTATAAGCCTCTTTTTAGCCCCTGGAACAGAACCCTTTAGCAACACATAATTTGAGCGGACTACCCCATAGTGAGGTATTCCACCTTTGATAGTTATCTCTTCGTTGTTATCGCCTATTTTTATGACACGGGAATTAAGTAGTGTCCTCCTATGGTACCCCGTCTGGCCTGCCTGTAAGCTTGTCCACATGGTCCTTGATGGGGTCCATGGGTTTATAACGCCAGCATGCCTTCGCTTGCCCTTTGCTTTTCTGGTCTGGATTTTAGCGCCCCACCTTTTGACTACACCTTGTATGCCCTTTCCTTTTGTAACTGCTACAACATCCACATACTCGCCAGGCTTTAAAACATCTGATACTGGAATCTCCTTGCCGTTTTGGCTCTCGGCATATTCTAATGCTTTGTCTGCTGGCCCACCAACCTTCACTTCGAATTCCTCCGGCTTTTTCTTGTGTGGTGGGTTGGTTCTTACAATCAGGCGAATTTCCTCAATAGAATCTTTCTTCGTGCTTATTTGCTCCTTTGGGATGGCTTTAAGGCCATATGGTGTCTTTTCATAAGCTTTGAATCCAATAACCTTAAGAGGGGGGCACTCAATTATGGTAACTGGGAGCGCAACCTCTTGTTGGAATGAATGGCTTGTCTTTTGTTTGTCTATGCCGATAATCTGTGTCATACCTGCTTTATAACCTGCAAACATGAGTGGCTTGGTTTCTGAGGTTTCTGGCCATGAGCTCACGCTGGGGTAAACTCTTCTGGCTCGTTTTTTTGGGAGGAATCCCAATGAACCTCTTCTAGGACTTGAACGCTTCGCCATGTGCTCTTTCTCCAAAGAGTATTCTGATTAATCAGCAGTTAGGCATAACTAGAAACTGCTGTGCTATATGGGTTCCATACAGCTTGCCTTTAATTGCTGTTAAACGCATATAAAAAGGTTTCTGCTTAATTTGGGGGTGTTGCTTTAGCTCCTTTTGTTTATAAGGAGGATTATTCCTGTTCCAATTATAATAATACCAGCAATAACGGCAGTTATCACTCCTCCTACACCTTCAGTTCTCTCACTTTCCTTCTTCTTGATTGTTATATCGAGAGTAGCTGTGTCGTGGCAGATGGCATGCTTTGAGTCGACGAAGTTCAGCTTAAGTTGGCAGGAACAAGTAGGGGTTTTACAACATTTATCTGATGGAAAGCTAGCCATCCAATTAGCCCCTTTAGTTAAGGAAGCAATGGTTGTATTTGAGAGGCCAAAGATTGTTAGATTGTAGTCCCTATCTGGATTATCAACCTCTATTGTAAAGTTTTTCCCTTCCTCTATACTATCGCCTTCATTGATTTTTGATGCAGGCGCAACGATGTCACACTTGTCAAGTATTTCTATCGGTACATCTGTGAGTTTACAACTGTTGTTTTCTGGACCAGAGTAATTGAGGGATATATAATAGACCTGATGCTTTTCAGTGTTAGCCTCTACCTTTATGGAAAATGAGTTATTGCTTAATTGGATGGTCTCTTTATGAGAGAGAGGTTTGTTGTAGCTGGTTAGGGTCCCTGTGTTGACTGGAAGCTCCCCACAGATGTAAAAATTCTCGTGTATGTAAATCTTTGCAGAGTCGGGGTTTGTCCCATCTAGGCATCCGGGCACGGTACCCACCTTTATATTGGTAGGTTTAAATCCACATTTCGCAGCCATTGCCCCCCCAACCACGAGCAATGCTATAAGAAGCACCAGCTTTTTCATCTGATATTATTTGCGCTCTGCAGGTATAAAAGCATAATCAGTTGTAAGCAAGAAAGATAACCTTTGCCGCTGTGTTTCAAACAAAGAGCGCGGAGGGTGGGATTTTCCAACCCAAGCGGATTGCATAGCAATCCTTGCAGGTTTAGAGGTTCGTTCTCGACCATAGGTCCAGAACGTGTGCAACCCTTCTGGTGCAACCAATCTTCCTACAATCGGGATACGGATGATATTCCATCCCCTGCAGGTTTAGAAAGGGTGCAACCCTTCTGGTGCAACCAATCTTTTTGAACCCACGCGGGCTTGC
>JAGHAM010000032.1 GCA_021161465.1 Candidatus Iainarchaeum sp. | reverse complement strand
CGTAAGTTATATTATACTGTCCACTTTTTTGTTGGCCGGTATTCTCAATCGTGACTGTTGCATTTGACCTTATACCTGGCCTGATTGGGTATATCGGCTGAACTGACTTTACAATTAGTTTGGCTGGCTTGGGTGGCGAGATCGCTCTAACTATTGCGTAATCATCGCCCGTGGCGCCATCGTTGTCTGTCACAGTTAAAGTTACAACGTTATCACCGCCAGTTGAACAAGGATATGAAACAGTTTCACCGCTACCCGTCCAACCACCTACATCCCATTCCCACGATGCTATTGTTCCATCAGGATCGGATGAAGCGGAACCATCCAACAATACGTTTCCACCAACCTGACATTGGTATACAGCACCGGTGATTTTTGATGGATGCGCATATGCTATTGGTGGCGTGTTTGCCGAGACGTTAACCATCACACAAGGGTTTGGTGGACTGTTGAATAAACCTTTCGTATCATTAACACTCAGACACACTTGGAATTCACCCTGATTATTGAAAGTGAAAACTGTTTTGTTGTTCGGGAATTTTTTATATGTTGGAGTCCCAGAATATCTCCAAGTATATGTGTCCACGTGATCTCCAGGATCCGGATCTAAGCTGCAACTACCATCAAATTCTACAGTAGAACCAATTCTTGCATCAATCTTTGTTGGATTTTTGGTGTTACCTGTGTAATTCGTGGTGAAACAAGCATTGGGAGCGTTATTTCCTCCTCCAATTAGGAAACTCATCTTCTCAGTTTCGGTGTTATGTCCAAACACATCGGCATACCATATGCTCCATGTAATGTTCTTGTTGCGTAACTTAGAGGAATCATTCAGCCACATAAAGTCTGTGAGGGCCCATTTCCTCTTTTCTTCAATGATCTTTGGAGAGCCATATGCCTCTAATAAATCACTTTTTCTTACTTCCGGTCCTATCTTCACTTCAGGTTCAAAATTGAGCACTTTTCTACCGTAAATCTCTTCTATAGTTCCTGTTGTATACGTACTACTCGCACTCCCACTTTGCTTATCTTGAGCAACGAAGTATTGCCAATAAGTCTTCTTGTTAAATTGCATGCTTGTTACGTCTACTGATCCGCATTCTTTTTCATCTAAGTACAAATGTAATTTATTCTTTTTAACTAGGAGCTCTATCCAGTGCTCTCCTTTCCCTATTATTCCACAAGTAATACCACTGGTTCCACTCATTCCATGTTGAGCACCGGGGTGGATGACTAATTCACTTGTGCTGGGTGTGGTGCCATCCAAAAGCTTACCTGCATGTATGTGGAAATATATAATGCTGGCGTTATCTGGGTCATAAGGATGCGAGCTACTTCCATCGTTCATATGTATGCCAGTTATATTGGTTAGCATGAATGTGGGACCACCCCCCCTAGTTCTGCTTGGGTTGTTTATGTAGTCTAAATTTAGTTTAATCTTAATATCAGGATTCATCGTGTACCATTTTTTACTTACATCATTGAATATAGGTACGTACTCAGTATATGCGGCACCAGGTTCTCTGTGGCATTCTTCCCAATGAAACTTAATTCCATAGCCACTGCGCCAAGTGAAATAATTTTTCTCACAATAAGAGCTTACTCCAGACGGGTGGGAACCCCAACACCATTTACCTTGTTCTAGCCAACTTCCACACCCTATTGACGGATTCGAACTCTTGAAATTCTTGTAATAAATTAGAGTGAGGGTTGGATCACTCTTGCTGTGGGCTGTTGGGTTACCGTAATACATGTATATCTTTGGAACCGAAAATGAGTATAGGTGAGGGATGTTCACATACACATAGGCATAACTACCATTGACTTTCCTCTCAATCCAGTAGTTGAGTTCATTCCCATCAACATCACAGAATCTTAAATCGTCAAAGTCCCCTTGCATATCAGAATCATAATTTACTTTGAAGTATACCTGATAGTTGTCTGTTGGATCAGGATTATTCCCCTGATACGAGTTGTTTACAATTATTTCTTTCCTCCTACTCCAACTATTAAATTTCTCATGCCAATAGGGTACAGAATAATTTATTCCGGGATCCCCACTCTCATTGGTCCACAGCCACCCCGATGTAACAACTGTGTCCATCCCATATGCACTCATGTTAACGTACGGTCTTGGACTATCTGGTATGGACGGTGGTGCACCACTTACGTTTTGAGATTGATCCTTATACTCTGGGGGAGTTGCATCAATGTAATATATCAACTTTTGTGAGGTGGCCTCATCATTGGCGTTGTCGTGGGTATCTTTGCATGCAACAACCACTTCGTTTCCTCCTGGTCTTTTGTGCCAGTCTTCAAGACCAGAGATATCACATTCTATATCGTTAGTACCATCTCCACGACAATCGAAAACTCTTTTAGTTACATTGGGGTCATTAACCATATCGTAATATCCCATCTTTGGCATATTAACAGTTGCAAAACAGTCTCCATCTTCATCCAGATCAAGCTTCAAAGTGAATGAAGTATAGGGAACGTAGAAGCCAGGATAGGGGCTCCAGTTAGCTTGATCAGGTTCATCACGGTCATCCCAGTAGAAACTGGGGAGATAACTACTAGGCATGCCAAACCCGCTTTTTTTACCCACACCAACTATTAACCACCAGAAACCATTTCCAGTTACGTTGTAAGCAAAGGCAGGCATATTTGGTACAGGGAGGACTTGCCCTTTGTTTGGGTCTTCAACACCAAGCTTAAAACTACTATCAGGAATCCAGTAATCTCCCTCACGTACGTAACTTCTGAAGTGCCATGGCACGTCAGCTGAACCTGCGTTCCACCACCATTCTGTTTTACCAACTAGCAAATGCCATTCTTCGTTTCCAGTGGCATTGAATACAAGTGCAGGTCTCGCTGTTACTATGTACCTGTAACACGTGCCACCTATCCGTGCAGATCTACAATCCCATGCACCAATAGTAGTAGGTAAATTCTGAGTTACCAAAGAATCCGCATGCCATGAACCTGAATAGTATGACCATCCTTTTAACCTAGCATTTGCATTTCCAGCAATTAGATTCCAGTGACCTTCGCCAGTAATATCGAAACCAACAGCAGGACTTGTATAACATTCACCTGAAGAACAACCTGTACAGAATGTTCCTAATCCACTGACGATGCTGGTGTCAGGCACCCACTGACCTCCTGCACTACTCTGCCATGAACATCCTGATTTTGATTTGCAGCCAACCTCGTTGTTGTTATAGGTAGAGCAGTAGTCATCATCACCTACACAACTACCACTACCACCACCTGAGCACCCAGGGCAGTTTGCACAATCCTTTACTAGATCGGAACTACAATCTCCAACATGTGGGAAACAACGGAGAGTTCGTGGGCTACATAACCCACCACACGCGGCGCATGCCAACCCACAAGTTCTTGGCCATATGATAGTACCAGTACATATACCAGAACCACCTACCCATTTGCATCCTGCCTTAGAATTACATGTTGTCTCGCCTCCATAACTTGCACAGTATGCGTCGTTTCCAACACATACACCACCACTGGAGCCACCACCCCAATGATATCCACTGAACCCACCATCTTTCCTACCAGTTATTAGATACCATGTGTTTCCCATCTTGAACACTACAGGTCTTGCCCAACCACCAGTATTAGATAAACCCATCACTATTCGATCATCTCTCACCCATCTATTTTGTGACTTACTCCACCAGTAACCTCTCCAACTACCATCCTGCAATCCAAGTATCATCCAATGTTTTGTTCCCGGATCGCCTATAGATGAACTCAGGGCTTTGAAAATTGTTGGAGCAGGATTACACTTTCTATAGTCATCACATTCAGATGGAAAAGAGTCGCTTATTGTTGAGATACTATCTGTTCTCAACCATTGTTCAACATACACGTTTTGATAGGCAGCAGAGATAGTCAGAAGGAGGGTTAAAATCATGTAAATTAATCCTATCTTTTTCATAATATTGACCTCTTTCACACTTCTTCTATCTGTGAAATCTGAATTGATTAATAAAAACCAAAACACATATAAATACCTTTTAGATAATTAAATTGAAGATACGGTTGTTAATATGATAAAGAAGTTAATTGCTGTTGTATTTGGTTTGCTTGTTCTCGTAGTGTTAGCTGTTGTTCTAACACAATTTCCGTTTGGGGAAAAAGGTTATGTAAAAGTATCTACCTTAGATACTGAAACTTCCTCACCCATTAAGAGTGCGATAGTGTACGTGTATACCCAGGATTGGGATTTTGTATCAAAGAAGATTGTTGGTGAAAATGGAACTACTAAACTTGAACTTAAACCCGGATACTACTACATCAATGTATCGGCAACAAATTATCCAGAAACGAGTGAACTTGTCTTTGTTTATGCTGGTAAAGAGTCTCCTGTTGAAATTCGTCTGCAGAAAAAAACGCATCTGTGTGTGGAAAACTGGAAATGTGGTGAGTGGGGTAAGTGTATTAATGGCTCACAGAACAGGACATGTGCTGATTTGAATAAATGTGGTAATGTCACAACTAAGACTGAGACCAGGAAGTGCTTTGGTTGCACTTCAGATGAAGACTGTTCTGATAACAACCCATGCACAACAGAAAAGTGTGTTAATAACATGTGTCAACGTTCTATTATAACAGAATGTAAATCTGGTGACGGCTGTTGCCCAAGAGGTTGCGACAATACAGACAATGATTGCTATCTAGGAACTGAGTGTTCTTCTCCAGAGGATTGTTCTGATAATAATTCTTGCACTCTAGATGAGTGTAGAAATGGATATTGCTACTATTCTACCATAACAGAGTGCAAATCTGATGATGATTGCTGTCCAGGAAACTGTGATTACAAAAGTGATAGTGATTGTGAACAGGTTCAACCTACCAAAAAATGTGAAAAGAATTCTGACTGTAATGATTGGGATTCTTGTACAATTGATGAATGCAATGATGATGGAAAGTGTGTCAATACACAGATAACTTCCTGTATTGGTGGAGACGGCTGTTGCCCTGGCGGATGTAGCTATCCTGGAGATTCTGATTGCAATCAATGCGAGTCTGATGCTGATTGTGATGATGGTAATTCTTGTACTCAGAACATATGTTCTCACAATAAGGAAGATGATGCAAAAAGATGCGTGTACATGCCAATCATTGAATGTATAAATGATGATGGGTGTTGCCCAGAAACTTGTTTTTACAATAATGATAATGATTGCAGTCCAAACAAATGTTTGACTTATGCTGACTGTAATGATGACGATTCATGTACTATTGACAAGTGTTCATCTGGAGAATGTGTCCATGAAGATATAACAGAATGCAATCCAGGCGATGGTTGTTGTCCATCTGGTTGTACTTATTCTGGTGGAGATACTGACTGCCCATGGACGAGTTAACGAGGGATTATACTTCTTCCAGAATGACTCTTGGGATGACACTTAGTAGGTCTGATGCTACAAAGCAGTAACCCATCTGCTCTTTTAGTATGTCCCCGGCCTCCCCATTTATCTGCGCGCCCAAGAAAGCAGCATCGGAGAGCGGCACTTTCTGCGAAATTAAGCCAGCCACTATGCCTGTCAGGATATCACCAGTGCCACCAACAGTCATACCTGCATTTCCAGTGTGGTTCTCACGGACTTCACTACCATTGCAGATGAAGTCTGTTTGGCCTTTTAAGAGGATAATCTTATCG
Source organism: Candidatus Iainarchaeum sp. (assembly GCA_021161465.1). Classification (GTDB taxonomy): domain Archaea; phylum B1Sed10-29; class B1Sed10-29; order WALL01; family JAGHAM01; genus JAGHAM01. The sequence goes on along the minus strand of JAGHAM010000032.1, from coordinate 9,796 downwards.
CTGTCAGCTCTTTTTGTGAGCTCATCCCTTGTAGGCTTCACGCCAAACATAGCTTCAAATTCACCACGGTGTGGTGTTATAATGCTATTTGGTGGTATCTCCTTCAAGGCTTTCAGCGCGTCCGCATCGATTACCTTTGGTTTTTTTATTTTGGAGCAGAGCTTCTTGACGGCCTCCTGTGTACCAGCCCTGGTACCAAGCCCGGGGCCAATAGCAACGACATCCACTTTCTCTACGAAATCCATTATCTTAACAGCGTGCCTCACACCAAGCGAGTCACCGCTAAGCTTCACAGTTATCAAATCTGGCGACAAAGCGTTGATTGCATAAGCCACCTTCTCCGGGCAGGCGATATACACTAAGTCAGCCCCAGCGCGCAACGCAGCGAGGCCCGTAAGCGCAGGAGCTCCAACATACTCGTCGCTTCCTCCAATGACAAGTACCTTTCCATTCTCGCCTTTGTGGCTGTCAGATTTCCTTTCAAGCATTTAAGTCACCCATTTACTAACTGCTAGGATGGATAAAAAGATAACGGTGTTGGAGCCATCTTTCATTCACTAGTACTTTCTCTTGTTGAAGCTTGTTGCATGTTTGGCTTCACCTTAAGCTTTTTCATGTATATGAAAACCGCTATTGAGCCAAACACCCCACCAATAGGTATTAGAATAGTTCCTATTACTACATCAAAAGGTATGGCATTGTAATGTCCAAACGAATAGGGATCTTCCGGGGAGTTTATTGGTTGTTTGAAGATGTAAAAGAACCCAACAGAACTAATTATAATGTTAATTATTATGAAAATGAGTGCGATGATTACATATTGTTTTCTATCGATTTTGGCAGGCCTTTCTACCATAAAATAAGAAAACGGCTGTTGCATAAAAACTTTTCGGCAGTTCAGTAAGCGTTGCTGATTATTCCAACGTATTTAGCCTTTTTACCGCAGGCTAGGCATTTGCCTTCAGGTTTTTCATCAAGGAGATGGCCTCTGTACTCCATACCCTCGATGCACTCATCTTCTAAGGTCTTCGCGCATTCAGGGCTGCACACTTCTACCTTGAACACAAGGCCTTTCTTCTTCAAATCACTCTTGCTTTTGGCCTTCTTGACGAGTTTCTCAACGCGCTTCCTTGCGGTTTCCCTTAAGTTCTCAGCGATTTCCTTCGCGCTTTTGTCAAGCAAGTCCTCCAAATTTTTAAGTGGGACCACTTTCTTCTCTCCGGTATCCCTGCGAACCAGCGTAATAGTTTCGTTGCCTGCTTCTCTTGGCCCAATTTCAATTCTGAATGGAACTCCACGCTCTTCCCAGTAGTAGTATTTGTTTCCTGGAGTTTCCTCGCCATCGTCGAGTTCTACACGCCATCCTAATGCCTCGGCTTTCTTGTGAATTTCCTTTGCATAACTTAATACCAGCTCTTCTTTGCCCTTAAACGGTATTGGAACTATGACAACCTGAACAGGCGCGAACTCAGGCGGTAGAATCAATCCTTTCTCATCACCATGCGCGCTTACTACCCCAGCAATGGCTCTCCCAGATATGCCATGACATGTAATATGTGCTAGCGCTCTGCCGCCATCATCGGTTTCGTAGTCAACTTCAAACATTTTCGAGAAATTTGTCCCGAGGTAGTGGGAGGTAGCTATCTGCAGAGTCTTCCCATTTGGCATAAGCTGGTCGAAGGATATTGTTTTCTCAGCTCCGGGGAACTTGTCCCAGTCAGGCCTCTGCAGTATAAGGTAAGGTATCCCCAGTGCGTCAAAAAATTCTTTGTATATCCGACGAATTGTTTTCATTTCTTTTTCAGCATCAGCGGCGTCAGCATGCGCGCAGTGTGCCTCCTTGAAGAAGCCTATTTCCCTATCTCTGATTAAAGGTCTTGTGTGCTTGGTTTCATACCTGAATGTGTTAACGACCTGGAAAACTTTTAGTGGCAGGTCTGCATGGCTTCTAATCCAGAGAGAAAACATAGGGTATATCACAGTCTCGCTTGTTGGCCTGAGTGCTAGAGGGATATCCAACTTGCTTAAACCACCATGAGTTATCCAATAAACCTCGTCCTTAAAGCCTTTAACGTGCTCCTCTTCCTTCTCCAGCTGGTTTTCTGGAATTAAAGTTGGAAAACGTGTTTCCTTATGGCCAGTAGCCTCCAGAAGTTCTCTTAACTTGTCAAATGCAAGCTTCTGGAGCTTAAAGCCGAACGGCGTCCAGACCAGCGCGCCCTTTATGGGATATCTGTTGTCAACTATGAGCCTGATTTTTTCATTGTACCATTCGTAGAAGTCCTGCATGGAGTTGTTTTCTTCATCAAATTATTTAAACTTTGGCTACGTTTATTGGTTTACGGCATTGGATGTGGTTTGTTGGCGCGAAAGAAGAAGGCAAGAAAAGTTAAATACTCGTGGACTGGGGCAGCCATAGTTGTTCTGATTTTTGTTTTAGCGGTGGTGTCGCTTCTTGCATACAATGCTGACACGCGCTCAAAAGAACTGGAGCGAAAGCTGGATTTGGCAACTGCCCAGATTGCTTCGATGGAGAAGCATATACAGAACCTGTCAGCTTCAGTTGAGAACGCCTCTAATGTGATTGAAGAACAGAAGACATACATCTCTTCGCTTGAGTACAACAATTCAAAGCTGGAAAAATCACTGGAGAAAGCTAACAGTGAACTCGAGAATAAGGACAAGGAGCTTAAGGAGAAAGGACAGCAGCTATCTGCCCTGAAGACTGACATCAACAGCACATTGGATGAGTTGAAAGCATACGAGACACGGTTGAACGATAGGATGAATTGGTTCAGGGAGAATTCAAATATAGACCACTTCAGTGACTACAAACACTTTCAGGATTCGCTTAAGAGCAGGTGTGTTAAGCTTGAGCACGGTGATTGCAACATAAACCTAGCCTGCCTCAGCTTCGTTAACTCTTACAAAGAGGGCCTGGAGTATAAAACAGATAATGAAACCAGTGGGACTAGTGATGCCCTCCAAAATCTAGAATCTATCATATCCAACAAAGGCGGAGACTGTGAGGATTTTTCCATACTCTTTATGGCAGAACTGAACTACCTGACAGGGTTTTGTACCGAGAAGAATACAAATGCATCATTTACAGGATTTGTCCAAGGGGGTAGTATCTTTTACGTAGAGAACTCGCGCACGTATTACTTGAAAAACACCGAGAAAAAACAGTTACCTAAAGAGTATGAAAACTATTACATGGCTTGTGGAAATTTCCCGGAAGCTCCAAACGTTGAAACAAGCAGTGATGTGGTTGGGCATTGTGTCGTTGCATTTTCCCCTAGGCCAATAGCTTCCAGTAAAGATGTTTATAGCTCACTTAAGGACGCAATTCTTGTTGAACCACAAACAGGTGAATTGGTTTATGACCTTAGGAATGACACGGAAATGCTTGTGCCATCTAACTCTACCTATGGGAGATATTTCTTGTATCTTGTTGTGACGGATAAAGACAGCTATGATTTCGATGGAAATTCTGGTGAGTGGAAGGGATTTGAAGATTTCCTCAGCTTTGTCAAGGACAGAGAGAGGGAATTGAACCCCAATGCTTTTATACCCTAATTGAGTTATCTTGTTAGTAAATGATAAGGTGGTTACGGTGACCGATGAGAAAAAAGAGGAAGTAGAACCAACTGATGAGGAACTTGAAAAGAAGAACTTAGCCTTCGCTAATGCGCAGGTTGTTAGAGTGATGAAAGCAAACATGGCAAAGGACAAGATGATTAAGGCTGAGGTTAAGATAGCCATGAACAAGTTCCTTGAGAAAATATGTGTTGATATATCAAAGAAGCTGAATGAGTATCCTTATGCAATGATAGATTATAGGATGTTTAGGGAAGCAGTGAGGCCTTATGAGGAAATTGAGGATATAGACAAGGAAAAGAAAAGAATAATAAAGCATCTGGATACGCTGAAGGCCGATGCTGACAAGCTGATTAGGGACATACAGAAGACCCTTCCAGAGCAAGATAGGGTTTATGGTGTCTGAAGTTGTTGGGGGCACTCCAATGCCCCTAGTTCATCTTAAAATGCTTGTCGATTCAGATTTTATAACTTTTTTGGTATTGTGATTTATATCAATCCTGAGCATCTTCATGTCTGCTGTCATGACAGCTGCCCGCCAAACGGCCTTTCTCAGTGTTATGATTATCTTCGTTACCTTGTTTTTGTTTAACTTCTGAGTCTCCCTTTCTATTATTGGTAGTATTTCCATTGGATTTAGGTTGTCCAACTCAAGCTTTTCGTAGTTTCCTTCCACCAAAGGTTGGGATTCAATTCCAACTTGGATGCCATTCTTGTTTATAGCAACCGAAAAGACATCTCCTGTTTTTGGGTGGAAGAATATGAAATGCCATTCATTTACTTCACTGAAATTCTCTGGTGTTAGAAGCAATGAGGAAAGGTAATACCCTTCCTTTATCCTAGACCTTACTTCTTCGCTTTCCATCAATACGTTTAATGCATCCTTAAATCTCACTTTAACAACTCTCCAAGTTCGGATGATGCTTTTTCTAGGTCAACATTCTCGATGATTTTAACAGCAACCCCAGTCAATGCAGACAATGCCATAGCAAAACTCCTATCCAGCTGCATCTGCAACTCTATCTCACGCAAGTCGCTTTTCTTCCTGGCACGCAGCCCTTCGTCTTTTTTCCTTCTCTTCAGGACTTCTTCTGGGGGAGCTTCTATGATTATAATTGATTTGAAATTAAGCTCCTTTGCCATCCATAAAGGTATGCCTGGATAAAAGCCGTATGGGCTTTCTATAGTAAGGTGCGTATCCAGCAACACCTTCCCAGAAATATTTTTTATCCTTCTAACTGCTTCCTCCTGCATCTCTCGCGTTTTCTCTGCATCTATGTTCTTAAGCTCATCACGGCTCTCAGCAAGTTTCTGTTCTCTGGCAATTTCAAGTATGATATCCCCAAAATTAACGTGCGTCAGGTCAACATTGCAGTTATGGATTACTGTACTCTTTCCTACCCCGGATATGCCTGTCATTAGATAAATCATCTATGTCAACCCCAGATATATTATAGCCAGCCCGACAATAACAAAACTTAGGCCACTTGCAGTGAAGAAGTAGTCTGGCTGTTCCATTCTCCTTTTTAGGAAGGACCTTGCCAGCTTTGGATTTATATTCTCCAGCCCCTTCAGGAATGAGAACACCCCAGTTACAATCACCAAACCAGTTAAACTATCAATCATTTGAACCACCCTTTCATTATTTTACTGGTCTTTCTTTTTAAGAGTTTTCACGTAGACCCGCATAAAGTTTGACTAGTTTTTTGGTACTTTCCTCAATGGTACTCCTTTCAGCTGTCTTCCTAGCGTTCTTTGCTAATTTCTTCCTCAGTTTGTCATTGGATAATAATTTGATTATCTTCTCAGCAAGTTCTTTGCTCTTGTGAAGCTCAAACAAAAACCCGTTTTGGTTGTTTATAACCTCTGGGATTGCAAGCGCGTTTGCACCTATTACAGGAGTTCCACAAGCCATAGCTTCGGTTATCACAAGCCCCTGTGTTTCAGCTCCTGAAGCGATTACAGCTAATTCTGCTTCCTTGTAGAGAGCAATCAGGTCTTTCTGCTCGACATAACCTGTAAAGACTACATTCTTATCCAGGCCTAACTGCTTGGTAAGCTGTTTCAATTGCCCCATTGCAGGGCCTTTGCTTGCTATAACTAACTTTAATCTTGGATGCTTTTTTAGGACTAGTGGCATTGCCCTTATTATGTCATCTACATTCTTCTCAAATGACAGCCTTCCAGCATGAAATACAAATCTGCCGTCTATCTGAAATTTCTCCCGCACGTAACTTGAATCCGCCATTCCCTCAAAGTCATCAAGGCGAATGCCTGTTGGGATAATAGATATTGGTACCCTAACTCCATTTGACCTAACCAATTTTCTTATAACTTCAGAGGGTGTTATCATATGGGTACATCGGTTGTAATACCTTGCAGCATACAGCCAGGCGAGCTTCTTTCCAAGTGAAATTACATTTTTATCTTTTGATAGGTACTCTACATAATCTGAGATTGGTGTGTGGAATGTTGACACCAGCGGAAGTTTGTTCCTCATGGCAATCCACCAACCAGCCCAACCAAGTGCAAAAGGCCCATGGGTGTGGATAATATCAAATCCTTTGCCTTTTATGTGCTTATTGATGCCAACCGGCGGGAGTGCAGCCCGGAATTCTGGGTATGGTCTGAAAGTTAGTGAACGAAACCTGTGCACTTTGATACCGTTGAATTCTTTATCACCAGGAGCCGGGGCAAATATTTCAACTTTGTGTCCCTGCCTGGTCAGCTCCTCTGAGAATGAGCTAATTGAAGTTACAACTCCATTCACCTGAGGCAAGAATGTCTCGGTAAACATAGCTATTTTCATATTTCTGCTTATACAAACCAAGAATAAAAACCATTCCATTGTAGTTTCTATATCCTAAACTTTTCAGCGTCTTCCAGCCTTCCGGTAGTTAGCTCGTTCTCAAAATCTTTCCCGTATTTCACCATCACAGTTGCTCCCTTGGCATCAGAGTATCGTGCTGTCAGCGAGGCAGCCAATTGTATCGCTTCTTCCGTCTTTGGTCCCTGCAGCAAAGTTATAGGGCTTCCAGCATTTGGGACTTCAAAAACATAGTCATCTGGGTCTTTCAAGATAAGAAGTTTTTTGTTCTCCTCCTCGTTCCTTCCAACGATTATCTTAGTTTCCTCAATTCTAAAGTGCCTACCAATCTTCAGCAATTCTACTACGCGTCTGGTAAGTTTCCCTCCCCTTTCAAGCATATCTCTAAGCCTCCCAGAGAATTCTTTTTCTGTTAACAAACAACCCCCTGCTGGTGTGAGATATTCTTTTATTCCATATGCTCTAGCAAGCTCTAGCTGCTTTTTTCTTGACCTGCCACTTATATCTAAGAGATTTTTCCTATTGACCCATCCTTGCTTCTCTGCCTCAGTGGGTGGTAAGAGCTTTGCCGATAACGGCCGCAATATCTTGCCCTTTAAACCAGTTTCCTTCTCAATCAGCTCAAGCTGGTGCTTCTGCTGGCTCATTGGCCTTTGCCCTACAACCTCACCAGTTACCAGGAATTTCGCGTTAATGCTTTTTGCAAGCTCCCATGCTTTTTTCAACAGGAATACCCTACAATCAACACATGGATTCATCCCAGAGCCGTATCCATACTTTGGATGGGTTATAACCTGCAGGTACTCCTTGTCCAGTTCAATAATAATGAGGGGTGTACCTGTTTGGCTTAAGTTCTTCTTTATTATTGCGATGTAATCGCCTTGATGAAACGGGTTTTTGAATGTTACAGCAGTTACATCTATTCCTTCAGCCTGCACTAGCTTAACTGCTATCAGGCTATCCAGCCCTCCTGATACAAGAGCCAGCGCTTTCACACGTTTCATTTCAACACTTCCAGTATTTTGCATGCATTGCAGATTTCTCCAGAACTTGGTTCGCCACAGATTTTGCATCGCCTCAATGGATTCTTTCGCTTTGATTTTGCTAGTATGCCAGTGAAGCGCGTGACAATTTTCTCTTTTGTCCCTGGGCGCGCTTCTTCAATCTGCTCAAGCATCGCTCGAACCTCTCTCCGGTGTGCTCCAGAAGAATATGGGCATTTTTGGTATAACACCGGAAATTTATGCGAGCGGGAGTACCTCTCTATTTCCTCTTCTGGGCAGAAGTACAGTGGCTTGATTCTGGGTATAAAACCAGAGCTTTGCAACTCGGCGGTGCCTGTCTTTGGCCCAAGCCCTAGGTTTAAGTCGAACCTTCCGCTAAGCGAGTTCATGATTATAGTCTGGGCTTCATCGTCGAGATTATGGCCAGTAGCAATAGCTTCAAAACCAAATTCCCGAGCTTTCTTGTTCAACAACCATTTCCTAATTATCCCACAGGTAGTACAACTCTTTAACCTGAGATTTTGTTCAGCAGCTTTTATAATATCAACCATAGTATAGCCAAGCTCATCCTGCACAGATACTATGTGAAGATGAATCTTGTTCTGGTTGCAGAACATACTAATATTCCTTAGATTGTTCCTGGACCAGTCACCTATTCCCAAATCAATTGTGAGCGCCTCTGGACAGTATCCAAGCTTATTTATGATATAAAGAGCAGTTGTTGAGTCCTTTCCACCAGAAACTGCAACCACAACTTTGCTGCCTTCTTTGAGCAGCGCATAATTGGCAATTGTCCCCTCTACAACCTGTTCCACGTCCATGATGTTTTTAGTGTTACTGTATTATTTATTAACCCGTTATGCATAATTAGCTTAATGGATTTTGGCGCTTTGGCCACATCAGTAAACACGACAGAATTGATGAGCTATGCAACTTCCCTGCCACAAAATGCTCTCCAGGGGGATGTAGCCTCTCTCGTTATGCTTGCCATAGGAATATACATAAGCGTACTAATCATAAACAAGCTCACTAAATACTCCTTAAAGATACTCAAACATGTGCTTATTTTGACAGTACTTGGTTCTGCATTCTACTCTATACTGATGTATTTCCTGAATGAGATGCAGGGCAAGGTTGACCCGATGGTTCTTATAGCTGGGATTGTTGTCCTTGCAATAGCATTCATAGGTGTTGTGATTGCTGTTTACTACTTCATACTTAACATGAAAGCTGAGAGAAAGCCAAAGGAGGGAAAGGAGGAGAAAGTTACAGTTACACCAGCTCCAGGGCCAGCAGGACCAACAGGTATAAAAGAGATGCTATCACTTCACGGCATAAAGAAAGGGAAACATACCTTGACTACAATGCTTACATACATACTGATTGCAGAGTTTGGTGTCTTCTCATCAAAGACAGTTCACGCACCAACACCAGATGTAGGCCTGGCATTCTTCATAGTGTTCTTCATTGGAGTCACCATATACATTTTCAGAACTTATTCAAATCCAGTTGAAAGCCTCAAGCTGATTTTCATTGCTGTTGTAATTGGGTTTGTCCTCTCGTTTATCCTTGGGAGCTTCTGGGGTCAGATTGGTTGGGATGTTCTGTTCTCCTATAGTTACTTTGGCACTGATGCCCTCGTTGCATTCCTGACTGGGATAGCCCTGTCTTTGTTTATGGCGGGGAAAGAACTGCAGGGGTCAGGTTAAGAACGGAAAAAGGGGGTAGCCTAACCATATCCCACATGGGCCAGTTAAGCTATCTCCAGTAGTTTTTTCATCTTTAATGCGTCCACCTCAAGATTTGGTGACTCACAGATTAGATTTCCGTGAACATCAAAATCTCTCAGTACTGCTGCTATATCCTCATACTTCAGATGGTTCTTAGGGTCATCTGCAGTTAAATGACGTCTCTCGCCTTTGTCTGTGTATTCTATGCCAGAAAAGTGCATGTGCATATCCTTTAGGAATTCAGTCCCAAGATTGTTTTCTATCTTTTCAAGGCATTTGTGGAAGTCGATATTGCCTTGTTCTCTTGCAAATAGATGAGCAAAATCAATGGTCATTCTTAAGTCAGGAAGCCTACGACAAAGTTCTATTATTTCATCAAGGCTGCCAAACTGGCTTTTTTTGCCAGTGGTTTCTGGCGATAGGTGCACGTTGAATCCCCTCTCTTCAACGATTTCGAGCAAATCGTTTATCTCCTGGTAGAATGTTTGGAAGGCATCCTCACTGCTCCTCCCAGAATAAAAGCCGGGATGGAATACAACCTTGTCACCGCCAAATAGATGGGCCTTCTCTGCAGTGTCAAGAATTCGCTGCTCGCTGTCTTTTATTTTTTTAGCTTCTTTTGAGTTCAGGTTGAT
>JAGHAM010000022.1 GCA_021161465.1 Candidatus Iainarchaeum sp. | reverse complement strand
GGCGTGAACCTGGCCAATCCAAAAGCAGAGAAACTTAACAGAAAAGCCATAGGAGAGGCAGTTGAAGCTGCCAGGGGCTTAGGCTCTCAAACAGTGGTCATACACCCTTCTGGGGATTTGCGAGAGGGCTCAGTCGAGCAGGCGTACAAGCTGTTGTCCGAGTTCAGCAAGGAGTACACTGATGTGAAACTCCTCCTAGAGAATTTACCTTTGTTTCCTTCAGACAGGCGCCTCTGTGCAGTCCCATCAGATTTCCTGCAGTTCATCGAGATGGGTTATGGTGTTTGTCTCGACTTTGGGCATTTAGCGGCAACAGCCGCGCACAGCGATTTAGACTACGAGGAAGTCACATGGGAGTTTATGAAACTGAAACCTAACTACTTCCATGTTTCCAACGGACTGGCAAGGAGTGAAGCTGACCTACATATGCCTCTGAATGAAGGAGATTTTGACTTGGAGTTCTTCAGGAATGTGGTCTTAACCGATGAGCCAGCAAGTGTAGTGCTTGAAACGCCATACAACCCCCGTATGAACTTTGAGGAGTACAAAGCGTTCAAGGAAGGTGTTTTTGTTTAAGCACGTTTTAGAAAGAGAGGTACTAAAATGAAAATAATGGACAATTGCAAGCGATGTGGAAAATACACAAAACTAGATGAGAACGGTCTTTGCCGCAAGTGCAGGAAGGAGCTTGAGGAGAAGGCAAAGGAAGGCGAGCAGGAAAAATAGGCTACCGTCATTATTTTAAACACGCAAGCCCTTTATTCCCCCTATGAGTTACCGTACAGGTCGTAGTTTTGAGTATCGCGCCAGGGATGTATTCAGGGAACACGGATACCAATGCGACCGTAAGGCAGCATCATCGCCGTATGACTTGCTTGTTCAGGAGGATGGAAAAACCCTATTCTTGGCGGAATGCAAGAAAACAGGAAAGAAAGATTATATCTATGTTAGTGAGCCCGACATAGAAAAGCTACTGCGCGAGTCAAAGAGGCAAAACGCCATACCCTTGCTTCTTTATGGGTTTTATAGGACCCCTGTGTTCATTGCAGACCCCCACAAAATTCAAAAAACAGGCAAAATGTTCAAACTTGAGAAAGGCGACAACAGGGAATTATCAGATTTCCTAAAGGCATTTAAACAGGGAAGGAGAAAATAGAATGGGAGGATTTGGATGGCAGTTGGTATTTCAGTGTCAGATGCTATGAGAAAGAGCGTTGTTACTGTTAGTCCTGAAGATAGTGTGGATAAGGCACTGAAGGCAATGGTTGAACTGGACATAGGATGTGTTGTGGTTTCGGATAGGGAAAAGCCCCTTGGAATCATAACGGACAGCAACCTTTTGAAAAGGGTTTTTTACCAGGGGAGTGACCCCAAAAAGATAAAGGCCAAGGAGGTCATGAGCCACCCATTAAGGTCAGCCCCTCCAAACATGGATTTGGAGGACGCAGCGAAACTCATGCGTGACCTAAAATTAAAGAGATTACCAGTCGTTGATGGCGACAGGCTTGTTGGCCTTCTCACCGAGACTGAGCTCATCAGAATTTCACCTGCGGTTTATGATATAATAGCTGAGAACATTGAGATTCGGTCTAACGTACCTGAAACAGCTGAGACGAGAGTAGCTGGAATATGTGACAGTTGTGGTAATTATTCAGAGGACCTGAAACTTGTCAATGGTCTTTTGCTTTGCTCAACGTGCCGGGAGGGATGAGTCTATGAGAGCTTATGACATTATGACAAGCCCGGTTTACTATGTAACCCCGAATGATAGCATAGCAAGGGTAAGGAACTTATTTTTAAAACACGATATAAGCTCGGTACCTGTCCTGAGTGAAATGAAACCCATTGGTATGGTTGGAGAGCCAGAGATTGCTGATGCTTTCTACCAAGCAAGAGAACCCATAGATGAATTTCCAGTTAGTAAGGTTATGAACCGAAATGTAACTTCTGTGAGTCCTGATGCAATTCCAGAAGACATTGCCAGGGAACTCTTAGAGAAGCATACAAAGTCTGCACTGGTTCTTGAGAATGAGCCATTGGGGATAGTGACCAAGACAAACCTGCTTGATTATTTTGTTTCGAATTATTCGGGTAAAGTTAAGGTTGGAGACATAATGGACAGGAACATCAGAACGGTGAGAGCGCAGCACTCTATCTTTCATGCCATAAGGAAGATGAAAGAGGAAGGCGTAAACAGGCTGGTGGTGCTTGATTCTGATATAATTGGTGTACTGAGCATGAAGGATGTGTCTTTTGCTTCACCTAAAGTGAAAGTGGCAGGTAGGCAGGACCCTGCACCTCTAGCTCTTAGGGAAGATATACAAATACAGCCCATCACAGTTGGTGAAGTAATGAGGGATCAGGTGTACACCACAACACCAGAGACGGATGCAGCGAAGGCGGGGAGAATCATGCTGGAGAAACACATAGGTAGCCTTGTTGTATCTGATGGGTCAGAGATTAAGGGCATGTTTACAAAGACAGATATTGCAAAGTATCTGGCTCGTTCTTAATTTGTGTGCGGCATATATGCTAAAACTTTATAAACTATGGCTTCTATAATAGAGTTATCTGTGTCTGGGTGACAAGCAGAGGCAACGATGAAGCCTTTGTCAACAAGGCACAGTACAGCCCCGCGAGTCACCTTTGTGAGCTTCCGAGGAGCTATGACATAAAGGGTTACAGCGGGGCAACAATCACATTTACAAAATTATAGGAAAAGGGGGAAACCTCTTAGGAAAGGTCGTGATGTTTAGATTCACATGAACGAGAAGGTAACCAAATTACTATCGGACCTTCAACTTGATATGGATGAAGGCATTCCAGTCGTGGTTGAGGGCAAAAATGACCGCAGCGCGCTTCGCCAAAGCGGTCTTGACGGGTTGGTTTTAACCTTGTCTTCAACTTCGATGAATGAACTAGTAGAGAAAATCGCCTGCAGCTGCAGGGAAGCAATCATACTAACAGACTTTGACTCTTTTGGGGAAAAAGCTGCTAAGAAGCTGAAAGACCTTTTCTTTAATGAGGCAGTTAGACCCAATCTTTCGTACCGAAAAAGGTTCAGGAAGATTCTTGGTCTTGTCCATTTTGAGGATTTACCCTCTCTCCTATCACAGGAAAAAAACAAGTAAGGAGGAGATTATATGGGTAAAACATACATAAATGTTGTTAAATATTTGATAGAAGGCACGGTAGAGGTCGATGGGATAGTTGAGAAATCCGATGTTGTTGGTGCAATTTTTGGCCAGACAGAGGGTCTTCTTGGTAGTGAGCTTGATTTACGTGAGTTACAAAAATCCGGCAGGATTGGAAGGATTGAGGTTGATATAAAGACCAAGATGGGAAAGAGCTTTGGGCCTTTAACATTAGCTTCCAGTTTGGATAAGTTCCAGACTGCTACGCTTGCGGCAGCACTTGAAACCGTGGACAGGGTTGGTCCTTGTGAGGCCAGAGTGAGGATAAACAAGATAGAAGATACCCGTGCGGACAAAAGGGATTATGTGGTCGGTAGGGCAAAGGAACTTTTGAATCTTCTGTCAACTGAAGAAATCCCGGATTCCAGAGAGATATCAAACAAGCTAAGGTCAGCGGTCAGCAAGGAAAAGCTCAGGTTCTTTGGGCCGGAGAAACTGCCTTGTGGACCCGATATAGAGAAACAGAAAGAGATAATCGTTGTAGAAGGTAGGGCCGATGTGCTGAATATGCTCAGGAGCGGAATCACGAATGTCGTAGCCTTGAAAGGTTCAACCATACCCAAAACAGTTGCTGAGCTAACTAAAAGGAAAATAACGACAGCGTTTGTAGATGGTGATAGAGGTGGCGACATCATAGTCAAACAGCTATCCGAGCTTGGGAAAATAGATTACGTTGCTAAAGCACCAGACGGCAAGGAAGTTGAGGAGCTGACTCAGAAGGAGATTCTGAAACAATTGAAGAACAAAGTACCAATTGGCGAATTCCTCTCACGACTTAATTCTGCATCGAGGAGAGGTCGCAGCAAGCAGGCACATTTTGTCGCCAGAAAGGAAACTACTACTGCGCCACCACGAGATACACCAGACTTGACAAAAATATACGAAAAGATTAAGGGCACATTAAAAGCCGTTCTGGTCGATGGGGACAAGACAATAGAGGTTGGTGTGGCAGAGATGGTGAACAAAATAAACAAGCAAAAGAAGCTTGATGCTGTGGTCTTTGATGGGATAATAACCCAAAGGCTGGTTGATTTAGCTGACGAGAAAGGAATCAAAACACTGGTAGGACTAAAAAAGGCAAAGATAGCAGGGAGGAAGAAGGTAAACTTGGTTGTTATGGGTTAACCTTTTTTGGGTATTATTACTTCCCCCGTCCGGTAAACCATTGTGCCTATGCAGAATACAACAAACCATAGCATGAGCACTGCAACTGGCAGCATGAATAGTCCAAGGAGCGTATCTCCTGTTAGCGCCTTTACTGGCAGTTTAAATATAGCGAGTGCAAGTTCGGGGTTAACATTTACAGCTTCGATTTGTTTTATTATCCTAAACATCCATGCTATGGAGTCTAGAATGCCAAAGGCTCCCCCAAAAATTAAGAACGCTCCAACAACCTTCAATAAGTGTATGTGTTTTTTACCAACAGTTGCTATAACTACCCTATGCACAGTACCACCAAAGGATATACTCCCTTCTGGTTTTTAACTCTAACCTTTAAAATGGTGCTTTGACTAAATAAAACCAGGGGCCTGTGGTCTAGTGGTTAGGACGCCACCCTTACAAGGGCTTAAGCTCTTAGACAGGTGGAGATCAAGAGTTCGAATGCATGTTGCAGATAGTCTCTTCAGGCCCACTCTTTTTTATTCTTGGGGTGCAATATTAACACATGTCTAAAAAGTCTAGATTGAAGCCTCGCTGGGTCAGGAAGATGGCATCCGGGAGAGTGGAAAGCTTGGTTGAGCTTGCCAAAACGGAAAAGAATGAAAGCAGAAGGCAAAGGTATATCGACCTGGCAAGGAAAACCGCTTTGAAGTACAAAGTTGAACTTCCAAGAGATGTTAAAACAAAAATCTGCAAGAGGTGTGGTACATACCTTATACCTGGTAGAACGCTTACCGTTAGAGCCAGACCTAAAAGCAGGATTATACTGTATACCTGCAAGAACTGTGGAAAAACACAGAAATATAGCTACGCACGCGAAAACAGGCAAAAAATTAATAAAGGCAAAAACACTTAAATTAGGATTCAAGCGCTCGCGCTTTTATTTTTACAGGTGAAACAATGGTCTCAGTTAAGAGTGTAGACACGCAAAAACTCATAGGAGAGCTCTCGCAGAAGCTTAAGAGCATGAAAGAGATATCCGCCCCAGAGTGGGCAAAGCTAGTGAAAACAGGTTCTCATGTTGAGAGGCCACCACAGAATCCCGATTGGTGGTATGTAAGGACTGCCGCTGTTCTGAGAAAGATATACTTGCTAGGGCCGATAGGCACAAATAAGCTGAGGAACTGGTTTGGCGGGAAGAAGCAAAGAGGCGTCAAACCAGAAAAGCATGCAAGGGCAGGCGGAAAAATAATAAGGACCTGCTTGCAACAGTTGGAAGCGGCAGGGTTCATAAAACAAGTTAAGGGAAAAGGGCGGATTGTAACGCCAAAAGGGCAGTCTTTCCTTGAGAAAACAGCCACAGAAGCTGTTAAGGGAGGAAAGAAATGAATGGAGATTTGGAGGAGATACGCAAGAAAAAGCTTCTCCAGCTACAGGATGAAATAGCGAAACAACAGGAAGCATCAGAAGAAGCCAGGCAGTTAGAGGCACAGAAAGAGCTTTTACTTAAGAAAATATTGACACCAGATGCGAAATCACGGCTTTCTACCATAAGGTTGGCAAATCCAGAGTTCGCAATGCAGGTGGAACTTCTCGTAATACAGCTTTACAGGATGGGCAAGATAACAAGGCTATCTGATGCGGAGCTTAAGAGTATTTTATTAAAAATCAAAGAGAAGAGGAAGGATATAAAGATAGTAAGGAAGTGAGTTGATGGGAAGCAGAAAGGATGAGCAAACAAAGGAGCAACTTTCAAGTTATACAAAGAGCAACAAAAGGGTCCCCCTATGGGTCATGGTTAAAACTAACAGGAAAGTGACCACAAACCCTAAGCAAAAGAATTGGAGAATTTCAGATAAGGGTAAGAAAATACGGAAGAAACAAAAACTCAGCAAAGGTGAGATTTAATGACAGATAAGGAAGAGAGCGGTGCGTCTACGCCAATAGAAAAACCTCAGGTTATAGCTGAGCAGAAAGAGAAGCCGAAGGAGGAAAAAGCAAAAGAACCCGAGCAGAAAGTCGCTGAGCCAGAACAACCAAAGAAAGCCAAGGAGCAACCAAAAGAAAAACCGAAAAAACAATCACTCCACACAATTCCACTTAGGCGTGCTTTTGAGAAGCCATCTGGCAAGATGAGAAAGGCAGCTATAACAGAAATAAAGAGGTACATACGAAAGCATACTAGGAAGGAACCAAAAGTTTCTGAAGAGGTTAACTCTCTAGTCTGGGAAAAGTCAAAGCCACCAAGGAGAATAAAGGTTCGGATAGTGGAAGAAGGCGAATTCGCCGTAGCTGAATTACCGTGATTAGATGAGAATAGAGAAGAAAAACCTGTCTGGGAACCCCTTCATAGGGATTTTTTGTTCAACTAGCAATAAGATTACTCTTGTTCCACCATCAGCACCAGAGTCCTTTGTGAACATTGTTGAGCAGGTATTAGGTACAGAGCCAGTCCGGGCTACACTTTACAATTCCTCTCTCATTGGTATTTTTTCGGTTTTGAACAGCAATGGCATCCTGGTTCCAGAGACAGTTTACGAAACCGAGATTGAGCAGCTTAGAAGTCTTTTCGGGAAAGTTGGTGTGATACATGAGTTCACAGCCATAACCAATTTAATTGCTTGTAATGACAAAGGGTGCATAGCCAGCCCCGTCTTTTCCAAAAATGATGTTAAGACAATCAAAGACACGCTTGGCGTTGGTGTTACCCAGGCGAAAGTTGCCGGTTTGGATGTTGTTGGCTCATCTGTTGTGGCGAACAACAAAGGCTTTTTAACGAATCCAAACATAACTGATGATGATTTGAAGTTACTAAATAAGGTTTTCAAAGTTGAAGGAACAGTAGGTTCTATTAACTATGGGAGCCCCTTTGTTAGGGGTGGTTTATTGGCAAACGATAAAGGCGCGGTAACGGGTATGCTGACAACAGCTTACGAGATTGGCAGGATAGATGAGGCGCTTTTCTTCGGGAGGGATGAAAATGAGCATTAAAACATTTAGAATTTCAGGGTTTTTTGTGAAGAAACGGAAAAAAATGAAGTTTGTGCAGGACATAAGGGCAACACGCATGGATGCTGCAGTTTACAAAGTTCTTGAGAATCTAGGTTCCAGGCACAAGCTTAAGACAAACATGATAAAGATAGGGAAGGTTGAGGAGATAAAGCCTGAGGATAGCAAGGATCCGCTTATCCAACAGCTTGGAGAAGGTGTTTAATATGGTTGAGTTATCATTCCAGGAAGCAATCGCACTTTTGAGGGCCGATGAGGAAAAACTTAAGGCTTACGAGTCACAGAGGCAGTCACTGATGTTTGCCCTACAGGAGATAGCTATGGCAAGAAGTAACCTTGAGGCTGTTTCCAAAGGCGGTAGTGGGCTTACTCCAATAGGTGCCGGCTTGCTTATGCCAGTTAAAATAGAGAAGGATAAAGTCAACGCTGATGTTGGTGCCGGTGTTGTCGTGGAGAAAAACGTTGATGACGCCAAGGCACTTCTGGATAAAAGGGAAGAGTTGGTAAAGGATTCAATTTCACAGATAGACGATGAGATAACCAGACTCTCCAACACAGTTCAGGATTTGTCTGTGAAATTGCAAAGCTACTTGAAGAGCCAGCAAGGAGAATCAGACGTTCCCCTTGTAGGGTAGGCGTTGTGGATGTTCGACTTCCTAAGGGATAAGGTATCTAAAATTCTCAACAGAGAAAAACCCGTAAAGAAACTACCTAAAAAGAAACCAGTTCCGGAGAAGTTAAAACCACTACCGGAGAAACCAACGGTGAAGAAAACCAAACCGAAATCAAAACTAAAGATTTTTGGCGCGGATAAGGATGATTTGCTGTGGGAACTGGAGCTAGCACTCCTTGAGGCCGATGTTGCCAAGCCAGTTGCTGAGAAAATCTGTGAAGACCTGCGCGAATCGAAGGAGCCCGACCTGAAGAAAGCCCTCCAAAAGTCTCTGGAATCCATATTGGCAGCGCCCAGTTTCAATCTAGTTGAGATGGTCAAGAATTCTGATAAGCCCTTCAAGATAATGTTTCTGGGACCGAATGGGGCCGGCAAAACGCTGACCCTGGCCAAAATTGCTTTTCTCCTGAAGCAAAATGGCCTAAGCTCCGTTTTTGCTGCATCTGACACATTTAGGGCAGCGTCCATAGAACAGCTTGAGGAGCACGCGTGCCGGCTGGATATGCGTGTTGTTAAACACACATATGGAGCTGACCCTGCAGCAGTTGCCTTCGATGCAGTGAAAAGTGCGCAGGCGAAAGGTATCAATTGTGTTCTGATAGACACGGCTGGCAGGCAGGAAACCAACAAGAACCTTATAGAAGAATTGAAGAAGATAAACAGGGTAGTTGAGCCTGACCTTCACATATACGTGGATGAGGCTTTAGCCGGGAATGTTCTTCCTGAGCGTGCCCTTGCTTTCAAGGAAGCTGTTGGCCTTGATGGCGTTATACTCACAAAAATGGATGCGGATG
>JAGHAM010000018.1 GCA_021161465.1 Candidatus Iainarchaeum sp. | reverse complement strand
TAGACTCTTGTGGGAGAGAACCTTATGCCCAAAATGCATGGCTAAAAGAGTATTACTGTGAGAATGATGTATGCAAACCAGTCTACAAATACTGTTGGTACTCGGAGGCCTGGGACACCAGCTATGGTTGTTACAAGGAATACCACAATTACTTTAGTGATGGAACTGGTGGCTGCCAGCAAGGTGCTTGCACAGCTACAGGACACTTTAATCCATCGGACGGCTGGTATTGTGATGGTAATTATAAAGAGTATCAAGATTGGTATGCAGATGGAAACACCTGCAGGCATGATGATTCTAAAAGGACTTACTGCCCATCAAAGAACGGTTGCCATGGAACAGAATATAGGCTCTTCAAATGCGGCGGATACCCTGGTGACGCGGATTGTGTCGTCAAAAAAGTAATCGACTGTGAAAGCCCCCTCTCTGGAACTGATAAGGACTACTGCTGTAGCTCCGGGTGCGGCGCGTATGGCTCTCAAAAAGAGTTGGACTGCACTGATGGCATTGACAATGACTGTGATGGGTTAGTTGATTGCCAACAAGGCAATGAAGACCCAGACTGTAACTGCCCTGAGTGCAACGAGGGTGAAACAAGATTATGCCCAAATCAAGATGGTGTGTGTGACAACTCTGTGGAGAGCTGCACGGATGGCAAATGGCCAGGTTGTAACTACACAACCATACCTAACTATGAAACAACAGAAACCATATGCACTGATGGTTTAGACAACGATTGTGATGGCATGGTTGATTGTGAGGATTCGGACTGTGTGGAAACCCCTGCTTGCAATCAGCCCAATGTAATTTCATGCGCTGGCGGAGACCAGTTGATAGGCGACTTGAACAATGATGGCGAAATAAATGAAACCGACGCGAATATAGCTTTAGAGATAGGAAGCGGGATTATCCAATTTACAGGAGATAACTTATGCTGTATTGATGTAAATGGTGATGATGCCCTAACTGATGTAGACCTGCTTGGGATACTCTACTATGCTAATGGTGGGACTCATTGCTTCCCAGCTGGCTACTCCTGCAGCGCGAGGGAGAACTGCAATGATGATGTTGATAACGACTGTGATGGGCTTGTAGATGAAAATGACTCAGATTGCGAGGCGGGTGCCCCCTCGCTTCTGCTGTATTTGATATCACCTAAAGAGGGTTCCACTATCGATGCAGGAGAGTCCAGTATCAGCTTATTGACAAACAACCCCTCCAATTGCTCATACATGCTTTCCATTTCAAACCAGTCTGGGAATTCCACAATAGGCTGGGATATAATGGAGACAACAAATGGCTATTCCCACGTGCAACACATAACAATACACACAGACACTAACTATACCGCGGAGGTAAACTGTACAGATATATATGGAAACTCAAAGGCCATAAGCGTGGATTTCTCTGGTAAGGCGACAACGGCTCAGAATTATCAAAGGATAGACACGCCTCCAGAAGGATTCGCCTTGGCTGAAGAATGCGGAAACGGCATTGGATACAGTAATCCAGCTGGGTTGACAGGGGAACCAGCAGACAAGTGCTGTTGTTTCAGGGTATCGCACGTTCATGATATTGGAACTATCGTTGAAAACTACACAAATGTGTATATTGTAGTAAAACCAGGGCATCACACAGCATGCAAGAGCACTGCCGCACTGTATTCATCCATAGATAATCAAACCTGGGAAAAAATAGCCAGTATCCCCGTAATGACAGAAAAAGCAACGCACGGGTGGAAAAAACAAGGATATCTAATGCAGAATATTTCAAACTTTAGATACCTAAAAGTGAGAATCCCAAAATGCTATAACGATTACTCTGCGGTTTACCTGCCCTTTAATGTCGAGAACACCCAACTGGTTATAACAAACATCACGACCAGTCCAATACTCCCAGCAAAGATGAAGGCAGGAAAGCAGATTAGGATATGGTTCAACAGTAGTAGTTATCCCCTAACTGTGGGGATAAGGTTAGCTGTAAACAACAAAACAGCCAGCTTTATAGATTTCCACCTGGATAACGCAACTGAACAGCCAATCGTGTATGCCGTACCTCTAATAAAACCCGGGAACTATTCTATGAGTCTTGTAGCCATAGATGAGTCTGGAAACTCGATAACATCAGCAGTTGGCGAGCTAGAGGTATACAAAGAAGAAGTTAGCCCCTGCCCTGACTTGAACCATGACGGCTTCGTCAACAGCTCGGATGCCGATATCCTGAAACAGCACTGGCTTGGCGACACTCTTGGGTATGATTTAAACTATGACGGAGTCATAAACATATTTGACCTAGCTGTAGTAAGCAGGCATTGGGAAGAAAGCACAAACTGCTCCCAGTTGGTAAGGTGTCCAGACATCAATGAGGACGGTGTAGTAGATGACAAGGATTACAACGAGCTAATCCAGCACTATTGGAGCTGCTATGGAAGTAGCGACTATTCAAATAGCTCTGACCTAAATGGAGATTCTTGCGTGGGGAATGGAGACCTACTTGTGTTCTACTTATTCAACAATAGCTTAGCACGGGATATCTCACAGTGCAACTCTGAAGCACCAGACCTTCCAGACTTAACACCCATTTCACTGGGTATTACCACGCCTATCAGTGAGGGGGACTACGCTAACATAACCGCAAACGTCTCAAATATGGGTGCATCGATGGGGCAGCCAGCCGAACTTCAGCTTTTAATTGACTCAAACGCAACAACTGGCGGAATCACTAGTATGCTGGTTCCGGTTGAAACGGGTCTGAACACAATGATGCTACCGCTAAACAGCAACTGGACAGCCGAGGATATATGTGAGTTCTGTGCAACTGTCGATGGAATACAGCAATCAAATGGCAGCAACCTATTGAACCACTCCTGTGGAGAAACAACAGATTTCAATATAAACTCAAGCAGACCAATCTTAATCCATACGAATGGTAGCTGTGTCCTTGCTATAACTGGAAATCTTACGGGAGAGCTTCTTTTGCCAAGCTATTCCATCGCAACGATTAAAGCCAGTTGGCTTGCCAGTGCCGGGAATCACACATTAAGCTTAAGGCTTGATCCAGAAAACAACATAGAGGAACAAAATGAAAGCAATAACAATCTCTCCCTGAACTTCTCTGTCGAACAAACACCAACAGAACTACCAGTTATTAATGAATTTAATATAAGCCCAGATAATGTTGAAGTAGATGGTGATGTTGACATCTTTGTAAACGCCAGTAATGCTCAAGCAATAATTGCGAGAGTCATCCTTCCAGACGGGACTCAATTAACTGTTCCGCTTACCAATTGTGATAATACAACAATAACACCCGCAGTAGAGGGCTTGTATGAGATAACAGTGGTTGCTAACAATTCCCTTGGCGAAGATAGTGAAACAGGATATCTTATGGTTGGCAGGTTGACAAGCTTTAGCATTAGTGTGGAGAACCAGTCCGGTGGTGGGGTACCCTGCCACCTATCAATGTATGTTAACGGCACTAAGATTGCGGTTTATAGCATGCCTGATGGAAGTTTCTATGGTAATTTAGTTGGCGGTGTATATGACCTAGAGCTTGAAACACTCGATAACTCTATAGACCTCGTTTTACACAATGTGAATATATCAGACAACCTGGATGGGAGGGTAAGGTTTGATAGTTTCGGCCCAACCAACTTTTTGATTGTCTATGGTGTACATACCAACTACAATGCAGATGGTATCCTTCTAACTGTAAGTTATGCTGGCACAGGCTATTCAAACGAAGACTATCTTGGGACATACAAATGTGATGACTGGGATATGCAGGAAAGAACCTGTAATGGTGATTGGACACCAATCAGCGGCATCCAAGACGAAGGCAGGAACACATTTACCTTTGAGCTTGACTCCCTAAGCGGGTTTGGCATAAAACAAGAAAGCTGGTGTGGTGATGGTGCATGCACATCTGATGAAGACAGCATCTCGTGTCCACAGGACTGCCCAGCCAGCCCAACACAAAACACAGAGGCAAGCACATCCCATCATAGGCGCAGGCGCATTATTGTACCTGCTCCGACAGTGAGTGGAGAAACGAACACCAACGCATCAAGCCAGATTAGGTGTTATAAGTGTATTGGAGACATGAGGATTGGAAAATTATTCCCAGAAGATTGTCCTGATGGTTGGTCAAAGGATAGGATAGAATGCCACAGAGTTGAAAACAAAACCGAGGATATGGCACCACCAGAGAAATTCGGGTGGAGCCCATCAAACCAAACAACTGTGAATGACTCCTTCTTGCTAAGCTTCTCGCTAAGTGAAGCTGGAGAGTGTAGATGGGACTTTAAGAACACCGGCTATGATGAGGCTTCAGGCGATTGTAATGGCAGTGGAACAACCTCAATTACATGTAACATAAGCGGGCTGGATGATGGCGTTAACGATGTATTTGTTTTTTGCCAGGATATGAGTGGAAACAAAGACAACACGACAACAGCTGCACACCTACAGTATATGAAAGTATCTACGTCGCCACTAACGGGATATGCTACAGCAATGGGTGGAATAGAAATAGCGCTTGGGTTGATAGCAATAATAACAGCACTAGCTGCAGTGTATGTAGCATTAACAGAGATAGAAGGAATAGGAAAAAGTCATCAAGAGGACTAAAAACCAACCCGCTGCAAACATTAGCCCATAAAGGATACAAGTGCGTTTTTACTTGGCTTCTTTACTAACAAAGATAAAAATAAAAGCCAGCTGCCATTAGATGCTTATTGCACCAACAGGGCAGCTGTTCTTGGCTGCTTCCAAATCGCAGTTTCCTTTCTCATTCTTCACATGAGACTTTCCATCACTGCCTATCTCAAAGACCTCAGGGCACAAAGAAACGCATACCCCACAACCAATGCACTTAGTTGAATCAACTTTCACTACCATCAAAAACACCATTCCAGTTTTTGGGAAACGTAGTTAAAAAAGCTTGTGGTATCGCCGCCTAAAAAGAAGTTTCATGGCTTTTGTGGCAATACTCCTTCAAATAGTCAACAAAGATATTTTCTATTTCGCTTAGATGTTCCTTTGAATCTCCTTCGACAGTAAGCCGAATAACTGGAGAGGTGTTACTTGGCCGTATTAAAGCCCAGCCATGGTCAAGTTCCACACGTATGCCATCCACTAATGATATCCTTTTGAATTTGGTAGACAATTTCTGTTTAAGCTCCTCAACCACCTTGAACTTCCCCTCCTCAGATGTCTCAAACATTATCCTCTTCCTGTAAAGTTTAGGTAGCTTTGAAACCATCTCAGACAATTTAGTGTCTCTTACTTTAAGCATCTCTGCGAGCTTAAGGACAACAAAAAGGGAATCATCAGCTAAGGAAAACGATGGCAAAACCATATGGCCAGTTGCCTCATAGCCCAAAATTGCATTATTCTCATAACTGGCTCTCATTATGTAGGGGTGACCAACTGGAACACGGACTATCTTGGCACCAAGTGGAGATAGAATCTTCTCTGGAAGGTCCGAACACTCAACAGTAGCGACTATGGTACCTCCCTCATCACCAAGCAGTTCTTTCCCAACTAAAACACCAACCTGGTCAGGGAGCAAAACATTGCCATTTTCATCAAGTATTACAGCCCTATCACCATCTCCATCAAATGCAACACCAAAATCAAAACCGCCTGACTTAACCACACGTATGAGTTCTGTTAGGGTTTCTTCTGCTGGTCTGGGGTCCCTTACAGAAAGAGTAGGGTCAACATCGCAAAAAACACATTTAGTGTTAACTCCAAGCTCTTTAAACAGTTCTGGCACTACTAGCGATGTACTCCCACCACCACAATCCAATGCAATATTCAAACCAGAGCAATCGAAGTGACTCTTCATAAAATGAAGATACTCTTTTTTTCTATCGATATGAGAGATTTCATGCTTTTCTCCAATAATGAAATCCTCAGACATAGCTAACTTCCCAACCAGAGAGATGTCATCTGGCTCGAAAGACAGGCCAGAACCATAGAAAGGCTTCACACCATTATATCCTCTGGGTAGGTGAGAGGCTGTTATGTAGAAACAGCAATCAAATTTTTCCTCCTGGGCTGTAAAGATAGTAACACCAAAACTGCTTTGGGGGCATTCAAATACCCTAACACCAGTATCCTGGATACCTTCAACAAGTGCCTCCTTTAAGACTGGACTTGATTCCCGCGTGTCACTACCAACCAAGGCCGTTTTCAATCCTTTTTTCTTCATGAACGAGCCAAGTGCCTTCCCAATGAGTTTCATACCATCTTCATCTAAGTCTTTCTTATACTCGCCACGTATATCATAGGCACGAAATATGAATTTTGATAACAATGTTAGCACCCGGTATATTAGCGTGTGCTTTTAATCAGTTCCTGCTTAAAAACATTATGGGGAGTTCTCACCTTACAATGACGTTTGGGTATATGACTGTAATTTTAGGGGAACAGGCACAATAATACTGGTTTTTATTGCAAAAAATACAAAAATTAATCATGCCTGAGCTAGAATACAACAAGGAACTAGTTGAAAGCCACAAACTCGGATTATTGAGATTAGCCATATCACGGAAATTCTCGATATATCGGGAAAGGGGAGAGATGAAAAAAAATTGGGACGAAGAAGAAAATATACTCAGAGAAAGTTACAAAAATATCTATAACTCACTCAAGAAAAAAGGCATAGAGGTTGAAAAGCCGCAATCATTGGAGAAAAGAATCCAAATGTCAGTGAACCATCTTGAAGAACTCAAAAACACAGCTACAAGATATGCAAACATATCAAAAATAGATAGTGTGATAAACCTGGTAAAGGCGATAGTTGATATGGACGCCAGCAGAAACCTTTACGATGGTCTATCAAAGATAGCAAACAAGAGCAGATTATCCAATGAGGAGCTAGATTATCTGGATGGCCTTAAGAAAAGGGGTAGACTCAAGAATTTCAGCAAAGACCTTGGCCTGGAGGATAACAATGTAGGTAAATTTATTGACACGGAGAAAACCAGGAAATTTTATAAGAAACTGGCGGATAGGCTCATGGAGGAAGAGATTAATCATCAAAAGGCGATAAGTGCTGGTGTTGAGAAATATGGTCGTGAAAGGGGTTATAGTGATAAGGAAATTAGGGATATGCTTGAGAGAATCACAAACAGGAAGAAAGCATTCAAACGGCTGAGAGACCTAGCTAACTCTATGCCTGAGCAACGTAGATTCATAGAAAAATTCATCAAGGAAGCACGAGTGAAACCAGAGCCTGTTTGGCACCATAAAAAGCAAGCTAAACTTGAAGATTTTTAAACAACGGCTGTTTAATTTATGCTATGGGTGTGAACTTCTTAGATAGTTGTGGTGTGAAAATACCTATCAGTGGTGTCAATCTCGGGATTCCAATAAAACCAGCAGTTCGCACACCAGAGGAAATGAAAGCAGTAGCTTATGACCCTGCATCACTTGACTCCATAAAAGAACCGCTTTATTATATGTATAGGGATGTTTGGGGCGTTGTTGGCGAGTGTGGAAACCTCTGTAAGAAACATGGCCTTAGATATGATATAACAATAATACAAAATGGCTTTATGGGGGAGGAGTATTACAAAACCCTTGGCCATATTCATCCACTCATTAAGGAAAAAAATGAGACGTATCCTGAGTTGTATGAAGTACTATCAGGGAAAGCGGCATTCTTGATACAGAAAAATGACCTCACAGACTTCCAGGTTATATTTGCTGAAGAAGGAACACACGCCTTGATTCCACCGGACTATGGCCATGCGACAGTGAACATTGGCAATACCCCCTTAATCATGGGCAACCTGGTAGCTGATGGTTTCCTCTCAAATTACGAACCAATTTTGAAGAAACATGGTATGGCTTATTATGTGCTTAAAAGCGGGCTTAAAGAGAACCCCAACTATGAGGAACATCCAAAACCATTTAAGAGAAGGGCTACGTCTGGCCCTTCCTTGAGCTTACTCTTCAAGAAAGACCCTTCACATTATGAGAGGCTGCTCAGATAACGGCATAGAAAAGGTTTAAAAACAATTCAGCGTAATTGTAACTATGGACTATTTTACGGTAGTCATTATAAACCTAGTTGTGCTCCTGATTGGAGCCAAACTGCTTGGAGAACTATGTGAGAGGTTTGACGTTCCAAGTGTTTTAGGTTACATAATAACAGGTATAATTGCAGGTCCTATGATGGGAAACGCAGTAGTTAATTTCGCCCCATCTATTGGCAATACTCTAATCAGTATTGGTAGATATTTTGACCCAGCAAACATAGAACCATTTGCAAGGTTGGGGATAATCCTCATGCTTTTCATAACTGGATTTCAACAAAGCAACCTAAGAGAACTACTCAAAAACCGGAAAGCCATATTATTAACCTCATCTCTCGGCTATTTCATGCCTTTCGCTGTTGCGATTTTGCTTGGCTATTTCTTCTCCAACCAAATTGGGTTTGATTTCAGCTCAATACCTTTGTTGAGCTTCTTGTTGTTGCTTGGGCTGTTAGTCGCCTCCACCGACTCGGGTATAACATTAAGGTCAATAATGAGTGTTGGGAAACTAAACACACGACCAGGCAAAATAATGCTCGGTGTGACTATTTTAGATGGTATCACTGGTTTGATTATATTTACCGCTATAATAACTTACATAACTGCAGGTTATGTAGACATATTCAATATGATGAAGGTTCTTACATTCATAGCACTATTTCTCTTGATATTCCTCCTAATGCAAAAGATAACTCCAATAGCAGTTAGATGGATAGAACACCTAAGTGTTGAGCAAGCAGAGTTCTCATTTGCCTTTGTTTTTATGATATTGCTAGCAATAACCGCCGAGAGATTTGGGTTAAGTGGTATAATTGGGGCGTTTCTAGCTGGTGTCATACTCAGTAAATGCTCGATAGCTACAACCAGTTTTTCGAGAAAAATTTCATCAATCTCATATGGCATCTTCATACCATTATTTTTCGTGTGGACTGGGCTGACACTAAGTTGGCTGATGGACATAAACCAGTTCATAAACATCAATAACCCAATCATTGTTGCACAAGACTTAATGATTATTTCTGTAGTATTGGGGGTTCTAGCAGCAAATGCAATAGCTGCTTATGTTGCTGGGAAGCTAAGCAAATTAACAAACAAAGAATCCTTGTTAATGAGTATAACTATGCTTCCAAGAGGTGATATAAACCTAGTTATAATGT
>JAGHAM010000040.1 GCA_021161465.1 Candidatus Iainarchaeum sp. | reverse complement strand
CCGGAGTACTCTGTAAGCAGCCCGCCAGCTATCTCAGTCTCAGCCTCAGGTATGTCAAATGGCACCTTAGCCAGCTCTGGGGCAATCCCAATGAGCATAACCACAAACAACACCAAGAAACCAAGAATGCCAAGGATACCCACATTACCCCAGATAGGGCTCATCTGTATTGCATTCATGGAAAAGGTGTTTAGTGTATAAGCGATGGCAAGGGCAACAACTGACAATGGCATCTCATAAGATGACATCATAACCATTTCTCTCTGCGCGCCTATAGCAGCATAAGGCGACCCAGCCGCAAACCCGCCAACAACCAGTGCCAACGACGGGAACAACAGTAAATACCAGATTAAGATTAAGTCGCCATTGATAGCAGTGTAAGAGGCAATCGGCACAAACAGCAGCAGCGCGAGAGCTGCTGTTAAGGCTATCACTGGCGCCCAGCTAAAAATCCAGCCAACAGCATGCTTTGGGACTATTGTTTGCTTGAGCATAAGCTTCCTCACATCATAGAAGGGCTGCATTATTGGTGGACCATACCTTGCCTGCAGGCGAGCTACAAGCTTCCTGTCGATACCACTGAAAAGAAGTGCTACAATTGGTCCAACTATCAGTACAACTAAGGCGTAAACTATTGGAACAAAGTCAGTTAATGCAAAAACTTCATCCATTTTGGAGCCTCCTTGTCTTTTCGAGACTTTTTTTATGCAACTCTATATTGGTTAGCTCGCTTGTATGTGCCCCAGTGACGACCGTAACCCTATCAGCGCATGCTATACATGGGTCAATAGACGCTGCTATTATAGGGGCATCAGCAAGCTCAGTATCACGAAACATTGGATACCACGGCATGACATTGTTGTATGTTGGCGCTCTCATCTTCCAGGTAAATGGAGTTTGTTGTGATTTCAGGAGAACATAGTGGGTGACTTCCCCTCTTGGGGCCTCGTGTCTTCCTATACCCTCTCCCTCAACCCTTGATAGGTCCGCAAGAAGCTTAATCACGCTCTTCTCTGAAACCAGTTCTCCGGAGGGCATTTCATCAACGAACTGTGTTATCAAACCCAACGATTGCTTAACCTCCTCAAGCCTAACCCATATCCTATCAAACACATCACCTACAGCCTTCTCTGGCACCACGGGCTTTACATCAGCATCAGTATAGGCCGCATAAGGCTGGTCAAAGCGGATATCCTTCTTGACTCCTGAAGCACGGGCAGTTGGCCCAACAGCTTCCAATGCAAGAGCCTCTTCTTTGGTCAGTACGCCAACGTTCCTAGTTCTAAGCTGTATTGTCTTATCGTTCATGAAGACTTCCTCAACCGCACTCAGCGTTTCAGCGTAGTAGTCCACAACCTTATGTAGCTTCGCTCTCTGCTCATCAGGTATATCTCTTCTGACACCACCAATCATCAGCATTGCATAGTTTATCCTGTTGCCGGTTATCTCCTCCAATATATCAAGAACTTTCTCCCGGTTTTTCCACACAAGGAAAAGAACAGAGTCAAACCCTATCTCATGGGCAGCCACTCCAGCCCACAGCAGGTGAGAGTGAACTCTTTCAAGCTCTGCTATTATCGAACGTATGTAATTCGCCCTCTCCGGAACTTCAATATTTGCAGCATTCTCAACCGCTCTGCAGTACGCGAACGGGTGTGAAAACGAGCATATGCCACAAACGCGTTCAGCTAGGTACAGCCCCTGCACGAAATTTCTTTCCATGCCGGCTCGCTCTATGCCCCTATGATTGTAACCCATGTCAACATCAACACCGACTATCTTCTCCCCTTCAACATCAAACTTAAACTTGATTGGCTCCTTGAGAGCAGGATGTACGGGACCAACTGGGATACACACATTGTTTATCATCACTTCACCTCCAGCTTTGAAATCCTCTCATCCTTTTTTATCCCGGGAAAACCCGTGAGATTTGGGTCGAGGAAGAACTTCCTGCCATCCGGAATACCTTTTATCTTAACCCCAAACAACTCCTGCTTTTCCCTTTCCGAAACCAAAGCCCCTGGTATAAGCTGGCAGATGCTCGGCAGCTCAAGGTCATTTTTCTTGACATCTATCTTGAAGTTAACCAGCACTTCCCCAGCGCGCTTCCCGTAGCCAACTGAGAATTCATATATGAACTCAAGGTAGTCATCAAAATCATTTGCAGATATAACAGCAAAATGCGGGAATCCAAACTTGAATAGGTGTTTCACCGCTGGCAACAATTCATCCCTGTCTATCTTTATCCAGACTACATCATACTGCACTTTCCCGTTTTTATCTATGCGCGACTCGATTATCTTATTACCAAAATGCTTCTTGAATGAGTCAAGAATGTCACTGCCATTCATGCTTCTCCCTCCAGCTTCTCCCATGCTTTGGCAACCCCATATATTATGGCCTCTGGTCTTGGGGGGCACCCTGGCACATAAACATCCACAGGGATTATCTTGTCAACTGGGCCAACCACATGGTAATGGTGGTGGAAAACACCTTTGGTGCTTCCACAGTTGCCAACAACCATAACTACCTTCGGGTCGGGTGTTTGTTTGTAAACCCTAAGCAGCTTACTCTTCATCTTTCTAGTTACTGGCCCAGTGACCAAAAGCACATCTGCATGCCTGGGGGAACCTACCAGCTTTATACCAAACCGCTCAGTATCATACCTTGGCGTAAGTGCTGCGATTATTTCTATGTCACAACCATTACAGCCGCCTGTATTGATATGGAACACCCACAGCGACTTTTTAAGTGCCTCCATCAGCTGACCACCACCACAAGCATCGTCAGCGCCAGCACCACGACAAACCAATATACATAGTCATTAACTACATTGGAATGCATTTCTTTCATGGACACGTAATAGTCCTTCAGTGCTTCTGTAAAACCCCAGTACATATCAGACGCATGTGGATAGTTGCTTTCCTGTTCCTCGTTCCCTGAGAGGAATGGCTCAACCTGCTCACCCTTGTTGTAGGAGTTATTCCAGAGCCTGCCAAATAGGTAGACCAGAACAGCAATAAGCGACAACAGCCACAGGAAGAAAATAGGGTCCCAAAGAATTCCCTCAAACACCTGAAAACACCCCCACATAAGCTGATACGTTCACCAGAGCCATAACAGCAGGCTTGATTAAGTTATTGATGATTAACTCCGGGAACAATCCAAAAAATAATATTAACAGTGTTAGCAGAAGCATTGCCAGTAGCATTGAATGAGGTATCCTCTTGGGTTTCTTAGATGGTTTTGGCCCCAGGAACGCTGAGTAGAACACTTTGATGAATGACGCCAGTGTCAGTATGCTTACCAGCATAGCAATTGCCGAAAGCACAGGATTAAATGCATAAACCGACTCGTAGATTAGAATCTTCGAAGCGAAGCCATTGAACGGTGGCAACCCTGCTATGGAAAACGCGCCAACCATGAAGAATACGGTGGTCCAAGGCATATAATGAGCAAGCCCCCTTATGTCATTCAGCTTTCGTGTACCGGTAGCGTAAAAGATTGCCCCTGCTGTCAGGAATAGCAATCCCTTGTAAAGTGCATGGTTTATCACATGGAAAATCCCACCCTCCATCGCCTTAAAGCCAAAAGCAGCAAACGCAGGCGTGCCAAGAACAGTTAAACCAACACCGACACCAAGGAGCATATAACCTGTTTGGCTGACAGCATGGAACGCCATTAGCCTCTTTATATCCTTTTGAGGAAGGGCCATTGTTACCCCAACGAACATAGACAAAACTCCAAGAATTATCAAAATCCAGCCAGCTGTTACATAGTTCAGAGAAAGACCAAATAAGGAGAAACAAATCCTAAACAGCGCATAAAGCGATGCTTGCGAGCCAACGACAAAAAACGCTGAAACTGGGGCCGGAGAGTCACCATATGCGTCCGGAACCCACATATGCATTGGTACTGAGCCTGCCTTCATAGCAAGGCCAGCAAGCATAAGCGCGAACGCAACCTTATCCAGGAAAGTCCAGTGTATACTTTTCGCCAGGAAAGCTATGTTCAGGGAGTCATACTGGCCATACAGCAAGCCAATCCCAGTTAAGATAATCAGCGCGCCGATAGTAGACATTACAAGGAACTTAAAAGCCGAGTCAGGAGCTCTCTTCCTGTCGAGAGCAGTTATCAAGCCAGCACCGCTTATGGAAACTATCTCAATGAATACAAACAGGTTGAATAAATCCCCAGTAAGCATCATTCCATACGTTCCCGAAACCATAATCAGGAATAGCGGGTAGAATAGTGTTAACTTCTTCCTGATGAACTTCCTTGAATAGATAATAACTACCAGAGACATGATAGCCACTATAATAGCCATCAGAACACTCATGCCATCTGCCTCAAGGATAATCCTAATCGGCAAGAGGCTACCAGATGGCAAACTAACTGTAAGCTTTGCCGGGTTATCCGATTCTATTGCTCTCGAAACAACACCACCAGAGTAAACCTGGGACGCTAAGAGAAATGCAAATGAGGAAGAAACTAAAATTGAGATAAGCGCCAAAGGAAATACCCATTTCTTGTTTATCCTGGCAACTAACTCTGTGACAAATGCCCCCATAAGTGGTGTAACGATTATAAGGGACAATGTATTATCAAGCAGCAATGCAACTAAATCAATCACTTAGCAACCTCCCTACTTCTTTTGAACTTACTGTCTTGTAATTCTTGTAAATCATAATCACGAAGGACAACATCAAGGCTGTCGTAGCAAGGCCAATAACTATTGATGTAAGAGTAAGTGCCTGTGGCGTTGGCAGTACCATATTCTTCCAAAGCCCTTCGGGAGCGAGGGTGTAAATCGGGGCATAGCCTCCCTGTATATATCCAAGGCTTATCAGGAATAGGTTTACGCCAGCTTCTATAAGATTAATCCCTATCACTATTTTTATCAGGTTCTTCTTGAACATGATTGCATAAAGCCCAAACGCAATTAACAGTGCCACAGTTATATACACCAGCACTCAATCACCCTTCCTCATAGCTATCACTATTATAGATATACCACATGCAACCTCAAACCCAACAGCAATGCTCATCAAAGGTATCACACCGGCAGATATCAGATGCCCTGCATTAGGGCCAACCACTGGTAGCTTAAACCATTCCTCAACAGCAGAGTGAGCAAAGTGTGAGCCGAAGTAAACCAATATCAGAAAAGAAAACAATCCCGCCAGCTCCGAAATTGAGAGCAGCTTTTCCTTAAGCCCGTATATCCCATAAGCAACCATAATCATTGCTATTGAGGATGCAATGATGGCACCACCCTGAAATCCGCCACCCGGGGTGAGGTGCCCATGAGCAACTAGGTAAAAACCAAACATTGCGAACAAGGGAAACGTAAGCCTGCTAACATCCCTGACTATGCGCGACATCATTTCACTCGCCCCCAGAAAACCATCAGAACTCCAGTCACAGCAGTGAAGAGCACTGTAGCCTCTCCAAGTGTATCGAAACCCCTGTAGTCAAAAACAATTGCCGCAACGACGCTATTTGCCCCAAGCTCTGTTTGTGCATTATTAAGGAAGTATGTATCCATCTCTGTATGAGCAGGGTTTCCCAGTGGATGCAAATCAACCGCTGCCAGAGCAAGAACTGTCAGGATAATCACAAGGGACAGTGCGGCAACCAGCTTGTTCATTGCTCATACCTCCTTGTTTTACTTATGGCCAGAACGAAAATCGCTGTGGTAAGTGCAGCCCCAACGCTGGCCTCTGCCATCGCCACATCTGGAGCCTGGAGTAAGTAAAATTCAAGTGATAATACCAAGCTCATAACAGCCAGGCTAACAACAGCTGCAAGCAGGTCCTTGGAGTATATGGCTGCAAGTGCACTTATGATTATTACAATCAGGGCAAAAATCTGGACTAAAAGGAAAATCACTTCTTCCCCCCCAAATCAAAGCCGACAGGTTTCAAGCCGCTTCTGTAGGCGGCCCTTGCTATTGCATGCGACTCCGTTGCGCTGGTTATCAGTAACGTGCCAAGGGCGATAACAACATGAACCAAAATTACAATATTCTGCGCGCCTGCCAGCAGGTCAGAGCTCTCCAGGAAAAACGCATAGTACACCAGCACAGATAACCCAAGGAAAAGCGAACCAAAGGTTGTGCACTTGGTTGAGGCGTGCAGCCTTGTATAGGCATCCGGAAACCTGAATAGTCCAACTACACCCAGGAAGTTAAAAAACAAACCAATACCAATTAGAACATAAACAATCAAAGGCCCCATCAGAAACCACCTTCTATGTACTTTGCAAGGAAAAGCGTTCCGATGAATGAAAGCGAACAGTAGACTATGGCAACGTCTATGTAGACCACACTCCTCTGGTACGCGCTGAATAAAACCATAGCAGCAACTACAAGAGTATTTATCGTGCTTAAGCCAACCATCCGGTCCGCTATGTGGGGGCCTTTTGCAACCCTGATTGTGGCAACCAGCGCGAAGAACAACACCGCCGCAGCTGTGAACCCAAAGAAGTCAATCACTCCATCACCCACTTAATCCATTTCCCCATGCTCCCATAGACCTGCTCGGGTTTTGGTTTCTTGTCAGTCACATTAATCCAGTGAACCAGCAGCTCATTCTTATCAGTGACATCAACTGTGAGGGTTCCAGGGGTAAGTGTTATGCTATTAGCGAGTACTGTAGTAGCCAACCCTGTCTTTAAGTCAGGCTTTATCTTGACAATCCCTGGATTTATCTTTCCAGTTATAACGCGGTAAGCAACATCCAAATTAGCCTTGGTCATATGAAACAGGAATGGGCCAACTAAGTAAAGGGCAAAAGCTACCCACCTCAATGGATTCAATGCCCTATTGCTGAACTTCCAGGAAACAAACTTTCTGGATAACACTCCAACAGCTAAGCTAAATACAAAACCGACCATCAGCTCTGGCATGCTCCAAAGGAAAATGTCTCCACTACCTGCCGTTAGAAGCAGATAAAATATAAACGAAGCGAATACTAAAAGCACAAAGCTACGCATACACTAGTTTTACTGTTAAGGAGTATAAAAAAATGGTGGTGAAAACCTATTTAAATAGTTAGGAACCACCGAAAGTTTTAAATCAAAATTGAGTATTACTACCGATGAAAAAAGAGAACTTCTTGGTTGTATGCTTATTGGCTCTGGCAGTAATATCCCTGTCTGGTTGCCTTGAGAATCAAGAAACTGGAAACAAGCTGGAAGAATTAGCCAAGATTGCCCCCAGCGATTCAAACGCCATTATGTATATAGATGCGAATAAGCTCCTAAAAAATGAGTACATCCTCAAAACAGAGCACGTTCCCCCTGCAGTTGGAAAGGTCGCCCCTCTGGTTAGCGATGGCGGTATAGTATATTTCAAGGGGAACACGGTAATTAGCATAAAAGGCATAGGGTTTGACACCATGGCTGAGCTGGCCCCAAAATTACAGGGCTTGCTTAAGCTAGCCGGGATTGACCTTAAAATCAAAGAAAGGAAAGTAAATAGTGAAACTATCTATGATGTGGAAGACAAACTATCGTACTGGGTTTATGATAAAAGGATATTCCTTGGTGAGCGAAAGGGGATTGAAGAGTTCATAAACGCGCGGAAATCCGG
Organism: Candidatus Iainarchaeum sp.; assembly: GCA_021161465.1. GTDB lineage: Archaea > B1Sed10-29 > B1Sed10-29 > WALL01 > JAGHAM01 > JAGHAM01. Next base: position 11,366 of record JAGHAM010000040.1, on the reverse strand, counting down.
ACAAACTGCAACCCAGAGATTTAAAGAGGTTATGGTAAAAGTTGAGGACAATGATGTGATGGCCGCAGTCGAGGTCAACCAAACACCGGTGAAGAATATTGGTATATCCGCCTCACTGGATGGTGAGGTAAGTGAAGTATCTCTTTTCATAGAAACGGAATCACCAAATTCCGCTAAACTTGTTGCTGCCTTGCTTCCAGCTGGGCTCCCTGAGTGGGTAAAGGTGAAAGGCATATCCACCAACGGTGAATGGATATACTGCAAGCTTGAAGTTAGTATAGATAGGTTAAACGAGCTGAGCAGAGTTAGTTTTATGCCAAAGGTTAATGCAGAAACTCCTAAAGATAACAATGAGAACGTACCAAAACTAGGCATAACCCCGCCATGCACGAACACAGAGGAGTGCCTGAACTATTGCGGAGAACACCCAGACGAGTGCAACAAAGTCATAGCAAACATGGGATTACCATGCAAAACTATGAATGAATGCCAGATTTACTGTTTCAAAAACCCGGCTGAGTGTGAGAAGCTCATGGAGAACCTATCAGACTACCTGGGCAACTGAGGAACAAACGGTAGTTACTTTAATAAAGAGGTTGTAACTTAATCAACTTAGTATGACTGGTGGTTAGAATAGTCTTAGAAGAGGTTAAATCAAGGCTTGGGCTAACAAAGTCTAGGAAAAAACATATAGCTGTACTGGTAGATGGGCCAAACGTCCTTAGAAAGGAATTCAGGATAAACCTCGATGAGGTTAAGGAGAAACTCAAGTCAAGGGGGGTCATAAAGGTCGGTAAGGTCTTTCTAGACCAGTATGCACCAGACAAGCTGATAGAAGCAGTTACAAATCAAGGGTTCGAGACAATCATAACCAGCACTGATGTTGATGTCTCAATGGCCGTAGAGGCTATGGAACTTGTCTACAACCCAGCTATTGATGTAATTGCCCTGATGACAAGAGATGCAGACTTCCAGCCAGTTCTGATAAAAGCCAAATCCAGGGGGAAAGAAACCATAGTAATCGGTATGCAACCTGGGTTTTCACCAGCGTTAAAGAACACTGCCGATGAAGTGGTTATGATGGGTTGATGTCAAGTGAGTATCCCTGTTGGAACACAAAAGATTAAGGGTGAAAAAGTATCAGCCAACAAATTATTAGAAGATGTTCACGCATTCATGGAACAAAATAGCACGGGCTACTTCTGTATAACTATAAAAGGAAAATACGGCATGGAAGAAGGTCTTCTCATCATTGAAAATGGACGAGCAATAGGTGCTAACTACGAATACCTGAATTTTGATAAAGCCTTCAATGCAAATGACGGTCTGACTAGGGTTCTTAATGCCTTCCACGCCAAGTATGGCATTTACGATTGTTTTGAATTAAGCGTCCAGCAGATAGAGTTATTAAAGATTTTCAATGAAAACATGCTGTTCCTGGAGCCTATGGATTATCAGGTATTAGAGGGGATGATTCCAGTAAGTTTTTCATACGAATTTGAAGAGGCGCTCGTCTCAAAGAAAGCAACAACACGGGAGGATGTGCTAAAAGCCAGGAGACTATCAGAGATAGAGATGAACGATTACCAGAGGTTAAGTGAGGAGATGGCAAAAGGAGCTAGAAAGCCGACTGCACCAGAAAAGGTAGAAAAAGACGTCTCAACATACCTTACTGGGATGCCAGAAACCAGCGAGCCGAAGGAGGCCCCGAAGATAGAAGAAAAAGAAGTATCCAAAAAGATTGTTATTCCAGAGCCACAGTCGCCTAAAGCAGAGGAGCTCAAAGGGCTCGATGACAAAGCAGAGGCACTTCTTAAAACACTAAAGAAAGTTGATAAATAATGACTAGGATTATCGCAATCTCATCAGGGAAAGGGGGGGTTGGTAAAACCTCACTCACAGCAAATTTAGGAATATCTTTAGGCAAGCTTGGGAAGAAAGTCCTGATGGTAGATGTGGATATCCAGATGGCAAATCTTGCGTTAATGGTGGGTATGGAAGGCAGGCCGATAACAATACAAGACATACTGGTTGGTGAGGCGAACGCACTTGATGGTATTTATGACGTAGCACCAAACGTAAAACTTATGCCAGCAAAGCTGTCAACAGAAAAGCTTGAGAAGATTCCTGGGGAAGCCTTCTCCAGTATGATATCCACAGTGATACAAGCAGTAAAGCCAGACATAATCCTTTTAGATACTGCTCCAGGTATGGATGATGAAACCATTATTCCCCTATCAGTAGCAAATGAAGTGCTTGTGGTCACAATGGCTGAGCCAGTATCTGTCGCAGACAGCATGAAGATAATAAGCCTTGCAGAAGGTAGGCTGTCAAAAAATATAACAGGGGCCGTGATAAACATGGTAAAAGGCCTTGAGGGTGAGATGAGTAAGGGAGAGATAGAAAAGGCTCTCGGGGTTGACATTGTAGGTGTAGTACCAGAGGACGCTGAACTAAGGAAGTACTCACTTGAAGGTAAAGCTGTTGCAATTGAAAAGCCAGACTGTCCCGCTTCTATAGCTATCATGGCTATTGCCTCAAAGCTAACGGGCATAGCCCCACCAATTGCATTAAAGCCCAAGAAGAAGTCTATATTCTCTTCTTTGTTCGGGATATTCAAAGGGCTCGGCAAAAGGAAACCCAAATTACCTCCAAAACAAGAAATGATGGGGAATAAAAACAAATGAATATATTTAAGCTCCTTGAAAATATTAGTCAGGTGCTCATATGACAGTAGAAAGACCTTTTGATTTTTTAAACGAGAACGTGGATAAAACAGTCCTTGTAAGGCTCAAGGGCAAGAAAGAGCTTAGAGGGAAGCTGAAAGCCTTTGATGTTCACATGAACATAGTGCTGGATGAAGCAGAAGAACTTGAAGAAGGTAAAGTAATAAGCAAGGTAGGCTCCATGCTGGTGCGTGGAGACAATATAGTATTCATATCGCCTTGATATGGTTTTGTGGGCTCGTAGCTCAACCTGGAAGTGTTTCTGAATGTTTGCAAGACATTCAGAAGCTCCAATAGCACTCCCTTGGCGTTCCTACTATAGGAACAAACTGGGAGAGGTCGCGGGTTCAAAATAAGGAGGAGGGACACATTCCCTCCTCCCTTATAAGCCCTTCCCCCTTGGAATGGGTGGAGACTCCCGCCGAGTCCACTAAGGGGGTTTTCACCCCCTTTACCCCTGAGAGGATTGCTACACAATCCGCTTGTAGGAAGTATTAAAAGAATAACACTATCTTACTTTCGTAGAGTCACAGGGAGTACTTCTATTAGGAAAAAGCAACAACTTATAAAAACTAACTCTAACAAAAATAAACTCACAGTGGGCCCATGGTCTAGTGGTTAGGACGTCTGCTTGACGTGCAGAAGCTCGCCAGTTCGAAGCTTCGGCTGAATTCTGGCTGGGCCCATCCTTTCCTTTATAGATTCAAAGCATATCCAGCAAATATGCTCTTCAACACTACAATGGGACAAACCCATCAACATTATATTCTTCTTAGTTTGACACCCTTAAGTTGCAACTCACAATTATGTAGAACAACAACCTCTGTCATTCCCTCACGCTTGAAAACGTTTTTTATTTTATCTTCCCATGCACCCCACTCCTCGATGAGTGAGACCCTCACACCTCGTTTTCTAAGCTCGTACTCGGCCACATCAAGCCTTTCCTTAAGTCCGTTTATTTTGTTGGTAAGCTCGGTTGCCGTGAGCCTAGAATCAGGGTCGATAACTTCAAGAAAAACCACAAAATCAGCATTTTTAGTTGCCTCAAGAAGGAACAATTTATCTAGGTATTTCAAAGACAGCAGCGGGATTAAAACACCGTGCAATCAGCACCACTCCTTTCACAAGCCCATGCCCCGATAAAAATATCAGGCAAGTGCATACACACCCTTTTTCTTTTCAAGTATGTCACCGGATTCCCTTAGAACCTCTATAACTGCCTTTACCAAATCCTTTTCCAGCCCACAACTTTCAGCCAGCTCATCCAGTGTCATGCTTCCCTGCTCCAAGTTAGCCACTATCTCACTTCCAGCTGAATTGATGAGACTCGAACTTACAAAATAGTATTTTTTGTCAAAGGAACGGAGGGATGCGACCTCCCCAGATTTTATCTGTCCTTGCAAATCCCTGATTATGTTCCTTGCTTCCTCGGGGTCTTCCGTTATTATATATCCTTTATCCAGGTATCTCTTATCTAAGTCCTTTGGGGCTTGACGCTTCACTAAGAGAGGATAATAGTCTCTACTTATAGAGTAAACACCCTTCTGCTTGTATTTGCCCTCATTATAGAAGCTTACAACGCCTTTCTTCATCAAGTCATCCAAAATCTTCTTCTCTGGGACTGTCAGATTCTTTTCAACCGCATCCTTGGTCCTCTGGAAGAACCTTATCTGGTTAATCTTTCTCAAAACATCCAACTCTTTGGAACTAAGGCTCTCAAGCCTCTTCACAACAAAGGATTTCTCATCAATTGGATTAAAATCCACCCTGTCTCCTTCCTTGAGCCCGAGCTTGTCCACTAAGAACTTAGGTAGTTTAATGGCCAGTTCTTCCCCCACCCTTTCAACTACAGCCATACAATAGTTTTATGCGGAACGGTATATTTAAAAGTTCTCGGAAAAGCATAAGCAAAACACTTTAACAATGCTCTCCTAATAGTTTTCGACAAGCTATGCAGAACTATGACTGCGTCCGCTGCAAGGGCACGAAGATGCTATGTGGAAAACCTTATTGCCCTAAAGTCGAAAAGGCAAAATCACTGGCCAGAACCCTGAAAGTCTCAAAAACCATGCAAGCCCCAAGCCCAACTGTCTTCGTTGGGAGAGCTGGCTGGCCGCACGTACAGGCCGGAGCAATGCTTACAAACTATGAGCCAGAGGGAGCAGACAAGCCAGAGGAATGGTTTGGAAAGCCGTTAAGCGCGCTGGTGGACCTCAGATCTCAGCTGGTGAGAACCAAGGAGAAATTCAGTGTTGTTTCAGCAATGAATCCGGGGGGATATGACTTGATTCGGGTGCAGGAAATTGCAATGAGCTCGAAAAGTGTTGACACTGAAGTGATTTTCAACAAGGAGCCAAGCTTTAGTGTGGAAAGCTTCTCAGACCTAAGCCCCCCCTACGGGCCATCCGGCGAAATTAAAGGAATCCGCCTCACCGAGAACCCAAAGATACCACGGAAGATTGATGAGGTTGTAACTGACGACCTAAAAGCTGTTAGTGGTGAGCTCAAGCTTTACAAGGGCGGCACCCCTGTATCTAAGATATCCAAGCTGCTAAGCATAGGCCTCCTTGGCGAGAAAAAAAGCAAAAAGTTGGTTCCAACTCGCTGGTCGATAACTGCAACGGACGATATGATAGGCAAAAAACTCATGAAAGACATAAAGGATTTCGAAGAGCTAGGTGACTACCAGCTATTCTCAAGCACCTATCTTGGAAATCATTTTGAGGTTTTGCTTGTACCCGGAAAATGGCTGTTCGAAAACATCGAGGCATACATACCTGGGAACATATGGTTGGACAAAGACCAACCATTAAAGGTCATCAGCGACTGGGAGCCATATTCTGGGAGGACAACCTATGCCAGTAATGTCACTGGTGCATACTACGCAGCCAGGCTTGCTGTCCTGGAATACCTTAAAAATCTGAAACGCCAAGCTGGAGTCATAGTCTTGAGAGAAATAACGCCCGACTACTGGTATCCTGTAGGGGTCTGGCAGATAAGGGAGAACGTGAGAGCTGCTATGAAAACAAAACCAATAGTCTTCAACACGCTGCGAGAAGCTCTTGAGGAAGTTGAAACCCGGTGTCATGTAAAGCGCGTATGGGAGAAGGAGAGCAGGGTCCTTGAGCTACTGAGGAGTAGGGAAATCCTAAGAGCATATATGGGAACCATCAAAGATTAAGGAAGAGAAAAGCGCTTAGTGAGAGAACTCCAAAGAACCAGCAGAACCATGAGAAATTAAGCTTCTTGGCCAAATCCAGGAGGAGATGAATTGAAATTAGGCCAAAAACAAAGGAGACAAGCAGCGCAACCAGATACTCAATCCTGAAGCCAAAGTTGTTCAAAGCAAGAACAGCCTGAGCAGCAAGCACAACAGGAACACTCATCAAAAAACTCGTTTCAAGGGCTTTATCCTGCTTATAACCCCTGCTCAAAAGCGCAAACATAGTCACACCTGAGCGCGACAACCCAGGAATCACGGCTAAACCCTGCAAAAAGCCAGCATACAACGCATCCTTGTCTGTAAATGAGGCGCGCTTGCCGGATAGTGTTTTCCGGATAAGGAAGCCAGTTGCTATGAGACCAAGCCCGGTTAACCCAAGGAAAACACTGCCAGCATTGTATGCTATAGACTCAGAAACCCACTTTAAGCCAAGATAAATTGGAAAAGCCACTGCCAGCGACACGACAGTTGCCTTCCCCACGAAAAAAGTTTGCTTATCTGGTTTCTTTATCATATCCACTACACGAGAGCGGAAGTAAACCAATACCGCAAACATCGTACCCAAATGTAGGTAAAGCGCGAGGTCTATCGGGTTTGGCAGGCTCATCAAAGAGCCAAAAATCACCAGAAATCCCTCACTGCTCACTGGGAGCCATTCAAGGACACCCTGGATTATACCCAGAATTATGAATTCAAGCATTCAGATAGCTTTGGTATTCGCGCTTTAAATAGCTAACACGAAACACCCTAGTAGTTCATGATAAAAGCAAGGGCTAACTTTTTATATGCTTATGGAGTAAGCAAGGGTATGCCAGATGGGGTAACAGGCGAAGGAATGCTTTGGCCACTGGTCTTCGCAATAGTGCTGTTTCTGATAGCTTTTGGGATAGTCATCTGGAAAATCATGCAGAAGAAGAAATCGGTATACACCTACAAATACAAAGGGAAAAAATAAAGTGGGTAGAGAGTATGCCCTCTCCACGGTTTTCGTCCTATAGCTTAGCCTTAGATTTCTTGCCCTTCTTTTTTGTGTAGAAGAACAGGAGGGCTGCAACTATTGCCGCTAAGACTACTGCACCGATTATGACGGAACCAATTCCCAGTGCAAACAAACCTGTGGACTGTGAGTTAGCTCCCGCCGCTGGTTGGCTAACTTCAGGCTTAGGCGGGATAACGCCCTCATCTCTTGGCTTGCTCTCAGGCTTAGTTGGTTCTGGTGCCGGGCTTGCTTCAGTTTCCCCAACCTGACCAATGGTTATGGTAGGCGCGCTTGCTTCCTTGATTATACCGTTCATCTGGTAAAGAGAAGCCCACTTGCCAAGCTCGTACTCGTCATACTTTTTCTCTCCTGGCGCTATCTTGTGGAAGAAAGCAATCTGCTCACCAAATGGTGAGTCAAGGGTGTCTGTAACATCCACATTGTATAATGTTTCATTCCCTGTGTTTTCATAAACAAGCTTCATGACAACATTGTTCCCATCATAATAATAGCTCCTAGTAATGTTTAAGTCTCCTACCTGGTAGTTAGCTATTTCCTGCGTGATATCAATAACAGCTCCACCACCATAGCTTCCACCGCCTGTGTGACTTGTGCTGCCTGTGGAGCTTCCTGTATTACCTCCATTGTTAGTAGCCACAGTCACAGAGAAGTCAAGTTTTGTGCTTCCCCCATTAGCAAAAACAGTTGTAACACCTGTATCCTTGCCAGCAACAAAGAAGGATATGGTCTTTCCTGCTCTATTGCCATCTGCATCAGGAATATAAAATACATTTGGGTTCTGCCCGTATTTTCCACCAATAGTTGTCCCACTGGCCACTTCCACACCGTTAATCTTTGCAGTCACGACGGTGCCATCTGGTGCAGGTGCACCATTAACAGTAACACTCCCATAAAATTGGTGGGGTATTCCTGGAATCGCCAGTGCAAGAGAACACAGCAAAACCATACTCAAAATTATCTTTAAACCTTTGTTAGTCATTTTAACACCTTAGTTTTTAATATTATGCAAAAACTTATTTAAATATTTTTGCATTAAGTTAGTCTATAGTTATGTTTTTAGCATAAAAATTAAAAAAAGGGGAAGGGGATTAGCCCTCCCGGTTCTTTGTTCTCAAGGTCCACCGTAAGGTGGCATCCGGCCATCACCAAACAAGTTACACCAGTTGGCGTGGCTTGGCGGGTTGTACAAGTCTTCTTCACCCAAATCAACCCAGTATCCTCTGCCATCGTACATTGTGCTGTTCCATCCTAGCGCAGCCCATTGGTCTCCCTCAGGTCCACAGCAGTTGATATAACCCCATAGGGATTGCCACTTTGTATAACCCATAGTGGTATCAACTAAAGTCTCAAGGGAACAATACGCGTTGTCTCCATAGATACTCCATGGCCAAGGAGTCCTATCTCCACACACATGCAACATATCGTCCATCTCATCGTATTCCTGCCAATTGGTTCCATACTTACCAATTAGATTCCATCCCTTGACAAGTTGCCTGCTTGGAGGTACCTGCTGTGTGTTGAACAAGCTTCCACCTATCTCCAGTACGGTCGGATCTTCGCAGTCTTCCTTGTTTGCGTGTACCCAGTAGCCCCAGCCTGGCTGGATGCTATCAAGGTTATCGTTCGCTGAGTCACCATCTGGTGTGTAGACATACCACTGGCCTGTTACTCCATCATAGGTCCAAACTGCATCCACATCGCTCTCGACATCCTTGAAGACTTCGGTAGGATTATCGTTCAACAGCACGAATGGCACTGAGATTAAGTTCCACTTCTTGAAAAGTGGTATCTCAAATTTCGTTCCGCCTACCTTGAATTTCTCTATGTCCAGTTGCTTGTTCGTGTTGCCAAGAGCATCCATACAGTAGTACTCCAGCTCGTGCTCTGTTTCCTCATGGAAGTAGAGGACTATGGTGTGGTCAACACAGCAGAACCCATCTCCAGTCTCGTTGTAATCCCCATTATACCCTTCACAGTAGTTGGCTGTTATGTCCTCTCCATCCCAGCCCACATTAAAGCAAACGCTCTCATGGTTAACTGGATGAGGTTCTGGGTCACTGCAGTCCAGGCTTATTGGTGTCATAGTGGTTACCTGCCAGCAATCCAGTGGGTTCTCAGAAGACTCATTCCAGCAGTTTGTGTTTGCCTCTGGGTAGAAGTAACTCTCTGGGTCGCCATTCAAGCCGGGTGTCCACTCATCCTTTGGGTCTCCAACGGTCTTCTCAGGAGTTGGAGCGCTGTTGTCCACAAAGACGCATTGCTTGTGCAACGAGCTCTTGTTGACATTGTCCGTCGCCCTGATTTCTATCAAGTGGCAGGATTCCTCAGGTATGTTAGTCTTGTCTCCAGAACTTATTGTAGTCCAGTCACCTGAACCCTCTGCTTCGTCTTGGCACAAAGTGTCATTCCAGCAATAGCTGTCATCCACCAGTGTTATCCTGTACTCCAAGTTAGCTAGACCTGATGGGTGTGGCTCTGGGTCGCGAGCGCTCAAGTATACCGAGGTGTTTGACGTTATCCACATTGGGTGTTGGTATGGTTCAACTGTCCAGTCCAGTCCGTGATACTCCATGAGTATCGGTGGATAATTGCTTCCGCCCGGAGCGTCAGCGGCTTCTTTCACAATGAAGCCAAAGCCAAAGTCGTGCGCTGGACCTATCCCGTAATGCCCTTCGGGCATTTCCAGGAAGTACGTTTTCTCGTAGTCACCGTCCCCGTCTGTCGTTGCTGTCATGTCAAAGTTCCAGAAGCCTTCCTGACCGGTCTCGCCAGTCCAGTACCCGCACTCCCAGGCATACTCGTATCCTTCTTTTGGGCCGTTCGGGTTTGGACAGTTGTACGCTAGCTCATCGTTCCCGTCGTTGCCGTTTCTCCCGTTGAGTGTTAACTGGTATTCGGTTTCCGGTTTTAACCCGGAGAGTTTAACTGTTATTTCCAAAACTGGCCCACTTGCCTTGTACTCAAGACTTCCCATTGGCAGTTCCGTGTAGCCAATATTTTCCAGTGCCTGAGCCAATTCCGTGTAACATTGCCAGTTACTGTCAGAGTCTTTGTAGCACAGGATGTCCTTCCTTATTTCCACGGGGTATCTTGGCTGGCCGTAAACTTTCAGGATTTCTGGTGATGTCTTGTCCACAATGAAATGCTCCGTGTCGTCCCATCTGTTCCCAAGAGCATCCTCACACCTAACTTCCAGCTCGTGGTAGCACTCTTCTGGGAAGTTTATGCCTTCTGAATCGTTGTAGTCAATCCAACCTGACCAACCATCGCCATCGTCAACCACCATCATGAGGGGTCCCGGATGTTCAACTCTGTATCTCCACTGGCAACTTACGTTGTCAACATGGCACACGTTTCCTCCATCAGTTGTGTTGAGGAAAATTCTTGTTGCCGTGTCAACGAAACACGTGTCATTACTGTCTGGTCTTGGTGGGCATTCTCCATAGTAAGGTTCTTTGAGGACCTTTGTAACGTTTGGTGGAGTTGTATCTACCTTGAACGTTAGCTCGTGGATACCATCCGACTTGTTCACTGCATCAACACACTTGTACTGCAACTTGTGTAGTGAATCCTCATTGAAGTAAACCTCCTTGTGTACTATTTGCCCAACTGTATCTTGCCACTCTGTCCACGTTTGTGAGACATCGTCCCAAATCTTGTAGTAGAGATGGACATCTCCTGATGGGTGCGGCCCTTGATCCTCACAGTATAGATCAATTGATGTATTCTGGGTTACCCAGTAGTCGAAGGTCTCTCCATCACCTGGTAGCTTTGGAGTACCGACCTCAGCCCAAACGTTTGGTGGCGTCTTGTCAACGAAGAAACAGTTCGTTTTCACAGACTCTGTGTTACCAAGCTTGTCCACTGAGTAGTACTCAATCATATGGCACGATTCATTTATACCACCGATTGGTCCTGTGTACTCCGTCCAGCCTTCGTCACTTGAGTTGTGAATTGGATAACAATAGCATCCTGGTGACCAACAAGTGTCATCATCCATTGGAACTATTCTGTAATATGTCTTATCCACTCCTGACTTGCACACTGCATCTGGGTAGTCCACTGCTGTTAGGTTTATCTTCGTCACACCGTCAATCCATTCAACCTCGCCATCTATCTTGTTTGGTCCATCGAATACTTTAGTGGTGTTTGGTGGCTGAGAATCAACGTAGAAGGTCTCAATATCCTGTCTAACATTCCCAAGGGCATCATGGCACAATATGTGCAACTCATGCATTGTATCCTCTGGGAAGGTTATGTCAAACGAGTAACTGAGATTTGTTGTGTGGTCCATCTTTGTCTCCTTGTCATCATCTAGGTAGTACCAGTACTCACATCCTCCTGCACCAACATTGCATCCCTGACCAGTTGGGTCTGGGTCATTGACTTCAACGTGTATCACTGGAACATTATCTTG
>JAGHAM010000005.1 GCA_021161465.1 Candidatus Iainarchaeum sp. | reverse complement strand
TTTTTTCTTGGTTGGGTGCGTTACCCAATGCCACTCAGGCGAAACAAGAGACTGTATGGTAGGCAAATGCCCCGGAACTCAAAACTGTGTCAACAGTACTTGGGGAAATTGTGTTAAGAGCAACCCTGAATGTGGGGTCACGAGAACTTGCTCTGATGGGACACCATATGGACAATGCTCTACCAACAAACCAAAGTATTGTGATAACGGCACATTGATTGATAACTGTTCTATATGTTCATGTTCTCCCAATTCAATTTGTAACACTCTAGGTCATTGTGTAGTTACAGAATGCGTTTCAGACTCTGACTGTGATGACAAAAATCCAAATACCATTGATGTTTGTCAAAACCAAGGTACCTTTTACTATAATGGCTCCTCTGCTGCTAGGTGTGTCCATAGACTACAAGCTAAGGGTAATCTTAAAATAGGCATAATAGAATTTGCTCCAAAGGATGCTTTATACAGTAATTTGTATTACTGCTATGATAAACGGATAGGGTATTACCTCCAAAAACGGACCGGGTATTACCTCCAAAATTTAAAAGAATACTGTACAAACATAATTGAAATCCACAATTTTCTAGAGGTTTTTAACAACCCTGAAGGGCAATTTAAGTTTGAAGGTTTAGTAGAACGTGAAAAAGAGAATAATCCTCATTCAGTATTTTACATTGATGACTTTTATTTAAATGAAGCAAAAAGGTATGGAGCGGATAATTTTTCGTTAAATATTAGTGTTCTAGGACCTTTTTCCCTTGATAGCAATCCACCAAAAAGAAATAGCACAATGGCTTGTGACTCTACTCTTAGGCCATTTTTTGAAGAAGAAGCCAGAAAGAATTCTGTAGACTTAACACATTATGACATAATAGCTTTTGTTTACTTTAATGACCAAATTTTATCTCATAGAGGGTATTATGGGTTTACTCCTTGTGCAGGTAAAAATAATACCATTTATGTAAGTATAGATGCTTCTAGGGTTTTAGAGGACGATGGAGTTGAAACAATAGCTCATGAATTAGCTCATGTTTTAGGCGCACATGATAAATATTTATCTCCATGTCCTTATGGAGATTATTGTGGATGTTGTAAAATCCCAGATGGCATCCCAGAGCCAAATAAAATTCCTCTTTACCCTCAAGAGAAGGCTTGTTTGATGTGTGGTTATATTATGTTAAACGAGGAAGGTGAAGGACAAAATTTTGGAAATCTAAACAAAGTAGTTATTTGTCCAAAAACAGCGGAAGAGATAGGCTGGGTTGATTGATGGCGATAAAAGAACAATACCACAAGAGCAATAACAAAAGTTATCTCCCTTTCTTTTACTCTTTGGTACATGTGATTACTCATGGCACTTAACCCCGGACGGAGTTGTTCTGTAATCTATTCTGTAAAAAAACAGTCCGGACCTTTTCATTTCTCTGGAAACGCACTGTGTTAGATAGGGCTCTAGGGTCTTGGCCTCTGGTCACTCCCGAGGCTTTCTATTTTTCTAATGCCAAGGATAGATTTATAAGTTCAGTATTTATCAAACATTTAGGGGAGCCTGTGGCGCTGGCGAGGGAGTAAAGATGAGCAAAGCAGATGAGATGGGAAGGCTTATAAAAGCTGTGTGGGTGTTCAGCTGGTTCAACTCATGTGGTTTCACAGAGTTACTGCCTGTAGTCGGTTCAAGATGGGATATGGAAAGATTTGGGCTTATACCGGTTAGCTCTCCAAGACATGCTGACTGCCTTTTCGTTGCTGGTTACCAAACCGCCAAATCAATAAAGAGAGTTCAAAAAATATACAAGCAAATGCCCGAGCCCAGGGTCGTAATAGCGCTTGGCTCATGCACGATGACTGGTGGGATGTACTGGGACTCTTATAACACTATAAAGAGACTTTCAGACTACCTGCCAGTCGACCTATATATCCCTGGTTGCCCACCGCGTCCGGAGGCAATATTTTATGGTGTCCACAAGATAGTTGAGCACATACAGGAAATGAAAACCAAGGAGAGGGCCAAATGAGCAAAGTTGAGGACATTGCAAGGGAGTTAAATTCAAATTTTGGTGTTGAAACAGAAATCAGGGGAGACAATAGTATTTGGTTGGAAGTGAAAAAAGACCCACTGATTCTTTTAGAATTCGCAAAAAGAAAGGGATTTGGACACCTGTCCTCTATTTCAGTGACCGATTGGATAGAAGAGGGTAAATACGAAGTAACTTACCATCTCTGGTCCTACAGCGACAAGCTGCTTCTGAACGTGAAAACAAAAATCAGCAGAGATGACCCTGTCACACTATCAGCGATTTCGCTGTGGGGTGCTAATGCTCAAATCCACGAACGTGAGTTGCACGAGCTTTTTGGTGTGAACTTCCGTGGGAATCTTGACCCCTCACCGTTATTCCTCGAGGGTTGGGATAAAACACCTCCATTCAAAAAGGACTTTAACTGGCGCGACTATGTCAGGAAGGAACTTCTTGACAAATCCAACAAACGGGAGAAAGGCTACTGGGAGTGAAGAAATGTCCACTGATAAAGAGCTAATATACGACCTGCCCTTTGGACCAGCACACCCGGGGCCAGGTAACTTCTCCATTAAACTAAAAATTCGTGGGGAAGAGGTAGTATCTGCACGCTCTGACCCTGGATACCTGCACAGGGGATTTGAGAAGCTCATGGAATACAGAAGTCCAATGCAAAACGCTGTGCTGTCCGATAGGATTTGCGTATTTGAACCACTTAACTGGAATCTTGTACACGCAGAAGCTGTGGACACACTTATTGGGACTAACGTGCCTGAGCGGGCCAAATACATAAGGGTGTTAATGGTAGAACTATCCCGGATACAATCGCATATGATATGGTATGGCGCAATGTCACTAGCAACTGGCTTCAACACTGGTTTCAAAATGGCTTTTGGATACAGAGATTATATATTAGACTTATTCGAGCTTATAACTGGCGGGAGGGTATACCCTACAGGTTATATCTGCCCTGGGGGAGTAAGGAGAGACCTACCATCAGGAGCTGTGGAAAAGATAAAAGCAACACTGGATAAGGTGGAGGAGATGCTAAAGCTTGAGGAACTGGAAAATCCAAGCTTTGAAGCAAGGGCAAAGGGCGTTGGCATCTTAAGCGCGAAGGATGCAATAGCACTTGGAGCAACAGGGCCAGTGCTTAGAGGAAGTGGTGTTGAGGCAGACGTAAGGAAAGACGCCCCCTATGAAATATACCGACAGCTAGATTTTAAAGTTCCAACACGCAAAGAGGGAGATGCATACGCCAGATGTATGGTTGGGATAGATGAAATGAAAGAAAGTATATACATCATAGAGCAGGTCTTAGATAGCCTGCCCAGCGGGAAAGTGAGAGAGCCCTCGTTAAAGCCAGAACTCTCAGTTGAAATCCCAAATGGAGAAGTGTATATCAGGAATGAAATTTCAAGAGGAGAGGCAGCTATGTATATGGTTGGCAATGGTGGCACCACACCATACAGGGTTAAAATCAGGGGTCCTTCCTTCCTGCACTTGATACCAGTACTTGAGCACATACTGCCAGGAAACAGTATCTCAGATGTCCCTGCTATTTACTGGAGCCTGAACTCATGCCCAGCGGATATGGATAGGTAATGAAAATGAAAGTTGGCGTTGTAAAAAAAGTTTTAGGAAACCTTATCAAGAAGCCAATGACTGTCAAGTTTCCAGATGAATCTATCCCTATAGCAGATGGTTATCGGGGTGAGCATAACTATGACATAAGCAAGTGTATAAGTTGCGGGCTCTGCGCTAGGATATGCCCAAACAAAGCAATAGAAATGGTTGAAGCACCTGAGGGTTACAAAGATAAGTATCCAAAGAGGTATCCACAGGTGGACTTGGGGAAGTGTTGCTTCTGCGGTCTGTGCCAGGATATTTGCCCAACCAGTGCAATAGAACTAACAAAAAACTTCTTTTTAGCTACTTTCGACTCTACGACACTGATTAAATCTCCTATCAAGAAGGCGAAGGACAAATAATTAAAAACAAGCCTGCGTTATAGATTGCATGGATGTTTCTATCATCGTTCCGACATTGAATGAAGAAGGGGAGATAAGAGCCTGCTTGAAGGCTATAAACAAGCAAGACACCAGCCTGTCCTACGAAGTAATAGTTTCTGATGGATACAGTGAAGACCGGACTGTTAAGATTGCTGAGAAGTATGCAGACAAAGTTGTGCTCGCAAGGAGAGGTATATGGAGGGGAAGGAACAAAGGTGTAAGAGTCAGCAAAGGCAAAACCTTGGTGTTTATAGATGCTGACACGGTGATACCCCCAAACTACATCGATGTCGTTCATTCTGTGTTGAAGGACAAGAGCATTGCGGCACTTACATGTGGGTTCACCTTCTCAAAGAAATCGAGAAAGCTTTCCATGGCAGCAAAGCTCCTGAACCAATACTTCGTATTCAAGTATCTCTCAAATCATGGTGTGCTCAGTGGTTTTAACTTATGCACAACGAAACGGATTTTCAGAAAAGTTGGTGGTTTCCCTAACTCCCCAGTGGAGGATGGAAAATTCGGTGAGAAGGCAAGTGAGTTTGGGAGAATTGTGTTCCTACCCGAGCCGAGGGTTGTGACATCAGCCAGAAGACTAGAGTCACATGGGTTACACGGCGCGCTCTCCTACTATTTGCAGCTGATGCTTACAGAGGACGCACCAAAATTTTTCAAAGAAATAAACCCGTTGAAGTACAAGGAATACTTTCCAGTAAGGTAATAAGCACACCATAGTATTCTTCTAGCTAAAGGGATGAACACACCCATTAGTTTAAATAGTCCAACATATGCAATAACACTATAAGTGCTGTTCCTTCGAGTATTTTTCTAGTTAGGCTCTTGCCTCTTTAGTTTATTTGAAGTAATGGTGCTAGTTAGAAGAGGTGAGAAAATGAGTTACTCGTATGGTCAGCCTAGAAAGATGTATAAGGCAACTTGCTCTGACTGTGGCGCGGAATGTGAAGTTCCTTTCAAGCCAACAGAGGGTAGACCAGTATATTGTAAAGAGTGTTATCAAAAACACAGACCCCAGAGAAATTACTAGATGTGTTCTTTGACTGATTTATTTTAACCGTGGGGGAAAACGAAGCCTCCACCTTCTTATGTTCTTTAAGGTAATTACCTCTCTTCAATAAGATAATAAGCAGCAGACAGCACTACAACCACAGCCGTCACAGAACCAAAGAAGAGAACCGCATCCTGGAAGTGTATAGCATCCTTCAGAAGCCCAGCTGCAAGCGGACCAACAACTCGCCCGAAAAGGAACAACGCATCCACCGCAGACAACCCAGTAGCCCGGAATTTCTCGTGAATTATATCAGATGCAAAAGCCCTGTTAGTTGCCAGGGCTATTGACCTGCCAAGTGATAGCAAACCTGTAAGAACTGCCAGCGCGACCAGTGAGGTGGCGGATACCATAAGCGCGAATGCCACTGCTACCAGAGAGAACCCCAACACCAGACCCATCCCCCTACCAAACCTATCAGAAATGCTGCTTCCGGGAATGACGCCTATCATAGTTATTACCGCTGATACGGAAAAAATCACTCCAACATCAAGCACTCCCATTCCTAGGTCCACTGCCCTTAATGGAACAAGTATATCACGGGCGCCTTCAACGAAACCAATTGTAAAACTCCCAACAACAAAGAACAAGGAGAAGCCGATAAAATTTTTCCTGAAAACAGTGGACAGGTCCTTTATGGTCCCCCGTACAGTCGCTCTTTTTACAGTAGTAACGGGGACTGAGAGGGAAACGAAAAAGCCAATCAGGCAGATGATAACCCATGCCAAAAATATCAAAGGAGTGGTGAGGTGTAGATGTGTACCAAAGAGTGACAGCTCAAAACTCCCCATGTAGACAGCCAGGGCACCACCAACGAACGGACCAGCTATAAACCCAAGCTGATAAGCAGCTTCTAATTTTGAAAAAGCCTCTGCCTTCTTCTTGAAGATTATCGATGCCAGTGCACCAAGAGACAAATAAAATAATGACGCCACAAGACCAATCAGGAAAAATGCTATAGCGTATAACTCTATCGAGTTTGCGAAAAGCATGAAGAAGGCCACCAAAGCTGTCACAAGGAAGCCAACCAGCATGCTCTTCCTCCGCCCGAACCTATCGGAGAGGTAGCCAGAATAAATGGTGCTGATGCTTCTTGCTAGATGATAGCTTGCACTGACTAGGCTTATCTGGAACGCACTAGTTGCAATCTTAGCAGAGGCAAGTATGGCCGGCATCAGCTTGGAAACCATTGTGAAGCCAAAGCCATACAGGAAATTCAGCGAGTAAAGTTTACGTTTCATAGCCATCAACTTATGGTTCCTCTGGCCTTCCCTTACCTAACTTGTCTATTAGGTCATAGATTTCCCTATCAAATTTAAGCCCTTTTTTGCCAGCTGGCTTTCTTAAAACCAAGATGTTGGACTTCTCGTTTATCTCATTGTTTGTCGGGAACTCGTCTGGATGAACCAACTTGAGACCACCAGGCCTGAGGTGTTCTTCAAAGAGTTTCCTATCGGTTTCTCTACTCAGGGCAGTATCACTCAGTATCAGGTATCCACCTGGCTTTGTAGCAAGAAGGAGATTGAAAAGGAAAGAATGTCGATATTTTTTATCGTAGAAATGTTCCATCACACGGGAGCAAATAGTTATGTCTGCTTTTCTGGATGGAAGAGAAGAAAACAAATTTGCCTGTATAAGATTTAGCGTTGGAGCGCCAGCCTTAGACTCCTCATATATTGGCTTTCTATAACCCTCACCGAAATGCACGAGCTTGAACCCTTTTAAATCCTTTAATGACTCGCGAGCATCTCTGAAAGCATCTAGATTTGGTTCCATTATGAAGGCTTCTTTTATCTTTCTATGGAATTTTTCCAAAACATGCTTCACGCCTAGACCCCTAGGAGTTTCACCTCTGTAAGGCACACCAACTCCAACTTCTAGGAGAGTAACTGAATGTTCCCCAAATTTATCCATGATGCCCCTACGCTCCAAAAAAGAGTTTATGTGCTCTTTGTATATGTGAGGGTACCTACCAGTCAATGAATGTGCCACAGATTTCTCAGCTATGTAATCATAGGTTCTCTTAGGTTTCTCCATCAGCAACTTTGTAAAATTAAAACATTATAAATATACCCCAACAACATTGATTGATACATCTCTTCCACAGGACTTTAATGACTTACTTGAGCTTCTTGTCTGGATATGGGCATCTATCAATCAGAGGACACATCCAACATTTAGGCCTTGCACCACATATCTCCTGGCCGAAGCGTACCAGCAGGCTGTTGACTAGAATCCACTTATCTTTTGGGATAATCTTCATAAGCTCGCGCTCTGTTTCCTCAGGAGTTCTTGTATGCACAAATCCAAGGCGATTAGAAATCCTATGTACGTGGATGTCCACTGGAATCGCTGGCTCCCCGTAACCATAGACTAAAACACAGTTAGCGGTCTTCCTTCCAACCCCAGGCAACCTTAGCAAATCTCCTAAGTCTGTGGGCATACCTGTTTTAGAGATAACTCTAGCGATTTCTTTAATTCGGTTTGCTTTCACCCTATAGAAGCCAGCCGGTTTGATAAGTTTTTCTATCTCCTTTAAAGGCGCGTCTGCAATCTCTTCCGGAGTATTATATCTCGAAAATAACTGCTCACTGGCCTTGTAGCTATTCGCATCTTTGGTCCTCTGAGAGAGCACAGTAAATATGAGGACCTCAAACGGGTCCCTGCGCGTGAACACGCCATAACGCTTCTTCAAGTCTTCAATGAACTCATCCACAGTAATGGCCACTTAAGCACTTCCTTACTACACCCGCCACAAATCAACTCACCAAGCGACAAACCACTTATTGAAGCAAACATCCTCAAATAAACTGGGGCAATTACCGAACTCGCGCATACGGCCATCTAGGAAATGGAGGATAGCCCCAACCTGGTATTCTCTCCCTTAGGTCGCCAATCTTCACCAGAATATTTTATACTTCCTCAATTTTATCCTTGCTCCCATACTGTTCAAATTGTGAATTAGCGATAGTTTCTTCACAGCATGGAATATTAATTAAGCCTGCCTAATTATCTTTATGCTCTGGCTTGTAGCTGTGCTGATTGCCACTTTCATAAGTGGTTTGGGAACTGTGCTTCATCGCCGCATCACCAAAGATGAAGACGTGCCAAGCTATTCCTTCTTGTTCACGCTTATTGCCGGCCTTTTCTTTATCCCGTTAATCTTTCTGGAAAAGACAAGATTGCCAATTGGTTGGGAGTGGATTCCATTCCTCGCTGCAGCTTTGTTGTGGTTTTCCATAAACATAGTTGGGTTCACAGCAGCAAAGCACACAGAGGCCTCACTTATAGCGCCACTTGGCAACCTGAAAGTGTTGTTCCTGTTTGCCCTTGCTGTGGTCTTCCTTCATGAGGAAGCAACTGCAGGGAGACTCATTGGAACTTTTTTGATATTTTCAGGCGCGCTGGCGCTGACCTGGGAGAAAGGCGCGCTTAAAAAACTAAAGCACATTGGTGTCCAGCTTGCCATAGTGACGGCTTTTCTTACTGCAGTGGTGACCCTCCTAGACAAGTACAATATGTTAATCAGGTTTAGCAAGAGCTTTTACGGCGCAGCTATGTATCTCGTACCATGCCTCTTTCATGGGATAAGGGTAACAAGAAGAAAACATCAGCTGAAGAAAATCATTAAAAACCAGGGCTGGTACATACTGCTTGCTGGAGTGCTGTATGGTATCCTTTATTACCTATACCTATTCGCCTATTCGTTCAAAGATGCTCCCATAAGCGTGATATACCCAATAAGCAGGCTGAATCTCATAGTTGCCGTAGCCTTGGCGTACATCTGGCTTGGAGAGAGAAAAGAAATCAAAAAGAGGGCCATCGCCTCGGTCTTCATGATTGCTGGTGCAATCCTAGTAGCTATTTAAAGAGCTTCACCCAAAATAGGAGAGAGGGGGTAGAAATGATTGATGAAACCAGTATAACCAAAGCCATAGTGGAAACATCCGTGAAGCATTTTCTCGATAATCTCCATGTGGATGTGGCAATAGCAGGGGGTGGACCATCCGGTCTTGTAGCTGCTAAATACTTAGCTGAAAGCGGCATCAAAGTCGCCCTTTTTGAGAAAAAACTAAGCCTTGGTGGTGGCATGTGGGGTGGTGGAATGATGTACCCAACCATAGTAGTCCAAGAGGAGGCAAAACCCATATTGGATGACTTTGATATAAAATCAGAAAAATCCGAGGGGCAGTATGTTGCCAGCTCAATCGAGGCAGTAGCAAAGTTGGTGTCGGGGGCTTCTGATGCGGGAGCTAGCCTGTTTAATGGTATGATGATTGAGGATGTTATGATGAGAGAAAACCGAGTAGCTGGTTTTGTCCTTAATTGGAGCACCGTCGAAATCGCTGGCTTGCCAGTTGACCCGCTAACTATAGAAGCAAAATATTGTATAGATGCAACTGGGCATCCACTGGAAGTCTGCAAAGTAGTTGAAAAAAAGACTGGCAAACTAAAAACTCCATCTGGCAAAATAGAGGGGGAAAAGTCTATGTGGGCTGAGCGCTCAGAAAAGCTTGTGGTCGAGAACACAAAAGAGGTTTACCCTGGGCTTTATGTCACGGGTATGGCTGCTAATGCTGTGTTCGGCTCGCCAAGGATGGGCCCCATATTTGGTGGTATGTTAATGTCGGGGAAGAAAGCCTCAGAGATGATAATCCAAGAACTAAAAACGAATGATTGATTTCCCCTAACTGTTTAATCGGCAGTTATGAGGATTAGCTAACTCGTTTGTTATTCTAAATGAACAACTGGTGGTGCTCGACTATTATACCTATAAGGCTTTTATCTAACTCAAAACTATAGTTAAAGCAAGGGACCGTAGGGTAGCCTGGACCATCCTACGGGCTTCGGGTGCCTTTCCTGAACACGCGAATATCTCTGATAACAGGAAAGGCCTGAACAGCCCGTGACTCGAGTTCAAAATGGGGGATGCACCCCCTATCACCCCCGCGGGGGATTGGGAACAACCCCGCAATCCGCTCGTGTGAGATAGGATACATCCCCTATCACCCCCATAGAGGTTGCTACGCAATCTGCTTAGGTGGAAACTCTCGACGGTCCCACTTAAATTTCCTCACAATAAACTTCTTAGGAAGAAGTTTAATCAAGAAAAGGGGAAACTTCTTAGGAAGAAGTTTAATCAAGAAAAGTTTGGAAAAGCTTAAAAAGAAGAGAATGGCAATAATTACAAGACCCGCCTTAGCGTAGGGGTAACGCGGTCGGCTGTAGAAAGATCAACGCCATGGGCGTTATTAGCCGCGTTTGCTGTCACCGACAGAAAGCGAATAAACTTTCCGGTATAGATCCCCGGTTCAAATCCGGGAGGCGGGACTAACATATGCCCCGGTAGTGTAGCGGCCCATCATCTGGGACTGTCGATCAGAACCAAGGTTTTGATACATACCATCATGACATGGTTCGAGCCGAAATCCTAGGACCCGGGTTCAAAATAAGGAAGGGAGACACATTCCCCCTTCCCTTATAAGCCCTTCCCCTTTGGAAGAGCATGAACAATCCCGGCCGGGGCGCTGTTTCTACTAGCTTATATACTCAATAGGTGGTGGTATATCTCCAGCCAATAAGAGTAGGGGTTAGACTACCAAAAGAGCACAAAACTTTAAATATCAAGCAGGAATAAGCTAAACTATGATTGATGAGGACACCGATGAAATTGAGGAAAGCATCATACTGGCAACAAAGGAACTGATAGAGAAGGGACGGTATGAGGAAGAGATTGAAGAGAAACTAAGAAAGATGAGATATTCGGACGACCAAATAAAGGCAATCTTCAATGAAGCCGTGGAACTCATCAAGGACAAACAGGACAAGCTCAAAAAAATAAAATTCGCTGCTGTGCTCTTCTCATTTATGATATTCGTGTTTGGAATGAGCCTCATCGCACTTATACAGACTATGTGAAAACCAAAAAGCTTTTATAGGTATATCAATAAAATATTGAGAGGTCTTCTTTTTGGAGGAGAATATATGCTCGACTCGAAGGTGATTGTAAATCATATTCTCGTACCAAAGCATGAGATAATGTCTAAAAAAGAATCTAAAGCATTTCTAGAATCTAACGGACTCAAAAAAGACCAACTACCTAGAATCCTGAGGGAAGACCCAGTAGTAAAGGCAATAAAGGCAAAGAAGGGCGATATCATAAAAATAACACGAAATTCGCCAACTGCTGGAAAGGCTGTCTACTATAGGATGGTTTACTGAAGGGGGAGTGAGCACTTGTATTTAGAAGTAGCTGAAACATTCTTAAGGGATAATTCTCTCGTAAAACAACACTTGGATTCTTACAATCAGTTCATCGAGAATCACCTGCAAAGCATAGTCGATGAACAGGGAGTCATAGACTCTTCGCATGGTGTAACTATAAAATTGGGTAAGATAAGACTTGAACAACCTAAAATACTTGAAGCAGATGGCTCCCACAGGAAGATAACCCCAATGGAAGCCCGGCTTAGAAACCAATCATACGAAGCGAAAGTGTTCCTAGAGCACACATTACTTGAGAATGGTGTGGAGAAAGAGACGCAGGAAGTATTCATAGGGATGCTCCCTGTAATGATTAAATCAAAGTTATGTTACCTAAACGGCTTATCCAAGGATGAACTTATAAAGCTTGGAGAGGACCCACTCGACCCTGGAGGCTATTTCATAATAAATGGCTCTGAAAGGGTTCTGGTTGCGATAGAAGATTTAGCCCAAAACAGGATGATAGTTTCAAAGAAGATGCGCGGTGACAAGGAAGCTATCACTGTTAGGATATTTTCTGTTAAAGGGGGTTTCAGAGCAAAGATAGGTGTCGAGCGGAGAGAGAACGGCATATTCTACATATCATTCCCTGCATCACCAAGGAACCTAAACATCATCCCTGTATTGAGGGCTTTAGGGCTCTCAACAGATGAAGAACTGTTTGGTGCTTTCAGGAGCAAAAAGGAATTCAAGAATGACACGCTGCTCAACGTCGAGGCTGTGAAGGTTAAAAATAGGGATGAGGCTCTAGATTACCTTGGAAAACGTGTTGCAGCAGGACAGCCCGAGGAATACAGAAAATCAAGAGCTGAACAAATACTGGACAACTATCTTCTGCCACACCTAGGCACAACTAAAGATGACAGGATAAGAAAAGCATATTTCCTGTGCAGGATGATAGAGAAGGCAACGGACGTTGCAAACGGCGTAGAAGAGGAAGATGATAAGGACCACTACATAAACAAGAGAATAAAACTTTCTGGAATGCTAATGGAAGAGCTGTTCAGGTATGGTTTTGGATATTTCGTCAAGGATGTTAATTATCAGGTTGATAGGGCGGTAGCAAGAGGAAAGAAGATACAGCTTAAAACCCTAGTCAGGCCCGATGCAATGACAAGCAGGATAGAGTATGCAATGGCAACTGGTAACTGGGTTGGTGGGAGGACTGGTGTATCCCAATTATTAGACAGGACAACATTCATGTCAACTATCTCACATCTGAAGCGCGTTATATCACCACTAAGCAAAGTTCACCCACACTTCGAAGCTAGGGATCTCCACCCGACCCACTGGGGCAAGATATGCCCAAACGAAACTCCAGAAGGGCAAAGCTGTGGTTTAGTTAAGAATTTTGCTATGGGTGCGATAGTTTCATCCGGTTGCCCAGAGGAAAAACTAGAAACTGTTCTGAAGAAATTAGGAGTAGTTCTAAAGGGTGATTCTAGATGAAAGGTTCAAGTGTCTACTTAAATGGTAAGCTGATAGGCTTCCACCAGAAACCTGGAGAACTAGTTGAAGCCCTTAAGACCAAAAGGAGGAAAGGAGAACTCCCGCAGGAACTAAATGTATGTTACTATTCTGACATGGATGAAGTTTATATAAATACTGATGCGGGGAGAGCCAGAAGACCTGTAATAGTCGTTGAAAATGGGAAACCCAAACTAACTGAAGAGCACATAGAAAAGATTAAGAAAGGTGAGATTGGTTGGAACGACCTAGTTGAGCAAGGCATCGTTGAGTACTTAGACGCAGAAGAAGAAGAGATGTCGTATATAGCAATAACAGAGGAAGAGCTTACCCCGGAACACACCCACATAGAAATCCACCCTTCTTTGATACTTGGTTCTGTTGCATCTGTGGCACCGATGCCACACCATAATTCATCCCCAAGAGTCACCATGGCATCAGCCATGCTTAAGCAAGCACTGGGTATCTACCAGTCGAACTTTATGCAAAGGATGGATACACAAAGTCACATACTCCATTATCCACAAAAACCAATGGTTTCAACTATGCAATCAAGAGTGGTAGGGCTCCCAAGAAGGCCTGCTGGACAAAATGTAGTAATCGCCATAATGCCATTTGAGGGCTACAACATGGAAGATGCTATTGTACTTAACAAAGCCTCCATTGAGAGGGGCTTAATGCGTTCAGAATTCTACAGAACTTACTCCGCAGAGGAAATAAGATACCCCGGCGGTCAGAAGGACAGGCTTGAACTACCAAACCCAGAAATCCAAGGTTACCGTGGGGACGAAGCTTATCGGTGCATAGGCGAGGACGGAATTGCGATTCCAGAAACCTATGTGGAAGGTGGAGATGTTCTAATTGGGAGAACCTCACCACCCAGGTTCCTTGAAGAGGTAACCGAGCTAAGCATGATGGAGGAAAAGCGAAGAGAGAACTCTATAATCATGCGGCATAGGGAAGAAGGCGTGGTTGATTCTGTTATGATAACCGAAGCTCCTACTGGAAACAAACTCATAAAAGTTCGTGTCAGGTCACAAAAGATACCAGAGATAGGCGACAAATTCGCCTCAAGGCATGGACAAAAGGGAGTAGTTGGAATGATTGTTCCACAGCATGATATGCCATTCAATGAAGATGGCATAACCCCTGATTTGATAATGAACCCACATGCCGTTCCATCAAGAATGACTATTGGGCATATACTTGAAGTGATATGTGGTAAAGCGCACTCATTCAAGGGAACTGAGATGGATGCTACTGCTTTTGAACCAATCGACTATGGGGGCATAAAAGAAATGCTCCTAAAAAGGGGGTTCAGAGCAGATGGTAAAGAAGTGCTGTATAATGGAAAAACCGGTGAAAGAATAGAAGCTGAAATTTTCACAGGTGTCATATACTACCAGAAGCTAAAGCACTTAGTTTCAAACAAAATCCATGCCAGGTCCCGCGGTCCTGTCCAGATACTAACCAGGCAGCCAACAGAAGGAAGAGCAAGGGAAGGTGGCCTAAGGTTTGGAGAGATGGAAAGAGATACACTTATTGGTCATGGGGCCTCAATGGTGCTGGTAGAAAGGCTTTTGAAAGAATCAGATGTCATAGAACAACTTATATGTGAAGATTGTGGTGAAGTAGCCATAGACGACCAGATAAGGAAAAAGAAGTACTGCCCTGTCTGTGGGTCAACGAGAGTAACACCAGTCGAGATGTCGTATGCATTCAAGCTATTGTTGGATGAGATGAAAGCCAGCTGCATAAAACCAAAGTTAGTGTTGAAGGATAAAGCGTAGGTGGTCATGTGAAAGGGGAAACAACAAAAAAAATTGACAGCATAGAATTTGGTATTCTTGACCCAGACACTATAAGGAAGATGAGCCAAATACGTGTGGTAATACCAGACACTTACGATGAAGATGGCTACCCTATAGAGGGCGGCCTCATGGACTTGCATATGGGTGTAATAGATCCAGGTCTTCGCTGTAAGACATGTGGCGGCAGGATGGCCACATGCCCAGGTCATTTTGGCCATATAGAGCTTGTCAGGCCTGTAATCCATATAGGCTACATAAAAATGATTTACTCTCTTCTAAAGACCACCTGCCGCTCTTGTGGTAGGCTCCTGCTACCAACAGACCAAATCCAAACATATAAGAAACTTATAACTGAGAGTGGGGAATTGCCAGAGGAGCAAGAGCTCGATGTTATTTCACAAGCCAAGAAAGTAAGTAAATGCCCACACTGTGGCAAAAAACAGGAGAAAATAAAACTAATAAAGCCAATGACATTCTATGAAGGAGAGAGGAGGCTTCTCCCGTCAGACATAAGGCGCAGGATGGAACTCATACCAGACAAAGACTTGAGGCTCCTTGGTATAGACCCAAAGAAAGCAAGACCTGAATGGGCAATCCTAACTGTATTACCTGTTCCACCAGTAACCGCAAGACCAAGTATCACACTGGAAACTGGTGAAAGGAGTGAGGATGACCTGACGCACAAACTTGTGGATATCCTCAGGATAAACCAGCGACTTAGAGATAACATAAGTGCAGGTGCCCCACAATTAATTATAGAGGACTTATGGGATTTGCTTCAATACCATGTAACTACATACTTCAACAATGAAGTGTCTGGCATACCTCCTGCAAGGCACCGCTCTGGCAGACCGCTAAAGACATTAGCCCAGAGGCTTAAAGGCAAGGAAGGCAGATTTAGGTATAACCTATCAGGAAAGAGGGTTAATTTCTCAGCAAGAACTGTGATATCGCCAGACCCAAATATCTCCATAAATGAGGTTGGTGTCCCAAGGGAAATCGCTGAAGAGCTTACGGTTCCTGAAGAAATCACAGAATGGAACATTAACCATGCTAAGGATTACATAAAACGCACAGAATACCCGAGGGCAATCTATCTAATACGTCCCGATGGCAGGAGAAAAAAGATAACAGACATGAATAGGGAGGAGATACTCCAAGAGCTTGCACCTGGATATGTCATAGAGCGCCAACTCAAAGATGATGATATAGTCCTATTCAACAGGCAGCCATCACTCCACAGAGTCTCCATGATGTGCCATCTTGTCAAAGTCCTGCCTGGAAGGACATTCAGGTTACACCCTGCAGTTTGCAAGCCATACAACGCTGACTTTGATGGCGACGAAATGAACATGCACGTACTGCAAACAGAAGAGGCTAAAGCAGAAGCACTAACTTTGATGCTGGTGCAAAACCAGATAATAAGCCCAAGGTACGGTGCACCGATAATCAAAGGTGATGAGGATATAGTAAGTGGCGGTTACCTGCTAACCAAAAAAGGAACTGCTTTTGACAAGAGAATAGCAGAAAAGATTCTCATTAAAGCAGGCATTAAAAAAATGCCAAGCCCGGATATTGGCAACAATTACTCCGGGAAGTTGCTGTTTTCAATGCTTCTCCCATCCACACTCAATCTAGAATATCGTTCCTTGCTTTGCAGAGACTGTGAAAAATGCGTTGGCAGCAAGTGCCCATATGATGCCTATGTAAAGATTAAGCGCGGGAAGCTCGTTTCTGGTGTGATTGACAAGGTAAGCTTGCAGGGTATATTGTTGGACACTATATTTAGGCAGTATGGACCAGAAGAGGCTAAAGAGTTCCTGAATAAATCAACAAGGCTCCTGCTTGCATCGACAATGCACCAAGGATTTTCAGTATCTGTCGAGGATACAAGGATATCTAAAGAAGCCCAACAGGAAATAAAAGCCATCATAGCTGACGCCAGGCAGGAAGTGAACAGGATAATCAAGGACTACAATGAAGGTCGATTGAAAAAACTCCCAGGAAAGACGCTTAGGGAAACTATGGAGGATATGATAATGGCTATACTGGGTAAAGCCAGGAAAGACGCAGGTGATGTTGCTGCTAACTACCTCTCTGATTATAACCCCATAATAATAATGAGTAGGGTTGGTGCCAGAGGTAGCCTACTGAACGTAACCCAGATGAGTGCTATGGTAGGACAACAGGCTGTCAGAGGAAAAAGAATCATGAGAGGTTACAGGAACAAGTCCCTCCCATATTTCAAGGAAGGGGAGATGGGTATTGAAGCGAGAGGTTTCGTAAGCTCTAGCTTTATGGAAGGGCTAACCCCAACAGAGTATTTTTTCCATGCAATGGGTGGGCGTGAGGCCCTTGTAGACAAAGGTATAAGGACAGCTAAGAGCGGTTATATGCAAAGAAGACTAGTGAATGCCCTTCAAGACATTGTAGCAAGGAAAGATGGAACTGTAAGAGATTCAGACGATGTTATAGTCCAGTACAAATATGGTGAAGACGGAACTGACCCAATGAAGTGCCATGGGGATTATGCTGTAAGACTGGAAACCAAAACCTACGTAGAGGAAAAAGACAGGGACGAGATAAACATAGAAGATGAAGGTGATGATTACGACTAACGCCACTCTGTTCAAAAAATATCGAGATAAGCTTCCTGAATCCATAGTTGAAGAACTTGAGGAAAAGACAAAAGGCATGAACGCCAAGGATATTAAGAGGATAGCTGAGCAGGTTTTAGCAGAGTACATAGCTAACCAGATACAGCCGGGAGAAGCTGTTGGAACTATAGCAGCACAAAGCATTGGTGAACCAGGAACACAGATGACCATGAGAACATTCCACTATGCTGGTGTGGCTGAGTTAGCTGTGCCCCAGGGCCTTCCAAGGCTTATAGAGATAGTCGACCTAAGAAGGAAGCCTTCAATGCCTATAATGGAAATACACCTTGAGCCAGAGCTAAGAGCTGATAAGGAGAGGGTGATAGAATTTGCAGAGAAGATAGAGGATGTTTCTCTAACTGAGTTCGCTACGATTGAGGAAAATTTTGAAGACAAGGAGATAAACGTCATACTGAAAGAGGATGTCCTTGTAGAGCACGGGATAAAACTTGAAGATGCTGTTAGAAAGCTTGAGAAAGAAGTGAGGAGGAAAGCAAAGAAAGTTGAGGGCAACACAATTATATTCAAGCCAGGTTTCGCCACACTATCCTCGCTCAGGAGATTCACAGAGCGCATCCTTGAGACTCGACTTTGTGGTATAAAGGATATAAAGAAGGCAGTAGTCCTCCAAGAACCAGATGGAAGTGGATGGTTCATAAAGACTGATGGAACCAATCTAAAAGACATACTCAAGTTGGATGGAATTGATGCCAGCAGAGTTATCTCAAACGACATACGGGAGATTTATGAAACTCTCGGAGTTGAAGCTGCAAGAAATGCAATAATAAAGGAAGCTAAAGAAGTGTTGGACACCCAAGGGCTAAAGGTTAATCCAAGGCATGTCATGCTGGTAGCAGATGTTATGTGCTACAAAGGGGAGCCAGAGCCAATAGGTCGCCAGGGGATTTCAGGTTCAAAAAGCTCAGTTTTAGCAAGGGCCGCATTTGAGGAGACTGTGAAGCATTTGCACACAGCTTCAATAAGAGGCCACGAGGACAAGCTTAAGGGAGTCACCGAGAATATAATAGTTGGACAACCAGTACCTGTTGGGACTGGGAGAGTTAAATTAGGGATGAAAGGGTGAAGTTCGTGAGTGATATAGACATAATCAAGAGAGTGTTGGAAACAGGTAAAGTGTCCCTTGGGACCCGCTCCGTTGAGAAGGTTCTAGGGACAAAAAAACCAAAGCTAGTGATAATCAGCAAAAACTGCCCAAAGGTAGCGAAGGAAAACATAGTTCACCGCTCAAAAATTGCTGGTGTAGCAGTACATGAATTCAGCGGCACTAGCTTGGAACTTGGAGAAATTTGCAGAAAACCATTCCCGGTATCGGCCATGGCAATAATGGAACCAGGACAAGCAGAGATAACCAAATTGAGGTCAACTAGATGAAGCTCAGCAAGGAAGAAATTGAATACATCCAGTACTTTGAGGACACGACCGGAGCCAGAGTAAAGGATTGTGTGATGAACACGGATACTGCCTTTATAATTGTCGAGCCAGGTAGCATGGGGGCAGCCATTGGAAAAAGGGGCGAAAACGTTAAAAAAATAAAAAATAAAACTAAGAAGGATATATCAATTGTCGAGTATTCAAGCGACCCAAAAAAATTCATCCAAAACCTATTTGCTCCGGCTAAACTCGATAGTATAGAACTATCAGAAACCAAAATGATTGTATCGAGCAAAGAAAAGAACCGACTGATAGGCCAGAAAGGTAATAGAATAAAAAGGGCAAGAGTGCTAATGGAAAGATACTTTGGGATAAAAGATATAGAGATAAGGTGAAGAAATGTCTGGAAAATTTAGCGGAAGGAACCTTCTCAAGAAGAGGAAAAAACAGAAGTGGTCAGATTATAATTATGAGAGGAAAAAGCTGAAGATGAGGCAAAAGCATGACCCCCTAAGCGGCTCCCCTCAAGCCAGAGGAATCGTTCTGCAGAAAGTTGCCCTGGAAGCAAAACAGCCAAACTCAGGTTTAAGGAAGTGCGTTCGGGTTCAGCTCATAAAGAATGGCAAGCAGATAACTGCCTTTGCACCTGGTGATGGCGCTATAAACTTCATAGATGAACACGATGAAGTTGTTGTTGAGAAACTCAGGTCATCTGCGCGTGGTACTTTAGGTGACCTCCCAGCAGTCAGGTGGAAGGTCATAAAAGTGGCGGGTATGTCACTTGAAGAAATAAGAAGAGGGAAGAAAGAGAAACCAAGGAGATAGAAATGCCTAAAAAGAAGACTACAAAGGAAAAGAGCAGTAAGAAAACAGCTCACGAGAAAGTTGAGAAGAAAAAAAACAAGAGTGCAAAAATTGAAAAAGGCACACCAAAAAAGCCAGAGAAAAAACCCGCAGCAACTGGTGACGCAACCAAGAAAGAAAAGTCACCTGAAGACAAAAAGACTTCCCAAAAGAAAGCACCTGCTATTCATGGGTATAAAGTATTCGGCAAATGGGAGTTAGGAGACATTGTAGTGACTGATCCTGGACTCAAAGGATACATAAATTTAAAGCCACTTCTCACATTCCACACTTTCGGCAGGCATGCCTCTTCAACAATTGACAGAAACAGAATCTCAATAATTGAAAGAGTTATAAACGCAATAATGCGCTCTGGAACCAGGAAAAAGATTGGTGGGAAGAGAATAACTGCAAGGAAGGGTTGTGGAAAGAAAGACCAGGCTTATAAAGCTACAAAAGAAGCATTTGATGAAATTCATAAGAAAACTAAGGATAACCCAATCCAGGTTTTGGTTAGAGCCATCGAAAATTCAGCTCCAAGAGAAGAAACAACCAGGGTTAAGTTTGGCGGCATAACCAAGCACATTGCCGTTGATATAAGCCCACAGAGAAGGATAAACTTTGCCCTAAGGAACCTAGCCCTAGGCGCGCTTGTGAGGGCCTACAAAAGTAAAAAAAGTAGAGGCCAAGCCCTGGCAGAGGAATTGATAGCTGCAGCAAACAGTGAGACAACAAGCCTGGCTATAGCAAGAAAGAATGAGGTAGAGCGGGTAGCAAGAGGAGCAAGGTAAGTCCATTACCTATTTATACCAGTAGGGAAATAATCTTCACTCGCTGTAAGCCTTTATGTTAGCGGTTTTAAGACTAAAAGAGGGATTTAAATGGGAAGACGAGAAGAGATGGTAGAGCGGATAAAGACGCTCATGGAAGACCGAGAGCACATCAGGAACATAGGTATAGTTGCCCACATAGACCATGGTAAAACCACTCTAACAGATAATCTCATCGCAGGGGCAGGAATGATGAGTGAAGAGCTTGCCGGGAAGCAACTCGTTATGGACTTTCACGAAGATGAGCAAGAGAGAGGTATAACCATAAACGCTGCTAACATATCACTAGTTGAAGATTACAACGAACAACACTATCTGGTTAATATCATAGACACACCTGGCCACGTCGACTTCTCTGGAGACGTAACTCGCGCTTGCAGAGCTGTTGATGGTGCTGTGGTTGTAGTATGCGCTGTAGAAGGTGCAATGCCCCAAACCGAAACTGTTCTCAGGCAGGCATTGCGTGAGAAAGTAAAGCCAATACTATTCATCAATAAGGTCGACAGACTGATAAATGAGCTCCAACTTACCCCAGAACAAATGCAAGAAAGGTTTGTTAAGGTAATCGCCCGTGTAAACAAATTCATAAAGAGAATGGCCTCAAAGGAATTCAAGGAAGCATGGCAGGTAAAGCCAGATGATGGTAGTGTGATTTTCGGTAGCGCTTACCACAATTGGGCGATAAGCGTTCCATACATGAAAAGAACAGGACACAACTTCAAATACATTTATGACTATATGAAAGAGGGTAAACAAAAAGAACTTGCAAAAGAACTTCCACTGAACAAAGTATTGTTGGAGGGCATAATCAAACACTTGCCGAACCCAAAAGAAGCCCAGAAGTACAGGATACCAACAATCTGGCATGGTGATATCGATAGTGAAGTAGGAAAGTCTATGTTAGAGTGCAATGCCAATGGTCCAGTTGCTTTCATGGTAACTAATGTAACAATTGACCCACATGCAGGAGATATAATCACAGGCAGGCTGTTCTCAGGGACCTTAAAGAAGGGCATGACGTTGAACCTTGTAAATGCCATAAGGCAAAACACAGTTCAGCAGGTTGCTGTGTATATGGGTCCAGAGAGAATTCCAGTTGACCATATCTCCGCAGGCAATATAATCGCAGTTGGGGGATTGAGGGATGCTTATGCTGGAGAAACTGTTTCAGACCAAAAGATAGAGCCGTTCGAAGAAATGAAACACTTCTCAGAGCAGGTTATAACCAAAAGTATAGAAGCCAAAAGTCCAAGCGACCTGCCAAAGCTAATCCAGATTTTAAGACAGGTTGCCAAAGAAGACCCACAGATAAAAATTGAGATAAATGAGGAAACTGGAGAACACCTTATATCTGGCATGGGTGAACTGCACCTAGAGGTCATTGAGAATAGAATTAGAAGCGAGAGAAAACTAGATGTCATCACAAGCCCGCCTATAATAGTATATAGGGAGACAGTCACGAAGAAATCTCCAGAGGTTGAGGGCAAGAGTCCAAACAGGCAC
Organism: Candidatus Iainarchaeum sp.; assembly: GCA_021161465.1. Lineage (GTDB taxonomy): Archaea > B1Sed10-29 > B1Sed10-29 > WALL01 > JAGHAM01 > JAGHAM01. The sequence goes on along the minus strand of JAGHAM010000005.1, from coordinate 3,505 downwards.
AACAAGTTTTATTTCACAGTGGAGCCACTTGAAGACAGTGTTTACAAAGCCCTTGTTGAAGGTGGGATAACTAAAAAGGACCTAAAGGACCAGAAAGCCCTGGCGGCTAAACTTAGGGAACTTGGTATGAATGCTGACGAGTGCAAGAAGCCTTGGGACATTTACAACAACAGCCTGTTACTCGATATGACCAAAGGTATACAGTATCTCAATGAAACCAAGGAACTCATAGTCCAAGGGTTTGAAGAAGCCATGGACAAGGGGCCACTGGCTCACGAGAAAACCACTAAAGTCAAGGTTATACTCCACGATGCAAAACTACACGAAGATGCTGTCCACAGAGGGCCAAGCCAGGTTCTGCCTGCAATTAGAAGCCCGATACACCAAGCTATGTTGCTTGCCAATGCTGTACTGCTTGAACCAATCCAAAAGGTATTCATAACAGTGCCGCAGGAGCTTCTTGGCTCGGTTACAAAGGACTTGCAAGGTAGGCGTGGTCAGATAATCAACATAGAGCAGGACGAGGACCACATAACTGTTGAAGGTAAAACACCAATAGCGGAGATGTTTGGATTCTCCAGTGACATCCGCTCAGCAACCCAGGGCAAAGCCTTATGGAGCACGGAATACCTTGGATATGAACGCTTGCCAAGAGAACTTCAGCAGAAAATAATCCTTCAAATAAGGGAGCGCAAAGGCTTGAAAAAAGAGCTTCCAAAACCAGAGGATTATGCTTCCTAATAGAGGAAATATTAAATACTTAAAAAATCAAAACAAGAGAGAAAAGGAGGAATCAACAATGGCTGACAAACCGCATATGAACTTAGTGTTCATCGGACACGTTGATCATGGAAAGTCAACACTAGTAGGTAGAATTTTGTATGATAGTGGTTCCATAGACGAAAATACTATGAGGAAGCTGAAGGAAGAAGCAGATAAGCTTGGAAAGGCTACTTTCGAGTATGCATTCGTCATGGATAGACTGAAAGAGGAACGACAAAGAGGTCTAACTATAGACTTAGCACACAAGGACTTTAAGACGAATAAGTATTACTTCACGATTATAGACGCACCAGGGCACAGAGATTTTGTTAAAAATATGATTACAGGGGCATCACAGGCAGATGCTGCTGTCTTGGTGGTTGCTGTCCAGGAAGGAGTCCAGCCACAAACCAAGGAACACGCATTCCTTGCAAGGACACTCGGTATAAAGCAACTTATAGTAGCCATAAACAAGATGGACACCACCAACTACTCTGAAGAGTCATTCAAAAAGGCAAAAGATGACGTTGAGAAGCTCCTGAAGACAATAGGGTACAAGGATACAGATGTAAAATATATCCCAACCTCAGCATATGAGGGAGCTAACATTGTCAAGAAGAGCACGGACAAGACACCTTGGTACAACGGTCCAAGCCTATTGGAGGGATTGGATGAGCTTAACCCGCCTGAGAAACCAGTGGGCAAGCCATTAAGGGTGCCTGTACAGGATGTTTACACCATAAAGGGTGTTGGAACTGTCCCTGTTGGGAGAGTAGAAACAGGTGTCATGAAAATTGGGCAAAAGATTGTTGTGATGCCATCAGGAGCTAAAGGTGAAATCAAGACCATAGAGATGCACCACCAACAAATGGAAAAAGCAGAACCCGGTGACAATATAGGATTCAATATTAGGGGTATAGGCAGAGAAGATGTAAAAAGAGGAGATGTCGTCGGCGACGATGCACATCCACCAACAGTTGCTAAGGAATTCACAGCACAGATAGTGGTATTGCAACACCCAAGTGCAATAGCAGCTGGATACACCCCAGTATTCCACTGCCACACAGCACAGGTTGCATGCACAATAACTGAACTATTGAAGAAACTAGATCCAAAAACCGGTTCAGTAAAGGAAGAGAATCCAAAGTTCCTGAAGACCGGTGATGTAGCTATAGTTAAGGTTGTTCCAACCAAACCTATGTGCATAGAAACAGCTAAAGACTTCCCACAACTTGGAAGGTTTGCAGTTAGGGACATGGGAATGACTGTAGCTGCCGGAATGGTGCAATCAGTAACACCGAAGTAAAACCATGGGGGGGTATCCCCCCACCTCAGTATTAGTTGGATTATTGGTGAAAGTAGATGCAAGTAGCTACAATAAAGCTCACTGGACCAGATTTTAAGAGATTAGATAGTGTTTGCCATGAGATAAAAGAGATATGCAAAAAAACAGGCGCTAAAGTTAGCGGGCCTGTTCCACTCCCTACAAAAAGACTTAAAGTGCCAATTAGGAAAAGCCCATGTGGCGATGGCTCTGAAACCTTTGAACACTGGGAGATGCGAATACACAAAAGACTTATCAATGTAGAAACCAACGAGCGCACACTAAGGCAAGTAATGCGCGTCAAAGTCCCCGACCAAGTCATGATTGAGATTGAACTCAAAGAATAGAACAATATCCTAACTCGTTTTTTCTTTTTTGTTCATGTTTCCACAGCTATGCTCATTTCTAACCGAAAAGACCTACAAAACGGAAAATATTTAAGTCCCGTAGTGCAAATTTAATTAGGTGGATAGGATGGCAGGGAGAAGGGTTAAGAGAACTCGCACAGAGCGGTTCGAAAAGGGAATTGTGAATGTTGGGAAAAGGCTCATTGGAAAGGAGCGTATCAAAGCTATCCCAAACAAGACAATAGACAAAGTTGAAAAGGAGAAGGGGTTAGGGTCTCTCTGGATGACTATGGTAGATTCGAATACGCTCCACGAGCAGTTTAGGGTGCTGGGCAAACATAAATCCAAAGTAGGGCACAACGAACTGGTGACTATTATAAAGTTACTGCTTCGGAAGAGTACTATCAGGCCGGACCATATCGAGAAAGTAATGAAGATACACGGCCACGAGAACACTAAAATAAGGGAAGCTTTCAAGGATGATAAGATACAGGGGCTACTCAACAAACGAGGCTGGTCCAAAGTGGGAAGGAAATGGGTAAACATTGGAGAAATGATACAAATAAAAAAGAAGGAAGACAAGGATGAATGGTACCAACCCCACCGTTAAAACTCAATGATTTTCTACAACCTTTTTAAGATTTGGAATAGAATATATAGCCTGCGGAGGTAGCAAAGCTCGGTTCAACGCGCCGGCCTTGAGTAACCGAACCGCGAAATCGGTTCACGCTTTAGGTGTCTTACGCTCAGCGTAAGAGCACCAGGTGTGGCCGCAAATCGGTTCACGCTTTAGGGGTTGCCTACGGCAAGCCCCAGAGGTTTCAAAGTTCCAAATGCACCAGTAACCTGAGGAACTGATGCCAAAGGTGTATGCCTAAAGGTATAGACCTGAAGGCATAGGTGCCCTGAGGGACTGGGAGCATAGGTTCCTGAAAGCCGGTGGGCGCAAGCCCGCGTGGGTTCAAAAAGATTGGTTGCACCAGAAGGGTTGCACCCTTTCTAAACCTGCAGGGGATGGAATATCATCCGTATCCCGATTGTAGGAAGATTGGTTGCACCAGAAGGGTTGCAC
>JAGHAM010000039.1 GCA_021161465.1 Candidatus Iainarchaeum sp. | reverse complement strand
GGCACATCTTCAGGATTTGCCTGTGAAATCTCCCAGTTTTGGCAGTGGAGACAGCGAAAGTTACAGCCAACAGTTGCTATAGAAAAAGCATCGGTGCCTGGAAGAAAGTGAAACAATGGCTTTTTCTCTATTGGGTCCACAGCTGTAGAACAGGGTCTCCCATAGGTAAGCGCGTACAGCTTACCATCACGATTTTCCCGCACGCGACAAAGGCCGCGCTTCCCAGGTACAATAACACAGCCATGCCTACAGAGATGACACTTGACTAGTTTCCCGGTTTCTTCCCCAAATGGCTCCCACAGCAAAGCTTCTTTTACCTTCATCATTTGTTGTATTTCCTCTTGAGCTTATCGAGGATGCCTTCAATCCTATCAGACTTCATCACAGCATCAATCACATCCTTATGGAAATTCCTGGCTTTGTCCACATCGGGTGACAACCCAATCATATCACTACCAATCTCCCTGTAGTTGCCTGTATCCTCATTGAAACGAATACGAGCTACCCTGGTTTCATGCTGCCCAATTCCTTTTTTCTCCGTCACTATATCAAGAAACTCGTTCTCATTCGGGTTTACCATTATCCTGTCATGATGCGCTTCTCCTCTGCTCATCTTCGCCCTGAAATCCTCGCCGAGACCTCCCTTATTCAACGGATGGTACTTACTTTGGAACTCAATCTTCCTCTTGGAAGGTCCGATATCTCCCTTCAGGGAAAACTTCTCATTCACTCTGACTTTCCTCGTTTGGAATTCGCCTTTTGGATGTTCATACAATGGCATTTCATCACCTGTTAAGTTCTTGTCATAAGTTAAGATGTTTAGCTTATTACCTCTTTCTGGATATTCTTCTAAATTTCATTTCAAAGTGAGCTCCTGGTCTTTTGTCCAGTATGTGGATACTGCCCCCATGGGATTCAACGATATTCTTCACAATCGCCAAGCCTGTTCCGCCACCTTTCTTTCGCTCCTTGCTTGTAACACCAAGCTTAAAGGGGTCCCTTTTCAATACATCCTCAGAAAACCCGGGGCCATTATCAGATATGTGGAGGAGGACATCCGAATCTTTCTTGTTTAAACTTATCTTGATTCTTGGTTTCTCCCCAGTTCTCTCCTTCCACTCACTAAATGCCCTTTTTGAGTTAATCACAAGATTGTCAAGGGCTCTTTCAAAGTGCGAACCAGAAACTTTCAAATTCACTTCGGGATCCAGCTCGACCTCAAAATCCGCGTTTCTTTGGTGCTTTGAAACTACCCTCTCAATTACCTCCTTCAAACTTGCCTCCCTATATGGGATAACCCGCCCTTCCAAACGTGCCTTCTGGACTTCAAGCAACCTATTTGCATCTTCAAGAGCCATCCTGCCCTTCCTCAAGTATTCATTAGATGGATTATCCCCTATTTTCCTCAACACTTTTTTAACTCTTTTATGAATCTCCTTAATCTCGGATGCTAACTTCGCTTCTTCCTCGTCCTTATCGAGTTCTGGATGGTAAGGTTTACTGGTCTCAATATCAAACGGTTTGTGCCTGAGTTTTTGTTGTATCAGGTAGCCTTTCGCCATGTCCAATCTTTCTTTCATATCTCTGATGTCCTTCTCCATTTTTCCATCTACCAGACCAACATATCCGGCCGCCATTTGCAGGTAATTCAACAAATCGTGCCTATCATAAGCCCAAGGTAAAAGGTACTCTTTACTCAGATACTCTTTACTCTCTTTATTTTTCGCCATTGGTTTTAGTTATGGTTTAACGAATTAAAAAACTTATTGCACAGGCATATAGGTAATTGGGGCACATACGTGTCGCGAAAGAAGTGGAAATAATAAAAACTCCACTAAACAAAAGGTGGATATGGTGAACTATCAAACGGTTCGGGGAATGCGCGACTTCCTTCCAGAAGATATGCGCAAGAGAGAGTATGTGTTTGGTGTAGCCAGGACCATATTCAAGAGGTATGGATTTCAGCTGATGGAAACTCCAGCTGTTGAATACTTCGAGCTCTTGTCACGCAAGGGCGGCGGTGGAGAAGATATCAAAAAAGAATTATACTACTTTAAAGACCAGAGTGACAGGGAACTCGGGCTTAGATTCGATTTGACAGTGCCAACTGCCCGCGTAGTGGCTTCAAACCCAAACTTGCCAAAGCCCTTCAAGAGAATGATGTTAGGTAGGGTCTGGAGATACGACAGGCCAGGAGCTGGGAGGTACAGGGAATTCTGGCAAGCCGACATCGACACCTTTGGAAGTGAAAGCGCGCTTGCAGATGCTGAGTGCCTGGCTGCTGTGTGTGATGTCATGGAAGAACTTGGCTTTAAGGACTTTAAGGTTAGGGTAAACAACAGGAAACTCCTGGAAGGGCTAGCTCTCCTGTGCGGCTTCAGGGAAAAAGAGATGGTTGATGTCTTCAGGTCTCTGGATAAGCTGGATAAGATAGGCAGAGATGGCGTTGAGAGAGAATTAGCTGAAAAGGGTTTTGAAGCAAACGTAACCAAGAAATTGCTGGATGCAACTGAGCTTAATGGCAAGCTAGTAGACGTCCTAAAACAGATTAAACCCTTGGGAAAAAACGAACTGATGACCAGAGGCATCACGGAACTAACTGAATTAGTCAGATTTACACAAACGTTTGAGAAGAAAATTATAGTTGACTTGAGCCTGGCGCGAGGACTTGACTATTACACTGGCAATGTATTTGAGGGTGCCGTCGAAGGTGGTAAGTGGAGCGTAGCCGGCGGTGGCAGGTACGACAATCTTGTAGAGAGATATGGGGGGAGACCAACACCAGCAACAGGCATGAGCATCGGTATCGAGCGAGTAATCCAGCTGATGGATGAGAGGGGATTATTCTCTGAGGCTCCACAAGAGCTCATCTATGTAGCTCCAGTCAATGATAAAGTGCGGGATAAAGCTTTAGAGATAACGCAGAAACTAAGGGCTGCTGGCATTCCTACTGAAACTGACTTGATGGGCAGGAAGCTTGCCAAGCAGTTTGCATATGCGGACTCAATAGGCGCCAAAAAAGTAGTTATAATCGGCCCAAAGGACCTTGAGAATGGCAAAGTGACAGTCAGGGACATGGCATCCGGCAATGAAAAGAATATCCCCCTAAGCCAACTGGTGTCCTTCATCAAAACAGTTATTAAATCTGATTGAGAAAGTTCATCTATGGTTGAAAAGCCAAAAGCTGGATATGCTTACTCTGCCAAGATTGTACACGAAGGCAAAAAAGGTAGGAAGGATACTATACTGGTAACCAGCACCGAGGTAGAAACTAAAATAATGACAGGAAAGGGTCCTAAAACTATCAGAAGGCCACTCTTATTTTTAACATATCATGGCGGGGACTATGGCTTCAAGATTAGGGAGCTCTGGGAGGGCCTTGAAGAAAAAGCCAAGGTGAAGGGTGGAACTAAAATCTTCCCTGTCTTTGAGATAAAGGAAGGGGACAAATTCGTTGAAGATTTGATAAAACGCGGTAAGCTCACTACAAGTGAATGGAAAGGATTGCCGTCCGTGGAGATAAAAGTTCCTGGGAGGGTCTTTAGAGACCTGATAAAAGGCTCTATCGGAAAATTCTATGCAAATGGTATAAACTCATTCTTGAGCACGCATACCTACCGCAATATAAAGAAAGGTGAGAAGAAGGAAAAGGAATTCGTTGACAGGAATATACCCTACTCGGAGATGTCGGAATTTGAGGTAATGAAGAGGCATGCTACACCCATAATGAAAGAAACGATAGGGATGCTACAGATTATAAGGGAAACCGGGGGTAAAGCGCTGGTGAGGTGGAGCAAGCTTAACGATGAAGAAAGGGAGGAAATCAAGAGAGCATTCAAAAAATACACCCGCCATGCAAAGACACATGATTCTAGAAAGGAGTATATGGTTAGAACTACAACCATACTGAAAAAACGGCTTAGTCCCAAGCTCAGTGGAATGGCAGCTGCAGAAAACTTGGCCAGGGCAATAAACGAAGAAATCAAGAAGAACAAAGAGCTTGAAGCCTTCGTGCGGAAGAAGGGCATAAAGCCATTTGAACACCAGGAACTCCGGGAACTCGTCAGGAAAGCTTCGCAACTGGAGAAGGCAAGGAAGCCGCAAAGCAAAGACATTGGACTTCACAACCAAGTTAATGCATTGGATGCCATATTGAAAAACATGAAATTTGAAACTATGACTGTTGGGGGCAAAACTAAAAAAGTCAAGAGCATATCTATGAGAGAATTTGAGCGAAAGTTGAAGAACTCAAAACTCAGATAGCTTTTTCTGGACACGGTAAGCATTAAAAACTGTTAGGATTTAATATCATGTGCGGTGATAAAATGAGGGAAGTCGCTTGCTTGATTATGCTTATATCCTCCTTGGTTTTAGTTGGATGTATTGGGGGAGAAAACGGAGGTTCTTCTGAAGGGAGCTCTATTTCAGGGCCTGGCATAGAGCTATGTGAAAGGGCTGTTGCGAGGGATGCAAAAAGGGAGGACTACGTTGGCTATTGCAAGAAAGCAGTCGCAAGCGAGGACATAGAAGCTTGTAAAGGGGAGATAAGAACGGAGTGTATAATGGGTATAGCAGTTAGGACCAAAGATAAAGAAGTTTGCAATAAATTGTCTGGCCCCATGTACGATTACTGCCTTTACCTGCTTGGAGAGGGAGAAGAGAGCAAGACTTTAGAAGCCATGATAACCAAGAATTCCAGCAAGTGTTATGGATGGGGGGAGGGTATCCTTAACGGAGAAATCCTCTTCAGTCCTTATTGCATGCGCGGGGTTTCTTGGGTCGCAGAAACATCAGAAGACTGTTCGGGATTAGAGCATTTCGATCAAATAGATTGCATCATAGACGTTGCAGTTAGGAATCATGATATCTCATTATGTAGGAAAACAGGGGCCAGTGAGTGGAAATGCAATAACGCGGTGGCTTTCAACTACGGTGAAAAAGAACACTGCCATTATTTAGCCAGGGATCACGGGTGTGAGGCAGCCATAACTGGAAACCTTTCTTTCTGCGAGACGGGAATCGCCAAAAACTATTGTTATAGAACCGCTGCAACTTACCGCAGAGACAAGTCAATCTGCGCTAACCTAGAAGACGAAGAAGACCGCCAGGATTGCATTGAAGAAGTTGAAAAAATCCCTTGGTAGCTCTATCCGATATTTATGAGAAATAGTGGCTGAGGGAACATCATGAAAAGAGTTGCTGGGTTCTTTTGATTGCCTCTTTGGTAGTCTTCGCAATAGACTGTTTCGGCAGAGATGAGGAAAGTTATAGGAATGGAGAATATATCCAGGGGAGTTTCTCCAAAAGGTGTTGAACTGGAAGTCGAGGAATTGCAAGTAATGAACGCAGTTGATTCCATTGCCGTTGAATTGGTCGAAGCTGAAGAACTCAAAACTCAGATAGCTTTTTCTGGACACCAGCTGTTTCAAGCACTAGCTCCCCATAAATACCATCATAGCCAGGATTGACTTTCACCTGCCCAAAGCGGTTCTTCATTATCGCGCTTGCAATTTCAGGACGCGTCCTCCTGCTTAGCTCCTCCTCAGGCATATCCAGGAGAACCTCAAACTCGTTAGAAGAACGTGTCAGCGCGTTAAATTCCACCCAGACTGCCTTTGAGTTAAGGGATTTCCCAATCGTTGCAGATATAAGCTCAGATAGCGGAAGCAGCTCTTTGAAGGGGCGCGCACCTTTTGGCTTGAAGCCCTCCGGCCTGTCAGCAAGAGCCTCCACCCTGTGAAGAACACCGATGGTCAGCGGCTTACCACAGACAGGGCAGATGTTGTTATGCTTCAACGCTTCCTTAGGGGACATCTGTATGCCACAGTTCCTGTGCCCATCCCAATGGTATTTGCCATAAGCAGGGTCAACTTCAACAGTATACTCAACTTTATTTTCTTTAATAGCATCAGTTATGCCTTTGTAGGAAAGCTCACAGTCAAGCGTTGTGGCCTCTCTCCCAATCCTCCATGGCCAGAAGGAATGAGAATCCGAAAACGAAACCAGAGTAAACCCATCCAGCTGAGACAACCGCCAGTTCATCGGTGGGTCGCTGGACAAGCCTGTTTCTATAGCATGAATGTGTTTCAACTGGTCCTGGTAGCAGTCCTTGATGCTGTCAAAACCAGAGTTAGAGCCAAACAAAGAGAACCATGGCGTCCATGCGTGTGCCGGAAAGATGAAACACTCTCTGCTCACACCCATGACTATCTCAACTATCTCAGGGGCAGATAACCCAAATATTGGCCGGCCATCGTAGTCAAGCCGACCATGCTTAGAAAGCTCAGCCCGTATCTGCTCAACCACCTCAAAGCCAGGGGCAAAAACCACTTGGTGTATCTTCCTGGTTTTTCCATCCTGTGAATAAATGCTGGATATTTCCGTAGTAAGCATAAACGGGAAGCCGGTCTTTGTGTACAAGAGCCCATCCCTCTCTTCAAGGTGTTCCCTCAGGTGGGCCAGCCATCCAGGGTGGGTGAAATCGCCTGTCCCGAGGACATCAATGCCCTTAAGCCTTGCATATCTCTCAAGGTTTGGTATGCTTAGCTGTTTAGAAGTCCCTCTTGAATATGGCCCATGTATGTGAAGGTCTGTTCTGACCAGCATAAAGATTACCGTATGTAACTTGGGCTTTCTGACTCCATTGGGAATGACTCAACCGACATCCTTTGTTTCTCAAGCTTTTGCACTCTCTTCAGTGCCTTCTCTGTTTCCTTCGCCCTCTTATCAAGCTCCTTAGTATCGATATCCACCTTCAAAATTTTCCCGATGACATCAATGACTGCCTTTGCAGAACGCGCGTCTATTATCTGGCCGTGAGTTTCCCCCATAAGGCAAACGCCTTTCATATCCCTAAGCTTTCCCAAACCCAGGAGCAACCCCGCAGCTCCAATGATGCCGCCACCAGTTTTCTCAAAGGAAACTCCAACCTGCTTCAGGGGCCTTAAAAGTGTCTTATGTGTCACAGCACCAAAGACTTTTGGCTTCTTCACCATATGGCCAACCCCAAATCCACCAAGAGTGTAAACCATATCAGAGTTATACATCTCAGCAACATCAAGTATCTTGTTGCATAGCTTGTAATGAGACTCCGGACTAGACCCCTGGGTATCCCCAATTATGAACAATAGGTCCCTCTGGCTCTTCTTGCCAGACTTCCAGTAGTAAAACTCATTCTTCATCAGCCTGACAGTCCCATCCTCCTGTATGACAACCTGTGGAGGGAAATAAACAGAATACATTGTAGCAAGCTTCTCAGCCTTTAATTCCTTCACTATGTGTTCCACTGCTATCTTCCCAACCAAACCAAGCCCCGGAAGGCCTTCAATTAGGATGGGTTTATTCAGCTTCACTTCTTTCTCTATAACTACCTCGAACTCTTCCATCATAACATCCCTTTTGCTTTTCTACGATACTCACCATATTTGTCAACTGGAGAAAATTTGGGGGGGTGGCCAGAACGTGTTCTTTTCCCGCAATGCTCTTCTTTTAGTGTGTAAGAGCCACAAACTTCACAATACCTCAATCTCATCAAGAAAGTTACCTCTTAAACTCAAATAAGCCCCCATGGGACTTGACCTGTTTCTCTGCTTGTTCCATTGCATTCCCCAGGATTTTCTCAGCTGTAGGATAGTCACGTGCTGTTATACTGATGCTGTACTGCGGAGCGCTAACGTAACCTATTGAAACACCATTTGAGGCTATCTCCTTTGCAACCTGCTTTACCTTCTCAACTCCATCAGGTGAGTAAAACTGCATGGTCAACTTCCCATCTATCTGGACTGATGGTGGTGTGATGCTCCTTCTAGCTTCCTCAACCAACGCTTTCTTCCAGTTATCTGGTATCTTGATGCCCTCCAAAGCCTTATGGCCATCTATACTACATGCCTCCAAAGCTGCATACAATTCCCCATAAACTTCCTCCAATGGAGGAACCACCTTTCCAATAGAATCAGTAAAGCTTTCTCCAAGGTCATCAGCTACCTTGTTTATTACTTTCATTGCATGCTTGCCCTTCTTCCACTCTTCCATCCTTCTTCTTTCCTGGTTTGGCCTGACCTTTCTAAACGATATGTCAATAAGGTTTTTAGCCTTATCGACCCTCACAACATACCCCACTCTCAGCTGGCCTTCGCTAACGTGGCTCCTTATGTTCTTAACCCAACCTGAAGTTATGTTTGATATGTGGACAAAACCTTCCTTGTTGTACTCTATCAAATCAACAAATACCCCATACCTCTCAATACGTCTAATCTTGCATACCACAAGCTCTCCTTCTCGGGGATATCCTTCCATCAATCAAACACCTTGGCTATTTTCCCTTTTATCTCGGCTTTTCCGCCACGAGGTTTCACCAGAACGGCATTACATTTAGTGCATTTTACTTCAGTACTGCTTCTCTCAAAGACTCTTTGTTTGTTCCCGCATTCGGGGCAAACCACCAGTAGGAAATGAGAATCTTTTCCCATTAGCTCACCTTCTCCAGCTCAATAGGCTTCTTAGTCCTGCTGTTAACAACTTTATAGTGTTTTTTGCCGCAAACAGAACAGGTTAAAAGCAATGTTGGCTTTTTTGCCTGCTTGTAGACCATAACTTTACCCGCTATTTTGCTGGTGTAACCCTTTGTCTTCAGCTCGTGCCTCATCTGACCAGCAGCAGTAGACCTGGTCTTACCTTTTTTGTACACTTTTACCTTATGCACTGTATGCTTTCTGCAGTAAGGGCAATACGTTCTTATCTTCTCAGGAATTTTCATGTCTCACACAACCTCTGCTAAGTTTCGTTTAACTAGAATATTTGCCTCTGCTTCGGGCAATTTGACCATGTCATTCTTGCCAAATGGACCATACTCCTTAGAGTCTGCCCCTACGAAACGAGGAACTTCCTTGACTATCCTAATGAGGACTATTTTATGTTCCTCTTTATTTAAAATAGTTTTCGGAATTTCCTCCTCTGGATAAACACCACCAAGAATACTTTTGAAAAACGAGCGATTTTTCATCAAGGCATCAACCATGGTGTTGAACACTTTCTCTTCCTCTGGTGTTAGGTGCTCCTCCTTCTTGCCCGTTCGAATGGAGCGCAGGGCCTTTAAAACCATTTTTTGCTCCCTCAGCGTGAACAAGTCCTCAGCTAGCTTTTTTATGTTTTCAAGCTGCCTTAGCTTATTTGCATCGGGACTTCCCTCATAACTCTCCTTAGTATTCTTTATAAGGAGGGCTAGCCTCTTGTAGAAATTGTTGCCTAACTCAGATATGTTATTTTCCTCCTTCTCTCTCCTGTGGAGGCTCCTTAACTCTTCAAACCCAAAGTCACTCAATTATATTCACCAAATCCTTACAGGCAGCATAAACCGCGGCATATTCCGGTAGGTTAATTTTATGCTCCTTCTCTATCTCAAAATCTTTTCCCTTAAGCGTGAACTGCATATCCTTCTTTCCAATTGTTGCAACAGTCTCGTCGCCAAATACCACTGGGTCAGAGAACGCGTCGAAAGATCGCACATCCTTTATTTCACACGCAACCAATCCTGTCCCCCCATGTAAAGAACCAGGAAGCCGCATCAGCCTGGCCATATCTGCTGTTACATTTCTGTCAAGGTTAACACGCAACTTCCTGGCAACCTCAAGCACGAGTCCATCCCAGTTTTCCTCTGTGAGTTGTGCTTTGCTCCATACTCCAGTGCTCAATGCTTCCAGACTATTTTGCTTATTCTTAAATATTTTACTAATGGTTCTACTCATACCGATACCTGTCTTCCTGACAAATTCCTTTGCATTTGCAGAGTTTTCTATTGAATCCTGCAACACAAGGGCGATGCGCCCACCCCAGCCTGAAGAACCAACTTTCGGACCAAGCACCTGCTTGCCCTCGCCCCTTCGGGTAACCTTTAGACCCTCTGCGGTTATATAATCGACTATCTCTCTCCTTGCCTCCTGAGATAGGTCAAAAACTTCATCGTCAAACACGTGCACGTGAAAACCCCTATTTCCTGAGAAGACTACTCGCATCTTATCCTTTTTGAAGCCAAAATCCTTCCTCAAGAACTGATTTACCAGCCTAGAGCACTCTATAGTTATCTGGCGCATGCACTTCTTGCAAACCATATCATGGGGGTGGTCGCAGCTAAGGTCCAAATCAGTAGTGTCTAAGTCAAAGACTAAATCAGAACCAAGCCAGTGCTTGTTTGGCATTGGCCTCGCATCTGGAAACTCATAATAAGCAGCAGAATAGGATATGTAAAACGGGACCGCAGAGCGCAAATAAAAGTTAAGCTTATCCTGTGACTTAAACATTAGGTGCCTGGAATCTATCTTCTTATCCTTTCCAACACCGAATTCCCTCTGCTCTATCTGCGATGGGGCCTTTACCTCAACTCTAGAATAGTAGTCCCTGAACTTCCGGTAAATAAAATCTTGGTTCACCTAACTCCCCCTGAGGATTTTTTCTTCATAGCGTAATAACTTAATGGGTGGCCCACCCTCTGGCACAGGGAATCCTTGTTCCTGCACAACCCGTAGTACTGCATTTTTTTGCATGACGGTGGGGTATATTTAACGTTGGAGCCCTTCTTCCCTGCAGAGTACTCAACATAATACCTTGTCTTCTTCTGGTTGAAATTTGGTGTAGCTGAGAAGACTTTTACTATTTGCTCCGTAGGCATTCCCACATTGACCAAAAAAGTGGATAAAACAAAACGATTTTGATGTGGCATATCTTTCCCTGACCTTGCCTCAGCGATTAGCGCCTTGATGCATGGCGGAAATGCATCAACATTAAGGGAGCCAAAATCCTGCTCATATGAAACCACATTGATTTCATCCTTTATCTCTTTAGTGTATATCTGGAATATCTTTGGCAGCTTGGTGGGTTTTGAATGCTCTGACAATATTCTGCTTTTAAAGGTATTAGCGATTAATTCCACCAAGAGCGCGTCATCCACAGGGATAAACCCCCCATCCATATCTGTATTGACCAACTTTTTGTTGGGTAATGCCCTCAGATAATCTGTGAACCTAACTTTGCCATTGACCAGCTTTATCCCTATCTCAGCTGCGAGTTTCTTGTAAAGACTTGGGTCTCCGCTCAGCTGGAGATTCCTTCTAAGCCTATCACTTTCAGACTGGGCAAATTTCTTGCTTAGGGTATAGTCGTGGGCCAATGAAACAAAGATTTTAGCTACAGGAAATGACAAAAGCTCTACCACCAGCCCAGTTTCGGAAACGCTTTCCCCAAGGCGAAAGCGCACACTTGGCTTCACCGCGCTTAACACCCTCATCTTTGCTGTTTCAAGAACAACCTCGTTTGGGTTGTCAAAACTGAAGCCAGCCTCTTCGGCTATCTCCTTGGCTCTAGCTGTGAATGGAAACTTAACCGCTTCTACAAGCTCATCGTGGGTAGCCATGATTAAATTATGAAAATAGTGGCATAAAAGACTAAAGCATCGATAAGAAATCAAAAAAAGCAAAGACAAGCCCAACTATGAAAGGGATAAACCATGATATATAAACTACAAAACCAGTCAAGCTGTCTCTCCTCTCAATGAGCCATAGCGGAAAACCCATGCGAAAGTCCAGGCCAAAGCTGTTTGCAAACAAAAGGAATGCAACGATTATCACTGAGGATATGACAAAACCTAACAAGAACGCTTTTAACACACTCTTTTTCTTTTCCGACTCCAGCTCAAATCACCTTAGCGCTCAATTTTGGAGTGTTTTCCTGAAGGCCATCAATGAACCCCTTCCCAACAGAATATCCGATATCACCAAATAGCCCACTCAATATACTATGTGACGGGGCGAATACCTTTTCCTTTGGCTCGCCTGTGATACCCCCAAGCTCTGCTGCTTTCTCAAGGGCAAGTTCACGCGAGCCTACTGCATCTATCAGCCCATATTCAAGGGCCTGCCTGCCATTCAAAATTCTGCCGTCTGCTATGCTGTCAAAAGTGTCAGTGGATATCTTGCCATTTCTGTTTTCAATAACGTTCTCCTTAAAGCTCTTGTAAGCATCCTGTATTATTGTTTGAAAGATTTCCCTCTGCTCAGAAGTGAGATTCTCATAGGGATTCCCCATAACCTTGTTCTTGCCCTCCTTCAGTATCGTCATGTTCACCCCTATCTTCTTGAAAAGAGAGGCATAATTTGGCAACATAGCCACAACGCCGATGCTGCCAGTTACTGAATCCTCATCAGCAACTATAGAATCAGCAGCTGAAGCAACATAGTAAGCCCCCGAAGCACCAACATCGCCTATGTAAGCAACCACTGGTTTTTTAGCTTCCCTTACCGCGCGCATAAGCTCTTTGCTTGCAACCACCGAGCCACCACCAGAGTTTATATCAAGCAAGATAACACTAACCGAAGGGTCATCATCTGCATTTTTAAGCTCCCTGATTGTTTCCCTAACTCCCATGGTCTGACCAAAGAACGAATCTGTGGTATCAGTGACAAGCTCCCCCTTAACGGGGACAACCCCAACATAACCTCCTTCCATCACGGCTCCCATATTGGAGAAAAACAGTATCACAAACAATAGTGTCAGGAGTAGTAGTGCCAACAAAAACAATGAAACCAAGTGTTTTCCAACTCTCATGATGGTATTGTTAATCCTTCTTCAAATAAATAGCTTTGGGAGGCTTATGGCCTTAGTGGCTTTTGCCCTATCTGACCTCCGTTACTGGGTAAGTTAGGCCTATTGGGATACCAACTGTTATCTCTCATCTCAATGAGATAGTAAGCTATAGATGCTAGGACACCAAAAACTATCAGAACCACCAGCCAAATCGCTTTGGATTGCCCACCCAGCTTGAACTCATTGCGCTTAATGCAATCGATGATAGTCCAGACCCAAAATAACATAGTAGCCAACCAGAAGATAGCTATCACCAGAAAGAAAGCCAGAAATATTAGAGTCGCAGCCGTGCCAACAGATGAAGCCGAACTGGATTCTATAGCCGCCAAGGGAACAAAGTTTATCATGTGAAACAAACCTGCTATTGTCGTTCAACGGGAACCTCTAACTTATCCTTTTTTTCTCAGCAAAGTAATAGGCAATAACTCCAAAGATACCACCGATGAGGATTATCAATATCCATATTATCTTCGCGTTTTCACCTTTAATTGAATGAAATGTTTCGCGTTTCGCGCAGTCAATTACAGCCAAAACTATAAGGACAATGCTAGCTAAAACCATCAACATGACAAAAGCCCAAATCACCAAGCCACCAACAAAAAATGTCCCAAACAACAAGAATGGAAGTGCGAATAGCAATGATAGTATGTCACCCGCAGCTCCTGACCCGCTTGAAGCTGCAAACAATACAAAACCTATTACAGTTAATGCGTCCAGCAAGAAATCACCAATTATGGTTATCAAAATCCCATTAATAAAGTTTTGCATACTATGCTAGTGCACAACGTGTTTAAGGGGTGCCAACAGGCACCAAAGAGTATCACCCTTTGATGCAAACCATTGGCTTCAGTTTAACTACTTTCCTGGCAAGGCCGACATCATGCATTATGTTCACAACCCTATCCACATCCTTGTACGCACCGGGTGCCTCCTCAGCAAGTCCTGCCCGTGAATGACCCTTCACCACTATACCCTGACTCAGGAGTTTCTTCTGTATGCTCTCGCCCCACCACTCTCTCTTGGCCTTAGCCCTTGACATCCTCCTGCCTGCTCCATGGCACGCACTTCCAAATGCCTCTTTCATACCAAACTCTGTGCCATGCAGTATATAGGAATGTGTGCCCATAGTTCCACCAATAAGCACAGGCTGCCCTATGCTGCGGTAAGCTTTGGGTATCTCCTTCCTCCCAGGCCCGAACGCCCTGGTTGAACCCTTCCTG
Source organism: Candidatus Iainarchaeum sp. (assembly GCA_021161465.1). GTDB lineage: Archaea > B1Sed10-29 > B1Sed10-29 > WALL01 > JAGHAM01 > JAGHAM01. Next base: position 16,982 of record JAGHAM010000039.1, on the reverse strand, counting down.
TGCACTATGAGTTTTTTCCCCTCATGTTCCTCCAGCTTGCAGGTATTGTGTGCGATATCATAAAGCAAAGGCATCTCTTCATGGGCAAGGCCGAAAACATCGTTGAAAGACTCACGTGCAAGATGATTTAAGACCTGCCTGTTCGCGAATGCACAGTTGATTGCAGCATTCACTGCTGAAAAATACTTCTGCCCCTCGGGAGACTGGAAAGGCGCGCTCACAAGTTCTCTCTCCTTTACAGGTATCCCATACTTCTTGCTGGCTTCTTCCAAGACCTGCAGGTAATCAGTGCCAACCTGGTGACCAAGCGCTCTCGAGCCACAGTGCAGGGAAACAACTACTTGTCCTTCCTCCAGGCCGTAAACTTTCGCAGCCTTTTCATCGAAGACTTCCTCAACATATTGCACTTCAAGGTAATGATTTCCAGAGCCGAGAGTACCAACCTGTTTATACTGCCTTTTCTTTGCCTTGTGGGACACATTTGAGGGATCTGCCCCCTTTATCCGTCCCTTCTCCTCTGTGTATTCAAGGTCTTCAGGAAGGCCGTATCCCTGCTCTATCACATACTCCGAACCCTTAATCAAAACTTCATCTATCTGATTTTCATCAAGCTTGAGCTTTCCCGTAGAGCCAAGCCCTGCAGGTATATGCTCAAATAGCTTTTGAGCAAGCTCCTCCTTCTTTTTCTCAACATCTTCTTTTTTGAGTGGTGTCCTTATGGTCCTAACACCACAGTTAACATCAAAACCGATTCCAGCCATGGTTATTACTCCATCATCCACATCAAATGCAGCAACTCCACCTATAGGAAAGCCATAGCCTGGATGGACATCACTCATGGCTATCGCTGCTTTTTGGATTCCCGGCAGCGAAGCTACATTGACCAGCTGCCTGAGCGCGCTCCACTCACCTGTCAGCTCGGCTTTCAGATGGTTCGCTATTGTTTCATCAGCGTAAACTCTAGCCGGAACAAGCATATCCCCCTCTTTTGGCACTTCCCAGACGAATTTTTCTTTCTCTACAAACTTCATGTAAAAACCTCCTAAACATCAATCACACATTGAAAAAACTTTTTCCCATCTTTTTCTCCTGACTTTAGACCGGAATAGGTGGCTGCTTTTGCTTCTGTTTTGACGTAATGTTTATCTCCATCCAGTTCCTCTCCAGCCGCTGAACCAGTCAGGGTGTATTTATCCCCCTCTTTTTTTATTTCCACCTTGAATCTCGAGAACAACATACCCTCGACATCACTTTCCGCAAGCAACGCATTAAGCCACTCTACGAAGAGCGTTTCCAGGCTGGCTGCTGAAACATGTATTGCAACCCTCTTCTTTGGCTCCACTTTGCTTGTGTCACACATTATCTCAAACAAAGCTATCGCTCCATTCTCAAAGGCTTCTTCCATTGTATTTCCAAAGCCGCGTATCCCTTGGTCTGCTTTATGCTCAAAGAATTCGTAGTCCATGTGAGTATTGTTTTAGCCAAGGATGTATTAAAGATTAGCTATATTTGAAACCATCCCCTACAAAGGGAGGTATATCACGCATCGCTTGTTGCTGTTAGGGCATAAACACCAAACAAATAAAACACCACACGAAAGCTTTTTTAACTAGCAGTTCAAGAAACTATCATGACTCCACAATGGCTGGAATACCTGATACCTATCCTGCTTATTCCTTTGATGTATTTGCTGTCCTATGTAGGGGTATTTCTGTTATCCAAGCTTGAGAGAGTTGCAAGGCACACAGCAACAAAACTTGATGATAGAATGATAGAATACTCCAAAAAACCCCTTAAACTAATATTCGTTGCCACTGGACTATATCTTGCTGTTTACTATACGATAACTGAACTCTTCCCTGAAATGGGCAAGCAAATAGTTTATCAAATTTACACTATGGAAGCTGGACAAAAAATTGCCCATGGCGTAACGTTACTGGAGGCATCAAACACGTTTTTCCTGATGGTGGGTATCCTTCTATTCACCTATGCCGCAGTGAGGCTCTCAAATGCGTTCTTCGACTGGTATCTGCTTGACATGTTGCAGGGAAGGAAAAGAAGGAGGCAAACAGTTTTCAAGTTCTCAAAGAACATTATAGCCATAGTTGTCTATGCAATTGGATTCCTGATAATTCTCAGTAGCATTGGGATTGAGATAGGACCTTTGGTTGCTGGACTTGGCATTGGTGGCCTTGCCGTTGCGCTTGCACTTCAGGATACTCTAACCAACTTCTTTGCGGGGGTATACCTGACAGCAGAACAGCCAATAAGAATTGGTGATTTTATACAGATTTCAAGCGAGGAAAAGGGTTATGTTGAGGAAATTGGCTGGAGGAGCACAAAAATAAGGACCGTTGAGAACAACCTGATGGTTATACCAAACTCAAAACTGGCAAACTCGATAATAACAAATTATGAAGGCCCACACCCGGAGCTATCCTTTTGGGTGCCCATCGGGGTAAGTTACAAAAGCAATCTGGATAAGGTTGAGAAGGTTGTGCTGAAAGTTGCCAATGACGTTATGAAGGATGTTGAGGGAGGGGTTCCTGATTTTGAGCCATATGTGCGATACAAGGAATTCGGCGACTCTTCCATAAACTTCAGTGTTGGGCTACGGGCCAAAGCTAGGGGCAATATGTTCCTGCTAAGGCATGAATTCATAAAAAGGCTGAAAAAGGCCTTTGATAAAGAGGGAATTGAGATACCGTACCCCCAAACAGATGTACACTTAAAGAAGGATTAGATGCATTGGCTCTCTGTTGTTTTAATATGAAAGCACTAAATTGTCTCTATGCCCTTCTCCACGCTCTCTATCATGACTATCTCGACATTATAAAGCGCGTCTCTCCCTGCCTTGGCAAGCTTTATCAGTTTGTTGTGGGAAGGTGGTACTCTCTCCTTCCACTTTATATCAACCAGGTCATGGTTCGGGTCAAACCCTCTCAGCGTGAATATCCCACAGTATCTGACATCCTTCGCTATCTTCTTTATGATTTCAGCCTTATCGTTGACTCCCGGCAGAACAGGGACAACAATCTCAAGCAAGCCTTCAAACGAGCGTATGTGGGCCACATCTATTGATTCCCTGACCTTCTGTGGGTTAGCCCTACCACCAGTTATGTGCTTCCACATATCCTCATCATCCAGAGGTGCCTTCACATCCAGGGTTAGAACATCAACCAGGTTCTCGGTAACAAGATTAGCTAAAACTCCCGGGTTGGAGCCATTTGAGTGTATCTTCACCAGCCAGCCTTTCTCCTTGCAAACCCTGCAGAGCATCTCTAACTGCTCGTCCTGCCTGGTTGGCTCCCCTCCAGTTATCTCAACAGCTTCCATACCCTTAATCTGGCCAAGCAAGTCGATGAGCTCTGACATATTTACCCTCATACACTTCTTCTCATTAAGGAGGGTTGGAACATAACAGTAAGGGCATTTCCAGTTGCAGCCACCCATATATATCCTAGTAGCCTTCCTGCCCATAACTTCAGTGACAAGGGGCTTTATCCCACCAAGCAGCACGTACATAGTTAGTAAAACGATGTCATGGTTTAAATGCTTTGCTGGTTTAAACTGACAGCTGGAAGGACAGCAGAAACTCTTATAAAAGACAAGTCGTTAAGTTTATTTGGTGTTTGTATGGAAACCAAAGAGCGTCTTAAAACAGAGATACGCGGCTTTGATGACCTTATAGAAAAGGACATACCAGCCGGATCCTCCGTAGTTGTCAAAGGTGGGCCTGGCAGCGGTAAAACTATATTTTGTCTGCAGACATGCATAAATTTCGCCTTACAGGGAAAGAAGTGTCTCTACCTCAGCTTTGAGGAGCCCGAGGAAAAATTAAGAGAACATATGAAATCACTCGGGTGGGAAGATGAGTCAAACAAAGACATTCTGCTGAAACGGATGGATGTGACAGATGTTGGTCTATCGCTAAAATACTCAGTCGGAAAGAGAAAGGGCGTCGAGATAGTATCCCAATCTGGCGTGATGCTTAAGGGCTTAGAATTCATACCAAAGGATTTCAAACCTGACCTTATAGTCATAGACTCACTAACAGCAATATCCTCCTTCTTCTCGGATAATATGTCTGAATATAGAGTATACATCGAGGAGTTATTCAGGACTCTGGAGAAGACCAAGGCAATGTCACTGCTTATTGTTGAGAAAGACCCTTTTATCCATACGCCATCAACATTTGAGGAATTCATGGCCGATGGGGTTATAGTCCTATACAACATTAGGAAGGGAGATATAAGGGAAAGCGCTGTTGAGGTCTTGAAGCTCAGAGGGACCAAACACCAGAAAAAAATAGCTGCGATGCAAATAACGGATGAAGGTATCGTGGTATATCCAGAACAACAAGTCTTTGGTCTAAGCGGAACGAATCCCTAAGGATTGGGTTATATGGATGAACACTCAGCTGGGGCTATAGTTTTCAGAGGCGGTGAAAAAAGGGAGTACCTTGTACTCCACTATGAAGAGGGTCACTGGAGCCTTCCAAAAGGCAAGATTGAGCCTGGTGAACAGCCAATGGAAACAGCCAAGCGCGAGATTTTTGAGGAGACGAATCTTAATGTGGAGTTTGTGCCATCTTTCCATGAGGAGATAAATTATTTCTTTCGCCGTGGAAATATACTGATACGCAAGAAGGTAGATTTCTTCCTCGCAAAAGCGGGGAACAAGAACGTCAAACTTTCTTTTGAGCACATAGGATACAGATGGTTGAGGTATGAAGATGCACTAAAGCAGTTGGGATTCGACAATGATAGGAATGTCCTTAGAAAGGCTGAGGACTTTTTGAATAGCACTGGAAACAGCGCCTGAATCCTATGCAGCTCCTCCAAGTAAGGTAGTAGAGGACTCTAAAAACTAACCAATACTATAAAAATAAAGAGGGGGCGCTTCCATACGGAAGCGTGGTTAGTATTTCACTGTCTTTAACTGCATTTGCCTATGTATTCCTGAGTACCTGTCTGTGTATTGTTGGATATGCCTGAATCTATGTTGTTGTAAGTGAAAGTCAAGCTTATTGAGTATGGATCACCTGCAGTTCCACAGGACGGAACGCCAGTGATTGTTATTGCCTTTGTTTCACCTGCAGTGAAGTTTGTATCAGTGACAGTACCGGCAGTCCCTGCAACAGTGACGCCAGTCAACTCAAGCTTGTCCTGCATCTTGTTCTGCAGAGACAATTCCAAAGTTGTACCGGAGTACTTCACGTCAGTAATCGAAAACGGTGTTGCTGTACTCCAATAAGTCTTACTTTGCTGTTCTTTCACTGAACCACTAGTGCTTGGGAACCATCCCATAACACCAACAACTATCAAAGCCACAATTATGACCACTGCTAGTATTATCAGGTATTCGGTTGATGCTTGTGCTTTCTTCATAGTTTTCACCTGCAATCACTAAATCACTACTCATTTAAAAAGATTTTGGTTTTAATCAAATCATAGAGCCGATTATTTGGTTAACCAGGACTTTAAAGATGGAAAACATCACCAAGGATATCACAGAGAGGGGTATGAAGTACTTAAGCCCATTCCTAACACTTCCATCATTTATAACACCCATGAAAGCACTGGCCATAAGGGAAGTGAGTACAATGATAACAATTGCTGATTGGAACAGGAACTCTGGTGGCAGGGTTTCCCCACCGCCCATAATCCCAAGCCCCTCTATGGACTCCCCTCCACTAGAAAAACTGCTGAAAGTTGACACCATATCAACGAACTGGAGGGAAATGGCAAGCATGAGTGGACTTCCAACTACTATATTGAAAAGTATGAAGATAGAATACATTTTGGTGCTTGACACCAGTTGCTTGTTTAACTCCTGAGTTTCTGTTATGTCATGAGCGGAGTTTTCCAAAAGAGCTGACAGCTGACCGCCTGATTTAATGCCAGTAGAGAATAGCTTTATAACTCTTTCAAAGACCCTTGAATGTATCGTGCGGCTTATCTCCTCAAGTGCATCCGAGAATGACCCTGTGCCTAGGGATTTAGCAGTGGCATACTGAACCTCATATTCTAGGGGTCCAAACTCTTTCCTGGCTGAAGCCCTTAGGGCAGCAAAAGGTGTTACCCCTGCCCTGATATCCGCTGCTATCAACTGCAGGAAATCGGGCAATATGCGCTCTACAAGCTTTCTCCTGCCCTCTGTGGCGTAATATAAGAGCATGTATCTAACTACTAAGCCAACAACAAAGGTTGAGAAAAATGTAAGTATGGGCGCGTAAATGGGATACGGCAAGAACCCGTATACAAGAATAGCAGCCACTAGAGCATAGAGTAAAGCAACAAGCGAGGAAGCGCCAACCCAATACTCAGGAGTGGATTTCCTATCCCCAGAGTAAAGCAACAACTTCCTTATGTTCTCTCTGAAGTTCCATGGATAGAATTTACTTATCGACTGGAACATCCTTACGAAAAACCTTCTTCTCAGGAATAGATATCCCTGGTGTTTGGTGGCTTTTTGTAGGGCATACTGAAGGGCAACGAAATAGGAAGAGAAAGTAAGCAGGAACACAGCCAGACCGACCACAGCTTGGAACAACAATTCCAGCTTGAACAAAAACAGGAAAACCAGAACGGCAAGGATAGAATAGACGAATGACATTATCATTGCTGCTCCAAGCCACTCCTCTGGAAGGGTATCATCCCCAGATAGGACAAGCATGTGATACACCTTCTTCCTGATAGAACTAGGGAAGATGCGCCCAGTCAATATGAAAATATCCCTGAAGAAACCAGCCACGTGATGGCCAATCTCAACATTCTTTTCAGGCTTCTTCTCCTGGATTCCAGTCTTTGCTATCCTGTTGTGCCTCACTGGCACTTTCGGCTTTTCCTTAATGGCCTTAGGTATCTTTGTGTGCCTCTTTGGCTTCTTGGAAGGGGGGATGCCAGGTTTTTTCACAATGGCCTTCTTAATTGGCTTTCTCTTCACAGGCTTTTTCCCAATGTGCCCCTTCCCAAGAGGTTTTCCCTTAGTTTTCTTAGCCATATATGATCGGCCTCCTGCTTCTCACAAAGCCAACTACTCCAACCTGTGCAAAAAACGAAACTGCAATTACAGCTATAAACAGCCCCTTGCTGACGCCAGCTTGGCTAAAAGCCGAGAGCACCACCAGCATAGTGACCCCAAGCGTTGGCAGGATAACAGCAAAAATCATGTAAACTAGGGACCACATGTTAAGCTCCTGTGTAAAGTCCCTTATTTGCTTTTGCTGGTAAAGGACAAGTGAACTTACAACATTCCTCAAAGCCATTACAACGCTGGCCCCAGAACGCATGACATTCACAAGCTGCCATATCGTCCTCTTGACAAACCGCGATTCTGTCCTGACACCCATCTTTTCCAGAGCATCTATTTCACTCATGCCAGCATTTATGTCCCTAACAACCGCATCAAACTCTTTTGATATCTCATCGTAGTCACCAACAGATACGTTCGCCATTCCATTGAAGAGACAAACACCTGAGCTAACCTGCAGGAGAAGGTCCTTCAATGCATAAGCCAAATTTTTGTCTATGTTCTCAGCCCGTTTCTTCACAAGTACCCTTGGATAGTAGAGAAACACACCAAAGAAAATTAGGAATACCACACCACCAAGCAAGCCTGGACCCATAAGGGCAGGCTCACCACTCTGCACATAAAGCAAAACGAACAGCAAAGCAAACAACGAAACCGACCAAATAAGTGCATTGATGAAACTCATAAGGAAATAATGCGATTTGCTCGTCTTCATTCCTATCTTAACAAGGTCGCTATCAAGCCACTTGAAAGGTCTTGAGATAAGTTGCCCTATCCCAATAAATCTTCGGGTTACATTCTTTCCCTTCTCGGGCTGCAATATCATAAGTGGAATTCTTATTTTAATCACCTAAAACCCTAGACGGCTTTAATCCTTTCGCTGCAGCTCCAACAATCTCATCAGGTCTTGTGTAATAAGCTTTTAACACCCTTCCAACATCCTGTATTGAAGAGAGCTTGTTGTCAAGCATCCACTGAAGCACTTTCTCCTTATCGCTAAGGTCTTCATCTATTTCCCTGACTGTCATTCCTGTGTGTAAGTTTAGTATCTCAGTAACTCTAGTAGGCTCACCTATCCTAGAAAACTCATCTGTCCTTGCCCTCCATCTATAGATGTAGTTCGCCTGGGCATTCGAGCCAGCAACTCCACGTGGTACTATCTCAGCCACCTCTAAGTTTTTCCTCTTGTTTTTCGTCCTATCTCTATATTGAGTAACTATAAGATGGAGTGCTTCAAGCTCCGTTTCTGGGATTTCTATCGGCGGCTCCACTAACCTCCTGATAACCTGTGCGGCAGTATCTGCGTGTATCGTTGAGTACACTGAGTGACCTGTGTGCATTGCCTCAAACAAAGCCTCTGCCTCGCGCCTTCTCCTGACCTCACCAACTATAATTCTATCAGGTCTCATCCTAAGTGATGCTACCATCAGGTCAAGCATAGATACTTCCCCCTTGCCCTCAGGGTTTGCACCCCTTGTAACCAAAGGCACCCAATTCCAATCTAGGTAGAGGGGCAGATTTATCTCCCTTGTATCCTCTATAGTGATAACCCTATGATGTGGCGGAATAAAGTTACAGATTGCGTTCAGCATACTTGTCTTGCCTGATGCAGTACCTCCCGTAACCAGTATATTCAACTCATACTGCATTGCAAGCCATAGGAAAGCAGCTACCTCTTTGGACACTGTCCCCATTTTTGGGTCTATGAAATGTATCATCGTCCATGGATTCCTTGAAAAACGCCTTATGGTTATTGTGTTGCCTTTTGAAGATATTGGAAACATTGTTGAAGCTACCCTGTCACCAGTTGTGAGGTAAGCATCTACTATTGGGTTCATTAGGTTTATTTCCCTGCCTGCCTTCCTTGAAATCTGGCTGGCAAGTGTTAGAACCTCCTCCTCTTTGTCTATAGTCAAATTTGTCTTCATCCACCCATACTTTCTGTGATAAACAACTATGGGGTCCCCTGCTTTGTTAATCGCAACTTCCTCAAGCCAGTCGTCTCCCATCAAAACCTCAATATCGCCAAGCCCAAACATATCATGAAAGAGTGTAGCTGCGAGGACATCATAGTCCTTCTCAGATAAACCTTCAAGGCTCATCTTTATGGCCCTCTTTGTTTCTGAATAGAATTTCCCTTTGAGCATGAGTATCCTTTTAGGGTCAGAGATATCCTCAACCTGGATTGGAACGTTCTCAGCAATGGCCTCCTTCAGATGATTCATGAAAATTTTAGTGTAAGGCCCGACCTTCGGAAGGGAGATATGGTAAAAAGGTCTGCCTTCCCCCCTTAGGAAATATATAGTTACATAACCAGCAACGTTGTCAACATTAACTGGATACTTCTCAAGTACTTTTCCGTTTGGCATTTCCTCAGGCTTTACCTCTTCCTTTCTTTTCACCGTGATATAAGGCTCAGAAAAGAAGTTTACGGGATAGACCAGATCAAGAGTGCCAACCGAACTAAGAAACCTTGAAACCTCCTCTATCTTCTCAACATCCCAATTAATAGCTTTGGAGGCATCTTTTAGAGTAACGGGCCCCTTCTCAGCCATCTTAACGAACTTATCTATCTTGGTTTCAAGCATTAAACCACCATATTTAGTTAAAAAGCAGAGAACGTATTTATTAGTTACATCCTCTCCAAGTTTATCCTACCAAAGACGAAAACAACACCATCAGACACATTTAAGAATGCTGGCAAATAAGCAGTTACAGGACCATAGCTCGTTACGTTCTCTGTTAAACTTATGCCATAATCCACAGGGCCGATTCTTTTGACCTTTACCCCTCCAATCTCCCCATCAACATCTCCAGCCTGAATTTGTATCTTAGGCGTGACTGTGCCTTCATTGGCGAAATTTAGAGTCACATTATTGTTATCATAAGCGCTTATCCAACCTTGGGTAGAACCATTTACAGGGATGATGTTCCCCTCAGAATCCTTCATATCAAAGATGACATATGTTCCCCCGGATGAGTTCCAATTCCAGTTAGCCTGAGTAGTATTCCATTTCTTGTCTGCCCTTATCTTTAAGACTATGGCTGATGTAAATTGCCCACCGCCATGCAGGAAAATTGTATTTTTCTGCGCGTCATCATATTCATATATGATTCCATTGGAAAACAGTATTCGCGGATGGGATAGCAAGTCCGTCTGGTTTAGGTCAAGTATGATATTGTAATTCCTGGCATAGTCCCCTTCAAGGAAAGACTTGTACTGCTGCAATAATGTGGTTATGTTTGTTGGTGCTGGGACGAAGTCATCGAAACTAACGGTAAATACACCTTTACGGTTCTGGAAACTGGGATGCAACTGCAGTATTTCCCTCATTGAGTATTGCACATCATCAAATATGAACGGCATCTTGTCTAGGTTCTTCAGCTTTGCAACACTGCCTTCAACCCTATAGTTCCATATGCTATAGTAGCTCAGAAAACTTATAAGTGTTAAAAACAAGAGGAATGTTGAAATTGTGATTAGATAAGCTTTTTTCATATCATGCCTCCTTATACCAGGAATAAAGTTTTGCTGTGTAAACTTTGGTAGCATCTCCAACAGCAATAAATGTCCTCCTAGTGGTGAGTCTCCTCCTGCCAGTTGGAGCGCAATCCTGCTTCTCCACTGAAGCGACCACATTATTGGAATCCCAAACTTCCAGAAGCATACAGATAGATGGTGCTGTTTCGCTGATTGCTGTCCTAACATTAGTGTAGTCCTTGGTTGTTACTGCTGTTTCAAGCATGTTGCTTTTCTCCAGAACAGTAAGCAAATCCATGGAATATCTCTGTAGGTGGTTATCCTTCCAGGCATCTGACTGCATCGAATTTACCATGTTGTTTGCATAAATCAAGAGCAACCCTGCCAGCAGGACAGCTAGGATAGAGTCAACAGTTATGAGGAACGCCTTATTCCCATACATAAGTGGACACCTCCACAATATTGCCATCAAGCAATGCCAGCCTGGAAACCAGAGAAACCTTGCTATCTGCTGTTGGTGCCCTGCCATAAGTGTAAGAAGAGCCACTCCCAACAAGCGGAGAGATTTTCACCTCAAGGTCATATTTGGATGTTCCCAAAACCTTCTTTATGAATGAATAGTTCTGACCATCCTGTAATTGCAGCAGCCTTTGGATTTTGGTTTGGCTGAGGACGTTCCTTTCATCTGCAAGCCCCAACGACCGTATATTGGTATCCGTCAAAAAAGATATCTGCTCCCAGTGACTCGGGTATCCAGGACTCTCTACCAACTGCTCAGCAACTGTCCTAGCGGTTTCATCTCTCCAGCGCTCGCTCTCCAGATAGGAAATCCTTGTGACTGTAGCATTCCAAAATATTATAAAAGAGGAAAGCACAAATAGGAAAGCTACAACCCCAACCAAAAAATCTGTAGAATACACCTGAGCTTTAGAGGAAGTCAACAAGAATCACCCCGCCATCGTTGTATATTTCCATGATTCTCCCCGAAAGCTCAAAATAAGGGAGTACATACTTGTATATGTTATAGTTATCATCACCAATGTAAATTTCATTGTACCCTTGGGGGTCTGGTTCTGCATCACCCACACATATTGATGACACCTTAAACCCTATCCCCCCATTGTTCCTCACTGAGCCATTGGAAAGTAACTCATACAGGTTGGCATCGTTTCTCACTCCAAAATAAAGGTCATCCCTACCATCATTGTTTCCGTCACCACATGCCAAAGCTAACACATCATCGGATTGCTCGCCTTCATCTGTTATGTTCCAAGTTGAGAACAAATCATATCGGTATATATGGGCATCTTCATCGCCCGAATACAATTCATTCCTGCCATCAGAGCCTAAATCACAAACTGCCAGGGATATTGTTTTAAACCCAACCCCCCCAATACCCTCTGTCTTCCAGCCCATATCATAACTTAGCTTTGTAACATTACCCTCATTCAGATAGCTGTAATAAATCTCATCCTGGGCATCATTATCGGCATCACCACAGGCCATCGCAACTATGTCTTTTGGCTGCTCACCCAAATCGTTTATAATCCAAGAACCCCCCACATGGGCGTACTGGTATATATGCCTGTTTTTGTCACCAACATAAACCTCATTTCCAGGATAGGTTGGATCAGCATCTGCAACGCAAATGGAGAAAATCTTGAACCCAGTCCCACCAAGGTCTATGAATGTGCCATCCTGCAAAACCTTGTAAAGGTCCTTGTCATTCTTTTGTCCCGCGAAGATATCTTCTTTCCCATCGTTATCACCATCCCCAATGGTCAACGCAGAAACACTTGAATACATGTGCGTCAGCGAGGATATATTGAATGTATCATTCCCCTGGAAATAGACGCGCTCTGTAAGGGTAGGGTATTGGTAAACTCCACCATCCCAACTGATTTCAACTCTCCTGTATTTTATGGATATGTTGTATGGTTTTTTGCTATAAAGAGTCGGCTCCAGTTTAACGACCTTATAGCTTGTATTCCCGGCCTTGTAAACCTGGTTTATGGACCTCCCAACCCTAGAAGCTATCTCCTTTGCACTCAGGAGAGTTTCAGTCTTCTGGACATTAGAGTATCTAGACTGCGTCATTGCAAATACCAAGAAGAACATTGAAAAGATTAAAGCCAGCACTATTAGAAACTCTGTCGTTGTCTGAGCTTTCTCAAATGCCATTTGCCAAACCTTAATTGTGAGTGACTTGAGCTACCACAGAATCGACCCGGAAAGCCTGGTAGCCCCAGGATAGGGCACAATCCCCATACCAGGAATCCTTATCATGATTCTCTATGTGCACATACATTGTATTTACTTTGTCAACTGTATCCAATGGTGCATCTACAATATTATCTTCACAGTCAAATACCACAACGGTTGCGTTTTGATGGTTTTCTATGTGACAGCTGCCACCCGAACAAACAAGCGCCCAGTCACCAGAAATAGGAGTGTATTTCTTCTCACAATAGATAGTGCCATCATTTGGATACGAGCTGTTTGATATGTATATCCACATGGAATTGCTACATATTTTTGGATAGCCCAAAAGCCAACCTATGTCGGCGTATCCCGCATCTACGTAGATTTCAACGTCAGTAACATTTGCACCTGTCAGGTTGCTGAATGACATTGGGACAACATCATAGCTTCCTGATGTGTGGTCAAGTTTGGACTCATAGCTATAGTCAAGTGGCGGATTCAAGTCCTCTGGCTCACACCCCTCAACACACTTCTTTCCAGATGTACTTGTGATGGTTAGGTTCTCCGTTACATAGTCATAAGTGAACCAGACTGTTTCATTTGACCACTGTCCAATAGAGTCGTTGCAGTAAAATGTTATGTTATGCTGGTCCATGCTGAGATTTCCCATCAATTCATAAAAGCTGGTATTACCCGTGGTGTTGTTCATCCTGACAAGCGGGTTGCCATCAAATGAATACTCGCACAAGCTCGCCGGCTCATTAAGGCTTATGTTTGCCCACACCCAGTTATGACCATAAGTTATATTCTCTGGTGAGTTAATCATTATCACGGGTGGGTAATCGGTTTCTGCGTAGGTGAAATTAATAGTTGCGTTCCCTATGTTGCCACTAGTGTCATTGCAATAGAAATTCAGCTTATGCTCGCTCTCGTTCAACCCGCTGATATTTGAATAAAATTTTGTATCCGTCTCCTCAGACATGGTCTGATTGCTCTCGTTATCAATGGAGTACCAACATGCAACTCCTGTTTCATTTAAAGTCAGATTGGCCCATACCCAAGAATGTGGATAGGTTGCATTCAATGGTGAAACTATAGTTATCCCAGGGGGGTAAACATCCTGAGTGACGTTAGCAGTTATCCTTGAGCTGTCACTGTATCCAGTTGAGCTGGCTATAAGGTAACCTACATGTTCCCCACCAGAGGTTCCTCCTGGAACCCACATATATACCACTACACTACTGCATGAACCCTTGCCAATAGTCATGGAGTCTGTAAGGTTAGTTCCCTGTTGTGTGAAGGACACGAACGCATTCCCAGTTATGTTTAGGTCAACCAGCTTGCTGCTGTTAAAGTCGTTACAAACAGTAAATATTTTTGATGTTCCCATTCCAGTATTTAGGTTAACCAACCACTCGTTGGGGTATACGGATATCTTTGTCCTCTGCTCTACAGATACAACTGCAAGCAATGACACATCAATCACATCTGTATCAGAGCCTATTGTGCCATTCACCTGAAGTGTGCCTGAGTAAACATCCAGCGCGCTTGATGAGGCATTAAAGGTGATTTTCACATTTTTAGATTCGCCCGGAGTGAGTATGAATGAGGATTCATTTACATCTAGGGAAACCTCTGTGCTACTCCAAGAGGGTGTTAGCAACACACTCATATTATCACCACCTTCATTCTTGAGAGTGATCTCCTTGGAGGTGATGTTCCCTGGATGCATGAACGCAGACACACCTACGGGAGTAACAACAAGGTTATAACTACCTATTTGCACATAGCCCTCCCGCGCAACAATTACTACCCAATGTCCACCAGGTGTTGTTGGAAGTGAACCCCTAACCTCATAGTTCGTTGTAGCCCATACATCGTTTGTGGTATTGCCTAGGAGAACACCAATATTAATGGATTTTGCTGGTGTTGTGACCGACGCTGAAGCCGATTTTCCAACATATGTTCTAGACTCATTTATACCCGATGGGATAACAACAAAAACTTCCTTCCTCGAACCAACTCCTTCCGAATAAACCTCATTAGCTGCTTTTGCTATGTCTTCAACGGTCGCCCTAGCTTGTGAAACTCTCTTCATAGTGGAAACCGTCACAATCTGTCTCGAGCTGTAAGAAAGAACTATCGCTATGACTATGAGCCCAACTGCAAGCACTATCAGCATCTCAGTGGCTGCCTGGGATTTGTCCATCAAATAAATATGATACTGGCTTAATTAAAAAGGTTATGTGTTACCATTGAGGCATAACTAAACTAAGGAGCCGTAACAATCAAGGACTACACTAGTGTTAGGACAGCAATTGCTAGCGAGGCATACCTAAACTAATGACCTAACTACACACCAACACCTGCAACCACGCATACTAGCAGAGTTATTAAAATAGTTTTGCTCCAAAAATGGTTTCTTTTGGGTAAACAACTATTCCCGCCCTGTCAAACTTATATGGGCAGATTTTCCTTAAGTGTTTTGTTGCTCTCATCTTCAAAACCTCAAGCGCGGTTTCCCGCCTGTCACCTGACTTTATCATATAAAGGGCTATAACGCCATCTACCATAAACTCAACCCCTATTTCAGTAGAGGGCGTGTCAGGAGAAACATGACGAGGCTCAACAGTTACCAGGGAGGTGCAATTCCAATCCGCGAGGTTCTCTATAAACCGGACAACATTTTCCCTAGCTTCATACTCATTGTGAAACATGGTTATGAATGACGTCAATGAATCCATGCCAAACCTAACTGTCCCAGGAGACCCTCCCTCCATGTCCTCAATTGCATCCCGTATGGTCCCCCCACCTTCCTCCATGATTTTCTCAACCTGATGGGGAGCATACTGTAGATAGGTGAACAGTTTCTTTTTCTCGAGCTCAGCGAAGTCCCAGCCAAAAACCTGCATATGTTTGTAAAGCTTTTCCCTTGGCTCCTCAAATGACAGGAAGACTCCAGGATGCTTGTATCTAACTGCACCGTTGTAGAGGTATTGCAGAACAAGTGTCGTTTTGCCAGTTCCTGCACCACCAATTACCAGTACTGTTGAGTCTCTCTCAAGGCCTCCCTCAATGAGCTCATCGAAGCCAGGAATTCCCGTCGGCACGCGCTCTATATTGCTTGTAGGTCTTGGCTCTACAGGGGCTTCCTTGAACTTATCTCTTACTTTGACCATCTGTTTGTGTTGCTTTTCTATATCAGTGTCTGAGAGCGTCTCTAACTCGTCTAAAGCTATCTCATCGAAGCTTGCCTTTGCAAACGGCTTTTTCTTGCGGGCTGCCATTAAATTAGTTTAAGTGGTAGTGGTTAATAAAATTTGCCATTAGACTGCGCTAAACTTTAAAACCTCTGCTCTCTACGCTCCAGCTCATGGTCTTTGCCCTTTTGAACGCCTTGAAAAACAAAGGTGCAAACAGTGTGTGAAGCTTAGACGGTTTCAATACCGCCCCACGCGACTCCCGAGCTGATTTTATAGCAGTGAATTCCTCTTGAAAGATAGGTATATATCTAAAAATTAGAATCAGAGAAAAAACCATAAAACCTGGAAGAACCGGCCTCAAGGATTTGGCAAGGTTAGAGGGCTTTGTTGTCATTAGAATTAATGGAACAGAAACCGATATTATCACAAGTCGTAAAGCAACAATAATACCGATGACCACTCCTTCATGAGAAGCCTTTAACCCAAAAATTTCAAATGACCCGTGCGCTGAGGGATACAGGAAAACCTGGATGAAGAACACAACAAATGCTAAAAGCAAAAAAGGGGCAGAAAAATGTAATACCGGCTTCCATGGTAACCTAGCAGCTAACAAAACCAGAAGCACCACTGCAAGGAGTAATACCTGCAACTCAAGGTTGGCAAAACAAATTGACAAAAGCATCAAAACTATTAATCCAATCAGCTTTACCAATGGAGGCAGGCGATGCACGACAGATGGCCTATTGAAGTACTCAATCACTGGTTGACCTCCTAACTAAATACTCAAGGACATCATCTAAATTGGAAAAACTTGCGTCCTTACCCGCAGACTTGAGTTTGTGGGAAAGTAAGTAAGGTACGGGGATTTCAACACCACGTTTCTCAATCGCTTTTACATTCTGGAATAGCTTGTCTGGTGGTAGGTCGTAAACCAGCTTACCGCCATCAAGAAAGAGTATCCTATCAGCATTCTCCGATAAAAAGTTTGTCTTATGTTCTACAACTATGATGGTTTTTCCTGCCTCGTTAAGTTTCCTCAAGGTCTCATATATCTTACGGGT
>JAGHAM010000007.1 GCA_021161465.1 Candidatus Iainarchaeum sp. | reverse complement strand
TCCTGTGCATATTCAATCATACTGGCGGTGGACGATTCTGACAACCATATGCTTGCTAGTGATACCTGGATTATAACTAGGGAAAGCAAAGCAGCAATGCCCACATCCAGTTTCATCACCTGAACCACCTGGTGAAATTAGCTTCTTGGGCGCGGCTTTTCCCGAAAGCAGCAGCTGGATTACTCCAATGGGGTGCATGGTGCCTCCTTATAAGCCTTCCATTAAAACGGGTTTCCGCGTGTAGAAGCACACTAATAAATGCTATAAAGGCTGCCAGCAGCAGGAGCACCTCTAAGCTTGTCTGGCTTTTACATTCCATGGTAACACCCCACAGGTATCATAAAAACAGTTGAAGAGTTACCCACGTGAATTTTGCCTATCACAGCAGAGAAGGGGTTTTCCGATTTTATCTCTATGGCCTTCCCGTCTGGCGATAACTCAACCAAGCTTTCCACAGGCCCAGAAGTTTGATAGCTAGGTACGCCACCAGGCTCTGCAATCCCTGCAGTCACAGTTATCCCTAGCTGTTCCATGTGCTTTTTCCATTCTGCGATGCCGCTGGCACCACCAGTTCTTATGGATTTCCAGAAGGTATCCTCAAGCATGTTCTCTTTGTTGGTTAAAACCTGCTGTTCTAAAAGAAGTGTCTTCTCCGTAACTATAGCCCTGACAGCGCTTGAGTGGAGCTCGACAGAGTATAGCATAGCAGGTATGAAACCAATAACTAGCAAGAAGCTAAATACGGCTTTCTTCATCTACTCTCCCCCATATAGTTAATGCAGCCGATTTTTATATCACTACCGTTTTATTTTTATACTAGGCTTCACATAAAACCTTCCCGTGGTCACTGATTTAAAAGAACTAAAAGAAGAGTACAGCGAGCTGAGCGACCAAGCAAGGATGCTTTCTAAGCAAGCTAGAGAAGCTACGTCTAGAGTTAAAAAACTGAGAGCGGAGCTTAGGGAGAACAAGAAAAAGAGGGACGAGGAAAACGCCAAGGTAAAGGAGTTCAAGGAAAAGCGCGATATGGTGAATCTGCGGATACGTGAGAAGATACGGGAAGTAAACCTAATCCAGGATGGAATTAAAGACTTGAAGAAGAACCTTGGGGTTCCATTTAACCAGGCGAGAAAGCAACTTGAGCGGTTGGAGTGGAAGTTGCAGACAGAGGTATTCAGCGTAAAGGAAGAGGAAAAGATAGTTAGGCATATTGAAGAACTCGAGGAGATGACCAAATCAAGCAAAGAGTTCGTGGAGAAGAGGAAGCGCCTGGAGAAGATAAGAAGGGAGCTGGATGACCTGAGAAAGGAAGCCCAGGCTTTCCATGAGATTATGATTGAACACGCCAGACAAAGCGAGTTCTACCACCAAAAAATGGTTGAAATCTACGACAAGCTAAAGGCACTTGAGCCAGATTTCAAAGAAGTTACTGAAAAGATAACTAAAGCTAGAGAACAGGCTTTCAAGGCTAGGAAGAAATACGTGGAGAAGTACAAAGAGGTTAAGGGCAAGACCGAAACTGAAATCCGTGAAGAGATGGAAAAAGAAGCTGCGAAGCTACTTGAGGGGTTCAGGAAGGGCAAAAAGTTGACCACTAAGGAGCTACAGATAATCCAACAGTATGGGGACTCCCTTTGACAGTGTGTTATCATAAACATTTATAAGTTTTGGGGGCGTTATAGTCATTATGGACAAGGATGAGATTGCCTTTAAGATAGTTGAGCTTTACATCACCCAGATAGCAGATGCCCAGGAGAGGAGAAAGATGGGTCTTGACACGGTGATGAATGCTTACTTCTATGCTTTGCTCAGGCTGACGCGCAAGGAGAAGGAAATGCAGGCTTTTGAACACGCGGTTACGAAGGAGGAAAAGTTCCTGGAAGCGAAAGAAAACCAGGAAGAGTTGCCAAAAATGGAAGAGTCGAAAAAGCCCGATGAGAAAGAGGAAGAATTCATCTTTGATTAATTTTTATGAAAGCTGATAAATTTCTTAATATCCTTACATCTGAAGAAAGGGATAAACTTATAGACTCTCATGTGAGGAGGCTATACCAGCACAATAAAGTCCAGGAGATGGATGATTTCATACTTGGCAAGCTGGAGGAGGCCATAGAGCGCAAACTGTTCTCTCATTTTAAAGACAAGGTAAAAGAGCTTGGTCTGGAAGTGCCTACCCTCGATGAGGATTTAATCCTGCTGAGTGCTGTCATGGGCGAGAGGGCATCAAATGAGTTTGAGCTTGTTATGGGAGAATGGGATGAAAGCGACAGGAGACTTATACAGGATGACCTACTGGAACTTAAGACAGCTGAGAATTACCTTGCTATAGGGATAGCACTGGCTATAAAGGCTGCCATTGCCAGGAAGAGAGGAAATCTAAAAGAAGCTAGGAGATTAAGCAGGGAAGCCCAGGATGCAAGGCTGACCAGTGAAGAGATTTTGGAGTCAAGACCTGTGGGTGGCTAGCAACTTAGTGCTGTAAGCCAAGAAGCCACACAAGAAGTATTATTGCGATGGTTAAAATGAGCACTGGAATCAAAAGCTTGGTGTCACTACCCCACACTATGGGAAATGGCCCTATGAGGACCAATCCAGCGCTTTCCACTTTCGCGCCCTGTATACTTCCAGCTACCATCAAGACCATACCAATTACTACCAGTATAAATCCTGCAACAGCAATATTTTGATTTAATAGCCCCATAGCAATTAACCTCTCAAGTCAGATGTTTTTGGGTGTTACACCAATATCTTTATGATGTCTCCATCTTTGAGCTGGTGGTCCTTCCCTATCCTCTTGTGACTCCTGCAGTCAATCGCGCCTATGAACTTTTCTCCAATTTCCGTGTGTATCTTGTAAGCTAAATCAAGTGCTGTGGAGCCCTTTGGCAGGAGGAGGGCGTCAGGGAGGACGTTCCCTTTCTTGTCTGTTAGCTTTTTCTCATCTTCAACAGGGTAGACCACAATCATCTCAAGCATGTCGCGTACGGTGTGCTCTATGCACTTCTGCACACCTGTGCTCCCATACTTGTCTAACACGTTCTCCCTTATAAAGTTTAAGGCCTTTTCCTGTTCTGGTTTTAACTCCTTTAGAGCCTTAAAGCTGCTTTCACCCGGGATATACTCTATCACACCCTGTTCTGTTGCCTTCCTGAGCGCCAGCTCAGCTTCTGAGCAGCAGTGAGTGACACCGCCATCAAATTTTTCCTTCATCCTCTTGTAGTTGTTATCAGCTTCTGGCAGGTCTATCTTGTTTGCTGCAAGGGCAATTGGCTTATTCATCTTGCGTATCTCTCTTATAAGCTTGAACAGCTCTTCATCCGTTGACTCTGTGGTTATGCCAAGCTCGTTAACCAACCTTTTCACTTCTTCCTCAGATATCCTTAGGCCACTTAACTGCTTGTAGATGCCCTCATACAGCTTTGTGGTCTTCATTTTTGTTTGCCGCTTTATCTGTCCCCATTTCTTATGGACTATCCCATACATCCAGTATTCTATCTCTTTCTCCAGGAAATCCACATCTTTTATGGGGTCATGGCCTTTTGTGGGGTTTCCCTGCTCATCTGTCTGGCCGGATGCATCAACAACGTGAATCAGTGCATCGGCGTCAGCCAAGTCCGACAGGAACTGGTTACCCATGCCTTTGCCTTTGTGTGCATCCGGTACCAGCCCTGCAACATCTACCAGTGTCACAGGCACAAATCGTATCCCATTAACACACTTCCCATGCCTTGGCGAGCACTGCAGGTTGAATTCCTTGCATGGGCAGTTAGCACGGATGTAGGCAGTGCCCAAGTTCGGTTTTATGGTTGTAAAAGGATGAGGCGCCATTTCTGCGCCTACCAAAGTGGCAGCATTGAGGAATGTGCTTTTTCCGCTTGATGGTTTGCCAACTACTCCTATCTTCATCACATAACTTTTGTTTATAATCCAATATAATAATTCACACGAGCTCACACAGTGGCAGTTATCCCTTTGAGTAACCTATAAAAAGATAGAAGTTACTTAATGATAGCACCGTGGTGCTTATGAAGTTTGTGGGGGAGTCATACAAGGAGCATTCTGAAGGATTGACCCTATCAGAGGATGTCTTACCAAGGAAAATTTCTGCAATATGCCCCATCTGCTTTGAATATTTGCCAGGAACTGTTAAGAAGAAGGGAAACAAGACTGTTTTAGTAACTGTCTGCCCTGAGCACGGAGAGCAGGAGGTTGAGGTGTCATCTAACATTCTGAGGAGGACAGTTTCACTTTGCCCGGTTTGCCACAAAAGGATTCCAGCGGATCTTGTTGGCGAGGATGGCAAGCTAGTCATGAAGAAGAGCTGCGATGAGCATGGCGAGTTTGAAGATATTGTGTTCTCAGATGTCAGCGTGTGGAAAGATTTCATGAAGGACTTTCACACGGGTAATGGTGTTAAAGTCCCCATAACACACAGAACTGCAAGGGAATGCCCATTTGATTGTGGCCTGTGCAATGAGCACAAGAGCAGTACTGTCTTAGCCCTAATGGATGTTACCAATAGGTGCAATATGCATTGCCCTATTTGCTTTGCCAATGCTAACGACCAGGGCTACGTGTATGAGCCAACTATGGAACAGATAAGGAAAATGTATCAGGTATTGGTGGATGAGCGGCCAAGGTGTTATTCCTTAATGATGGCAGGCGGTGAGCCGACGGTTAGGAATGACCTGCCTGAGATAGTGAGAGTAGCTAAAGAGGAGTATGGTTTCAAGGAGATTCTGATTGCCAGCAATGCTGTTAGGTTCTCAAGGGATTATGAGTTCACCAAAGAGCTGGCTAAAGCTGGTGCGTCTACGATTTACATGCAGTTTGACGGTCTCACACCAAAGCCATACATGGTGGCCAGAGGGTTCAACGCGTTTCCAATAAAAGTTAAGGCCATCGAAAACCTGAGGAAGGTTAGGAAGGACATTGGCTATGGGCCCAACATAGTTTTGGTTCCAGTGCTGGTTAAGGGGGTTAATGATGACCAGATTGGAGACCTGATACGGTTTGCAGCTAAAAACAAAGATATAGTTGCAGGTGTTAATTTCCAGCCCGTTTCATTTACAGGCAGGATAAACAGGAAGAAGCTGAAGGAACAAAGGTTCACAGTGACTGACTTGTTCCATAAGATGGAGGAGCAGACAGATGGAGCAATAAAGGTTGAAGATTGGGTTTCCGTTCCTGCACTGGTTCCAATCCTTGAATACTTACGGGTTAGCAGAAATCCTGATGATTACCCCGAGCTTAGCATACACCCCGTTTGTGGCTCTGGAGTCTATGTGATAGTTGGTGATAATGGGGAGCTAACGCCATTGAACCGTATCCTTGATGTGAAGAAGCTTCTTGAGCTTTTTAAGGAGGGTAAAATAAAAAGCAAGAAAGACTTCTTACTCCACCTACCGAAGCTTATCAAGCTGAGGAATATAGGTAAGGCTAAGCCATTGATGGGAGCAATTGAGAAGATATTCACTGAGGGGAGTTACCGAGCTGCCGCTGAGTTCCATAAGCACGTTCTGTTCATTGGTGATATGCACTTCCAGGATGGGTATGATTTTGATGAGGAAAGAATCCAAAGATGTGGGATTCATTATGTCATCCCAGATGGACGGCTCATACCTTTCTGTTCTTACAATCTAATACACAGGCCACTTGTTGAGAAGGAGTTTTCGAGACCCATAAAAGACTCAGAGAAGTGGGAAGGCCTGCTTAAGCCAACTGACTGAGCGCAAGGAAGCAACTAAAGCCCAGATATGAGTGCTTATGGCCCCCTTAAAAACATATTTTTATACATCTCTGCGCTAAATCTTCTTGTATGGTAGAGTCATCCCTCCAGTGGACTGAGAAATACGCGCCGAGGAATATTGATGAGATTGTTGGAAACCCATCAGCGGTAGCTGAGCTTAAGAGCTGGGCAACTAACTGGAACCCGAAGAAAAAGCCGCTGCTGCTTGTAGGCCCGCCGGGCTCAGGAAAAACCACATCTGCGCTCGCGCTTGCCAGAACTATGGGTTGGGAAGTTCTTGAGATGAACGCATCTGACGAGAGAAACAAGAAGAGCGTAGAGCATATTGCCGGGCTTGCCAGCGTCTCGTCCACTTTCTCAGGAGGAAAGAGGCTTATACTATTCGATGAGATAGATGGGATGATGAGAGAGGACAGGGGAGGAGCCTCAGCGGTTACAACAGTTTTGAAGGGATCAAGGAACCCGGTGCTCCTAACGGCAAATGATGCTTATGCGAATTCACTGAGGTCAATACGGGCTTACTGCCAGATAGTCAAGTTTAAGAAAGTCCACTATGGAACCATAAGAAATCGGCTTAGGGATATATGCACTGCGGAGGGTGTCAGCTTTGATGAAGATGCACTTCTCGAGCTGGCGAAACGCGCGTCCGGGAACTTAAAGTCAGCGATAAATGACCTGCAGGCAATTTCAGGTAGTGACATCACCATAAAAAGCCTGAATGTCCTTGGCCTTCGTGACGAGCAGGGCTCAGTGTTCAATGCCCTCTTGAAAATATTCAAAAAGAAGTCATTCTCCGAAGCCCGGGAGGCTTTTGCTAATTGCGATGAGAGCCCAGATTTGTTTTTTAAGTGGGTTGAGGACAATGCTCCATCGGAATATTCTGGAAAAGAACTGGCTGAAGTACTTAAGAACCTCGCCCTTGCTGATGTATTCGCTGGCAGGATAACCAAAAGACAGGCATGGAACCTTATGAAATACCAGATAGACCTGATGACTGCTGGTGCCTCACTTGCGGACTCTCAGGGAGGATACACAGCTTACCAGTTCCCATCCAGCATAAGGAAGCTTTCCTCATCGAAGTCAATGCGAGGTGTGCGAGACTCTCTCGCAGCCAAGATTGGCGAGAGGATACATGCCAGTAAAAAAGAGGTCATAACAGAGTATCTGCCTTACCTAAGGGAACTTTTCAAGAAAAACCCAGCTGGCTTCACAAAACTTTTCAATCTTGATGAGAAGGAGATAGCATTCTTTGGTGGTTGAAGGCAGGACTAATACCATAATTATTAAATACGTAGTTAGGTTATACTATTTTTATGAGAATGCAACTTTTTGTACTGTTCCTCCTGTTACTGTCCGTTGCTTCTGCCATGAAGGTGGAGCAGGTCATATTCCCGGATGGGCAGTCTAAGATTACCATATCAGTTAGCAAGAATTTTGATAAGGACCTGACTAATGTTGGGACCCTATGCAGCAACTTGAGCAGTTCCCCATTCCATTCTGTTTTTTCTGATGTAAGCTGCAAGGATGAGGGAGATTCTATTGTGATATCAGGAACCAAGATGTTATCCGGTTCGGATGGGTTTAAGCCCAATCCTTCAATATTTGAGTCAACTTACAGTTTTGCAGCAACCCGTGAATTTATGTCTAATTTAGTGTCTGAGGATTCGATTGCATGGGGTGCAGTGCCCTTAAATATTAAGCTGAATGTGCTACCATCAAAAGGAATCACTATACCTTATACTATAGAAATGCCAGGCAGCTTGAAGGCATCTAAAAATATTTATTCAATTAGCGATAACAAGGTAAAAGCAAACTTAGTTGACCTATACATCTATAACAACCTAGTTTCTGTCGATTCCACTAAAACCAGCTGGAAGTCTTTTGCCACACTCATAATCATGCTTGTGATGGCAGTTGGGATACTTGTAGTTTGGGTTTCGTATTTCTACCTGAAGAGCAAAATATGATACCATTCCAGCTGCTGGCTTAATTGCTGTTTTACCGTAAGTTTTTTAAACCTCCTTGCCTTTTTAATGTTTGGTGGATAATATGGCTTTGATATCTAGTATGCTACTGCGTGTTGCTGAGAATATAGCGGTTAACTATACAACTCTATTCTCTGGTTCAGCGACAACCCTCCCATATGTGACTATGGTGATATTGGCGATAGTTATCGGGTTCATCGTTTTGGTCATTGGTTATTTCATATCAGTGGTGCTTGAGACTATACTAAAGAAGCTATTCAGGAAAGCAAAGTTTGAAGAAGTAATAGCAGAGCATGGGCTCTCAAATGCGCTGATGGGATTCACTCTTAGTGGCATTATAACAGGAGTAACAAAATGGCTGGTGTTCCTGTACTTCGTTGTTGCATCGGTTGACATAATAGAAACAGCAATAAACCCTTCTGGCTCGCACTCTTTGACGATTTTCCTGACGGGTATCGTTAATTTCATACCCTGGTTGCTGGAGGGCTTGATAATCTTAATATCTGGCCTGCTCCTTGGTGACTTTGTTGCTTCCAGAGCCAAGGAGGGGATAAAGTTCCATGGCAAGACAGTCGGCTTGGTGATTAAAGCTGTTGTGCTATACTTTACGACAGTGCTTGTCCTTAGCATACCCCAATACAATATCAACACACAGTTGCTAATGACAGTGTTTGAGTACCTGGCTCTTGGCGTTTCATTAGGCATTGCCGGTGCTATGACTCTCGCATTTGGTCTGGGGATGAAGGATTCTGTCGCTAGAATCTCAAAGAAGCACGAGAGGGAGATGGAACATTTATTTACTGGCTCTGAGGACTGAGCCAGTCCCTTATTTTTTTATGGCTTCTAAGTTTAGTTCCATCGTTACAACAGGATGTTCAATATCCAGATGATTCAGGACTGAAGGGTGTACCTCCCCAAAAACACCTATCCTCTTTTTGTTGGATTCTATTGCAGCAGCCCTACCTGTTATGAATGGGCTACCGGCGTACTCTGTTATGCTATAACCAGAATTCAAGTTCTTCATAACAGCCTCTGCAACGGATTTTATGAGGGTGAATCCAGCCTCTGTGTCAGAGATAACTGCTGCGACCCTCCTTTCCATAAGTGGTGAGTCGCCTTGTGTCACTATATCACCGACTTCAAATATCTTGTGAGGCAATGGGTAGTGCTTGTTGTTGGATAGTAGCTCTATCAAGCCAGGAACAAGGGAGCTCCTTATGCAGTCATGCTCATCGCTAACGGGGTTGTCCAATTTGACAGCCTTGATATTGAACGCATCGAAGAGATTTGAGCCTTCAAGGATGTAGGTCAGAACTTCTTGAAAGCCCATCCCAATCATTATTTCTCTGGTTTTGTTTGAGAGTGTTTCAATTTCATCTGCTTTTCCAATGGTAAATATCTCCGGGAAGACTGGTTCTAACTTGTCATAACCGTAAGCCATCGCGACTTCTTCGGTTAGGTCAATCTCATGCATGATGTCAAAGCGGTAACATGGAACCTCTGCTGTTATCCTTCCTCTGTCCAAGCTAACACCAAAGCCCGCCTTTTCAAGAAGCTCTTTTATGTCGTTTTCTGAGAGGCGTAACCCAAGCCTAGCATTAACGAAGCCCGCGCTCGTGCTTATCTCTTGCTTTTTCAACATGGGACTTTCTATGCTCCTATCAGGATAGTCCATACTAACCGTTCTAACTTCTCCCCTCTCCGAGAGTGCAACTGCCATGAGGGTTACAGTCTTCTCCACCGCAAGCTGGTCTTCCCCGCTTACATCAACGAAGAGATTTGAAGTTGAGGGCGTAACCCTCGTATCTTCGCTGTTTATTATTGGGGGCATGGACAACACAGTTCCTTTTGAATCAACTATGATTGGGTATTTAGCTGGTTCGATGAGTTTAGCATACGCTCTTCCCTTCTCTGTTTTTTCAAGAATCTCCTTCGCACTCATTTCTCTGTTCTCGCCAAGCGGGATGAACCTTATGTCTTTGACAGATTTGTAAGTTAGCGGGAACTTTAGTGTGTCCAGGTCGTAAACACCTATGGAGGCGTTTTTCCTGTTGAGTGTATAACTGGCGTGTATCTTTTCCTGGAGCTGCATTAGCTGCTGCACAGTGGCATCTGTTAGTTTGACACCATAAACGACAAACATCCTTGAGTGTGGACGTACCTGTAAAACACTTTTGTCGACAGTGCAATGAAGTCCCGACTTCTTGAACTCAAGCTTCTGTAAGCCTTTCTGTAATCCAAAGTATTGTCTCAGAGCCCTTGCTATTCCTTCTGAGCTAAGCAAGTCAGGCCGGTCGTGCGTGACCTCTAACTCAATCTCGCCGTCGTGCGCGCCTATCCATTCGCACTTTATGTTTGGGCTTATTTTCTCAAATTCCCGTATGGTCAGGTCTTTTCCAGTTAGCTGGTTGATGTCCTCCAGATTGACAGCTATCTTTGGCATTAGTCTATCACCACCGGTGTTTTTTCAAGCCAGTTTAGGTCTTTTGAGAACAGGTCACGAATGTCTTTGATACCTAATTTTATCATACAAAGCCTGTCGAAACCAAGCCCCCACGCCATTACTTCGGATTCAACACCTGCGGGAAGGCGCACCTCTGGCCTAAACATGCCTGCTCCTCCAAGTTCAATAGGCCCAAGTTTTGGATGTTCAGCAACCAGTTCCACACTTGGTTCAGTGTACGGGAAATAAGACGGTCTGAAGGATATCTTTTCGGTGCCCGCGAACTTCTTGGCGAATTCCTTCAGCACACCAAGCAATTCCCTGAAATTCATGTTCTCCTGTATTATTATTCCTTCACACTGGAAAAACTCTGGGAGATGTGTGGCGTCTATGACATCCCTCCTAAAGTTCCTTGATATCGTAAAGTATTTGGCAGGGGTTTTCTTGTTCCCATTCATGGCTCTGACTGATGACACGGTTGTGTGCGTCCGTAATATGAGGTTCTTTGCCTTTTCGGGGTCCCAGTGATATTTCCAGCCTGTGCTTCCTGTTTTCCAACCATTCTCGTGGGTTTCCTTGATAATTTTTGTGTATGCCTCCGGTATCTCCCCTTTGTTTGGCTTCTTTATATAGTAAGTATCCCTCCTTGTCCTCGCAGGGTGGAATTGTGGCTGGTAAAGTGTGTCAAAATTCCAGAATTCTGTTTCTATTAAAGGAGTTCTCAGCTCTATGAATCCCATGGCTATCAGATACTGCCTTGCCTCTTCAAGTAACGCAAGATACGGTTGCCTCTTACCAAGTTTGGTTGCTGGCACTGGAGCTGTAACATCATAGGGTCTCAGCTTGACTTTTTTCCAGTCTCCTGATTTTATCATCCTGCTTGTGAGGAGGTTAACTGTATCCTCAATTTTTATTCCCTTGCCAACTAATGCTTTCCCTTTTTCCGTCAAGGCAACACGTCTTTTGACAGTATCCACCTTCTTTATGAGCTTTCCGCGCTTTAGTAACTCCTCAATACCCTGGATATGTTGTATGCTGTCATGCTCCTTGAACATGTTAAGAACGCGCTCGTGTTTTGTTTCTCCCTTCAGCATTTTCAGGCCATCAGCTGTGAGTTCAATCTTGCCTGATTTTATCTTAGCCAGTTTTTGCCTAGCAAGCCAGGAGACCCCTATCTTGGTCTTTTCCTTCCCTAGTGCTTTCTCCAGCTCACCAATAGTTTTTCTCCCTTTTTTGAACTCGCTTAGGACCTGCCGCTCTGGAAGGCCTTCTTTGAGATAGCTTTTTCCCTCACTGCCAAGCTTGAAGAGTTCTTTGCGCTCTTCTGTTGTTTTTACTAACCCCTTCGACTCAAGCCACAGGCAGGCGTGTGCAATCGAATCCCCTTGAAGCCCTGTTTTCTTAGATAACTCTTCCTGGGAAAGCTCGCCAGTTTTAAGGGCTATGAGGACCTTCTTTTCATGCTCATGGAGGGTATCTGAAATCATCTCTTCCACTCAGCTTATTTAAACCTGCAATGATTAATAAAATTATGCCAGTGCTGGACGCTTCTGCGATACTAAATGCCTTCCCTTTCAAATTCGGTGATGAGCAGTATTATACAGTACATGAAGTCACTGATGAGTTGAAGGATTTTAGGGCGAGGGCCATCCTTGAGGCTGGCATAAACTCTGGGAAAATAAAAGTTTTGATGCCGTCTGAAGGTTCTGTTGAGAAAACCAGGAAACTTTCAGGGAAGACTAATCTTAGTGAAACCGACATAAAAGTTATTGCCCTCGCACTTGATTTAGGGGAGGAGTTATGGACCGATGATTTCAGCATGATTAAGGTTGCAGAAAAGCTTGGGATAAAATCCAGTGGTGTACTTTTTAGGGAGCCTTAAAATCAGTCTTCATCTTCCTCAGGCACCGATTCGCCAGCAAACGCCTCTGATAGTAATCTGACTATATCCTTTCTATACCAAATTAGAATGACAACAATTATGATGGCGGCAGCTAGATAAACAGGGTTGGCGATAAATGTATCCTCAAGCTCTTGGACTAATACATCAATGCTCAGTCTGCTGGTAAGTGTTACATCCCTTTCAAAGGTAACTCTGAATTTGTCAGCCTGGAAGGGCCTTTTGTGGTTCCACTCGTACTCTCTATATTTGTCACCATTGGTTTCCACTATCGTGACAGAGTAAGGCGGTGGTGTCACTTCCCCTGAGGCTTGGAGGCTCATGGGAAGGAGTATCTTTAAGTCTGTTGGGGGGTCATAGGGCAGTGATATAGTCTTGCCGTCGTAGAATATAAATGCCTCCTCTGTTATTGCTAAAATCTCTTTTTTGCCCCTATCTCCTATATGCTCAGCTATTTCTGGCACAGTGTACTGGAGAGTGATGAATGCAATGTCAGATTTTGTCATGGACGGAACAACGTTATCTCCTGTGGTCTTCAGTTTTATGCTCTTCTTTACTCCAAAATTCTCAAAGTCCTTAAGCGAAAATTCACTGTGAATAGTGGCGTTTAGTGCG
Organism: Candidatus Iainarchaeum sp.; assembly: GCA_021161465.1. Classification (GTDB taxonomy): domain Archaea; phylum B1Sed10-29; class B1Sed10-29; order WALL01; family JAGHAM01; genus JAGHAM01. The sequence continues at coordinate 24,106 of JAGHAM010000007.1, read as the reverse complement.
TCCCTTTCGCTTTGTTCCAGCTTCAGCACGTATTCCTCCTCAACATATGCAGACCCATCATTATGGACAAGAATCCTTATGTCATGCTGGGTGATACCTGCTGAGAAGGCAGCTGGGCAAAGGAGTAAAAACACTATCGCAAACATCAAGAACTTTTTCATAACTTAATAGTGGAGCTTTAGGTTTAAATAATTCACTGCATGTTTCCTAAAACTCTATGCTATCAAAGTCTCTGACAACCAGAACATTATCAAAGTTCTTCTGCGCGTCTACTCTAAGCTTGTCGAGTTCGTCATCTTTATACCTTGGTGAGTAATGGATTAGCACGAGTTGCTTGGCGTTTGCCTCTCTTGCGACTTCGCCGGCTTCCCTGGCAGTGGAGTGCATTGCTTGTTTTGCCATATCAAGGGCGTCGTGCGTAAACGTTGCCTCATGTACAAGTATATCTGCGCCAGAGGCATTCTCAATAACGGTTTGTGTTGGTCTGGTGTCCGCGACATAAACGAATTTAAACCCTTTTTCTTCTACTATGAAGTCTTCTGGCTTCAGGACCTTACCTTTGAACTTCACTGACTTGCCATCCTTCAAGCTTTTGTATTCAGGGCCAGGTTTGATGCCCATGGCTTTCAGCTTTTCATCATCTATATGTTTCCTTGGCTTTTCCTGGAATACATATCCAACACACGGTACCGAATGCTCTAGTGGGAAGGACTCAACATAATACTCATCCGTATTGAGGATTACGCCCTTTGCTTCCTTGGCTACAATATCAAATTTGGCATCGCACCCCGGGATGCTGTATATCAAGTCCACAAACTCTTTGGTACCCTTTGGCCCATGGATAAAGAGAGGCTCTTCCCTGCCCATAAAGTCTATGGTCTGTATTATGCCAGGCAGCCCAAGCACGTGGTCACCGTGTAGATGAGACAGGAATATGTGGCTTATTTTCATTATACTTTTCTTGGCTTTTTGCATCTGGCGTTGGGCACCCTCACCACAGTCAAAGAGAAACCTGTCTCTTTCATACCTGAAGAATATGACTGTATGGTTCCTGTCTTTGGTTGGGACTGCCGCGCTGGTTCCAAGAAAAACAACTTCGCCTTTCATAATACCCTATCTTTTGGTTTGGTTGCTTTTAAGAGTTATTGAAAATGCTTTTAAATCCAGTCGTGTAATATCCCCTCATGTTTGATTTGGTTGAGCGTGCAATCCAGAAGTCAAAGGCGGATTTTATTGAGGTTAATGCCATCCGGTCCTGGAGCACAAGGGTATCCACAAGGAATGATGAGATTGAGGCAACTGATTCTGGGTTGCTGGTTGAGGCAGGTGTGAGGGTATTAATTAAGGGTTCGTGGGGTATGGCAGCAACCAATAGTTTGGAAAGCCTGGGCGATGCTGTAAGCCGTGCTGAGAAGATGGCCCGTGCGTCATCCCGGAGTGGTATTGACGCACACCTGGCCGATGTACCCGCTACTGTGAAGGATATAAAAATGAAGGTCAAGAAAAATCCTGCTGACTATGGTTTGGAGGAAAAAGCAAAGAGGTGCCTGGAGCTGTCAAAGCTTGGGCTTGAGGGAGAAAAAATTCATGCTACTAACGTATCTTTTATGGATTCTATTTCGGAAGCGTATTATGCCAATTCAGAGGGCTCCAGACTGTCCCATGACTCTATAGTGTCATTCTTTGCTTTCTCAGCGTTTGCCAAGGGTGGGACGCTCCAGAGGGATTCCAGCGAGATAGCAAGGCATGCTGGCTTTGAGCTGTTGGACGGCGCTGAGAAGATAGTGAAGAAGACCTGTGATGATGTCAGGCTTTTGCTCAGGGCTGAGCTCCCACCAAAGGGGAAGCAAACTGTTATTGTAGACCCTAAGATGGCTGGCACGCTGGCACATGAAGCCATAGGGCATGCATTGGAAGCTGACACAGTGATAAATGGGAATTCAACCATAACTCGCCTGGGTCAGAGGGTTGGCTCAAGTCTCATTTCAATAACCGATGACCCAACAATCCCAGGGCTCTTTGGTTCTTTCCCCTTTGATTCCGAGGGAACTATGGGTGCTAAAACACGCTTGATTGAAAATGGAAGAGTTAAGTCCTTCCTGCATTCAAGAGAAACAGCATACAAGATGAAGCAAAAACCGACAGGAAACGCACGAAGTTCGGGGCCCATGGAATTCCCACTGGTTAGGATGAGCAATACTTTCATAGAGCCTGGAGATAGCTCTTTTGAGGAGATGCTGGAAGGCATACAGGAAGGCGTGTTCGTGAGAGGCTTTAAAGGGGGAGTTAGTGATACGGATACCGGTGTCTTCCAGTTTGCCGCGCCGCATGGAAACATAATCAAAAACGGTAAGTTGACGGAGCCATTGAGGGATATAACCTTATTGGGGAATATAACAGACACATTGAAAAAGATTGATGCCGTGGGGAGAACCCTTGGACTTGGCTTCCCCGGTTTTTGTGGTAAAGCCGGTCAGATGGTCCCAGTTTCAAGTGGTGGACCATATATGCGGATCAGGGAGGTGCTGGTTGCATGACTAGCTTGCCTTATGAGTTAGAATTTTATGAGATATCTGCCCATTCCATGACTGCAAGGCATAGCCGCGATAGGGTAGAAGTCTGCAAGTCCATTGACATGAATGGTACAGGAGTGCGGGTTATCAAGGATGGTGCCATAGGTTTTTCATTTTTCACAGAGGAGAGAGAAAAGGACAACGCAATAGTAAGGGCTTTAAAGAGCGCTGAACTCTCATCCAAAGACAACTATTCCTTACCAGAACCAAGACCTATCCCTAGCGTTAAGCGATTTGATAGCAAGCTTGCAAAAATAGATGAAACTGGAGTTGTGGATATGCTGTTAGGCTTGATAAATGCATCTTCCAGCGAGGCTGAGCCTTCAAAAGGGGAAGTTTCAGTTTCTTCGGCTAAGGTACACATCTGGAACTCAAATGGGATTGATTTTGAGGATAAGGGAACATTTCTGTCTGTATTCTCGTCAGCCAAGAAGGGAGATGCTGTTGGCTATGATTACCTTTCAACGAGGAAGTTTGAGGATGTTCTAGCTGTTGGCGAGAGTGCTGGGAGATGGGCGAAAGCGTCAGCAGGTGGCAAGCCAGCTGACTTCAGTGGTCCGATTATACTTTCTATTGAAACCATCTCGAGCTTCTTTGACTCATGCGTGCTGCGGAACTTCAACGGAGAGAATGTTCGTCTTGGAAAGGCGCTGTGGCAGTTGGGTGATAAACCTATGTCACCTAATCTAACAATCATCGATGACCCGCTTATACCGTGGGCTGCAGATAGTACCGGCTTTGATGATGAGGGCATTCCTACCAAGAAGAAAAAGCTCGTTGAGGATGGCACTGTGAAGCAGTTCCTTTATGATACCCGCACAGCCAACCTTAGCAATACACAGCCGACGGGAAATGGTTTTCGTTCATCATTTGCTGCGTTACCATCCACAGGAGCCACGAATATCGTTGTTTCTCCTAGTGAAGTGGTGGACACTATGGATGTGCAGCGAGGGTTTTTTGTCAAGGACTTGATGGGTTTTCATAACATGAACCCAGTTACAGGTGATTTTTCACTTGATGTGACTCAGGGCTTCTTCGTTAGAGATGGGGAACTAGAGAAGCCAGTTAAGGGGTGTATGCTGGTTGGGAACTTCTTTGACATACTCAAGAACAGTGAGTTTGACAAGGATATTGAGCATAAGGGCTCTTTTTTCTCCCCAAAAATTCGCTTCTATGGGAAGGTGATAAGCAAATGAAACCACTAAAAGCTGTTGTTTTAACTACCTTTACAACTATGCTTGGGTGGAATTTCGGTGAAAAATTCCTTTCCTTCGCGCTTTCATACGGCACCAGCAACCCAACAGAGATGGCGTTCAAGGCGTCAATGGTAATTTTTGTTTTATATCTGGTGTTTGCCTTCTCAAATCTCTTCTCAGGGAGAATTGTTGAGAGGTATGGCTGCAGGAAAAGTGCAGCCCTTGGAGCATTGCTTTACTCACCGTTTTTGTTTGTGCTGGTGTTCTCAAGGAGCTTTGTGCTCTTACTGCTTGTTGCCACCCTTGTTGGCTTCGGCGGAAGCTTATTCTGGCTTGGTGTAAACTCTTTCCTGGCGAAGGGTTTCAAGATGCGCGGAGAGGCAACAGGATTTGCACAGGCAGGCTCATTGCTGGGCGGTTCAATAGCCGCGGTTATTGGTGGTTTAATCCTATTTGTTTATCCGGCTAATACTGCATTTGCCATGTTGTTTCTTCTTGGCGGTATTATCCTTATTGCTGCATCTGTTGTGGCACTTTCAATACCAGATGACACGAAAGGCGCGGTTGTTTCACTGGGAAGACAGCTGAGTTTCCTAAGAAACAAGGATTTGCTTGGCCTTAGTTTGGTTAGCCTCATATGTTCATCATTTGCTGGTGTGACCATACCAATGATTCCACTAATAGTCAAAAGCCTACCTTCCGTCCTTGGTCAATCTGGGAAAGGCCTTGAGGTTGGCCTTGTTGTAGCTTTGCTTTATTTCCTTGGGATATTCTCCACTGCGCTTTCTGGTAAGATAAGTGATGTAAAAGGCAGAAAGGTTATACTATACGCAATACTCCTAGCAGGTAGTGCCTCTGCACTGATAATATTTGCCAGTACAAATGTTTGGATGCTTGCATTTGGGGTGATGCTTTATGGGCCATTCCTCTGGCTTGTTAACGTTCCAATAGTTGCAGGGATAGGGGATTTATTTAAGAGAAACCAGGCTCTTGCCCTAGCAGTGACTACCTTCAGTGGTGCACTTGGTGTTGCTCTCGGCGCGCTGATATCCGCATTTATGGTTCTTGTTCCAGCGCAGGATGTGTTGACCAGCCTTAAGGCACCATTCCTTGCCATAGCTGTCATTTTCCTGTTGTCTCTGGTAGTTGTGAGGAAAATATCTATAAAGTAGCTGCTATTTATGAACTGCAGATGTGGACCCATCTCTGGAGAGTCCTATGAACATAAAAGCTGAAGACACCTTCAACTCTCCATCCAGTAGCCTTAAGCAGCGCTGATAAATCTCTTGGTCCCATTATTACAGCTTTATCTGAATGCTCGTGCATCTTCCTGAATGATTTCTCGTAAAGTTCATCTAGTTTCCTCCCAAAGAGTAAAGAAGACTTGCCATACGGTAAATCAGTGACGATGGCATCGAATTTTCCGTCGTTCCACTCCAGAAAGTCCTTGTTTATCACCTTACATCTATTGTCGACTTTGAAGAACCAAAGGTTTTCATTAGCTCCCTCAACGGTCGCTTCATCTTTTTCGATTCCGGTTGCCTTCAAGCCAAGGATGCCTGCTTCCAGTAATATACCTCCTGCTCCACAGAAAGGGTCAAGGATTTGCCCCTTCTTAACTCCACTCAGGTTAAGCAGCATCCTGGCCCATTTTGGCTGGAGTGATGTTGGGTGAAAGAAAGGTCTTGCATTAACCCTCCTGAAATTTAATTCCTTCTCCGAGTATTCAAACAACTGTTTTGTAACGTAATATGTCTTGCCATCTGTAAAGACCCTTACCAATACATTGGGATTTTCCAAATCCACCTTCCCTTCTATTCGTGCGCCAACCTGGTTTTCAACCTCACCACATGAAAGGTTAGTGTCCCCTATCCTACTGCACCTCACGGCAAAAGATTTAAACTTCAGTGGACATAAATCATCAAGGCGTGAAACTGTAGCAAGAACCTCACAGGCGTACCTTGTTAAAACAAGCCTATTGAACGATTGGTCTTTGAAGTCAGCTATCGCGAAGCTATCTGCTTCCTTCAGAACCTTGTTGGCTAGGCTTTTTGCTTCCGCCATGGCAAGCTTCTGGTGCTCGCGCTTAAAGAATAAAAACATCTTCATACACATCTTATGTGAAAAAGCCTTTAAATGATTTTTATGGCAGTCGCAAAGAAAAAAAACAAAACACTCCTCGATATGAGTTTTAAGACAACAGAGGAGATAGCAGTTCCACAGAAGTTGGTAGACCAAGTCATAGGCCAGGAAAGGGGGGTGGAACTTGTTAAGAAGGCTGCCCTTCAGAGGAGGAACGTTTTCCTGCTTGGTGACCCTGGGACAGGCAAGTCAATGCTTGGAATGGCCATGGCCGAGCTGTTGCCCGTGGAACAACTAGAGGATATTCTTGTTTACCCTAATCCAACAGACCAGAATACGCCAGTTATCAAAACAGTTCCAGCAGGTGAGGGTAAGAAGATAGTTGAGAAGACTACGATGACCAGTCTATCAAGCGGCTTCAACAGGCAGATGGCTTCTCTGTTAATCTTCATGGTAATCCTCATGATACCATGGATTTTATACTACTTTGGTTGGCTTGAGCCAATAATGGCTGCCGCTTCTCTAGTAGTTGCGGGAATGCTTGGTATTGGTGTTGTGCTCGGTATGCAGATAAGACAGAAGGATTCTGGTAACATACCAAAGTTGCTTGTTGACAATAGCAACAAGGGAACTGCCCCATTCGTTGATGCGACTGGTGCCAGGGCAGGTGCACTTCTTGGCGATGTCAGGCATGACCCTCTGCAAAGTGGTGGTCTTGGAACACCAGCACACTTGAGGGTAGAGCCAGGAATGATACACAAAGCCCACAAGGGTGTCCTGTTCATCGATGAGATTGCAACACTTTCCCCTAAAAACCAGCAAGAGCTTTTAACGGCGATGCAGGAGAAAAGATACTCAATAACTGGCCAGAGCGAGCTTTCAAGCGGAGCTATGGTTCACACACAGTTGGTCCCATGCGATTTTGTCCTTGTTGCGGCAGGTAACCTTGCAGACATGAAAAAGATACACCCCGCTTTGCGCTCAAGGATACGCGGCTACGGTTATGAGATTTACCTGAATGAGGTTATGGATGACAACGCTGAAAACCGCAGGAAGCTTGCCCAGTTCGTAGCACAGGAAGTAAAGAAGGATGGGAAGATACCCCATTTCACCAAGGAGGCTGTTGAGGAGATAATACTTGAGGCAAGGAAGAGAGCAGGCAGGAAAAAGAAGTTGACGGTCAAGCTGAGAGAGCTTGGTGGGCTTGTGCGCGCTGCAGGGGACATAGCAGTGTCCGAAAAGGCCAAGGCAGTAACACCTGAGCACATTGAGAAGGCAAGGAAACTTGCCAAAACCATAGAAGAGCAGGTTGCGGATAAATACCTGGCACAGAAAAAAGCGTATGAAGTTTTCTCCATAAAAGGCCAGAAGGTAGGAAAGGTTAATGGTTTGGGGTTGATTGGCAACAGTGGCATAGTTGTGCCAATAGAGGCAGAGATAGCACCTGCGCACTCCCGTGGTGAGGGGAAGATAATAGCCACGGGTAAGCTTGGAGATATAGCAAAGGAGGCTGTCCAGAACGTTGGTGCCATAATAAAAAAGTACAAGGGAGAGCACATATCAAAATATGACGTGCACATACAGTTCCTGCAGACTTATGAGGGAGTTGAGGGGGACTCTGCATCCGTAAGTGTTGCTGTAGCTTTGATATCTGCCTTAGAGCGGTTGCCTATAGACCAAAGTGTTGCTATGACTGGCTCCTTAAGTATAAGGGGCGAGGTGCTACCAGTTGGTGGCGTGACGCAAAAAGTGGAAGCAGCCATAGGGGCAGGAATGAAGAAAGTCATTATCCCCTGGTCAAACAAGGATGACGTATTTCTCCAGGAGAAGCAGAGGAAAAAGATTAAGATAGTCACAGCATCCACACTCTATGATGTGATGAAGAACGTATTTTTGGATTCACCAAAAAAAGAAACTCTACTGAAACAGGTTAGTGAAATTATCTCTTAACTGCGGGATATAACCACTTTCTCATTTGAGATTTCCAGAACCTCACCAAAACTGGATTTTTGCCTGACATCACCGCTAATGAAGTAAAAACACCTATTTTTGTAATCTATGCTTGTTATCTCGCCAAGTTTCTTCTTGTTCACACCCTTCACGTCCAAACCTCTCTTAAGCCTTGGCTTGACATATCTGATTGCATATATATAGTTTATGACATAGAAGCCAGCTGCTGTCAGGATAAATGAAATAACTACCCACCACATCAGGTCAGCTATCTTAGGCCCGTTTTGTATAACATCATTCCAGCAAAGTATAAATTCTCCACCCTTTTGCACTAAAATAGCAAGTGTTACAAGAGACACGATAGACCTGGCGTACCTCTTTACCAGGGCTGCTCTCTTCTTGTGGTACATATCAACCATCCTGCCAACCAAGAAGAGGATTCCCGCCAGGACGAAGAGGACCATAGCGCCAACCATGAAACCTGAGCTAAATACCATAAGCTCTTTTGCAGTATTTCCCATCAGCCCAGTTGTAACCCTTTGCATAACAAAATTTGTGTCATAGTCATACCCGGCCCATACGCTTAGCACAAAGAGGACTAAGGCGGATATATACAAGGGGAAACTTGCCCTTTCTATTGAAGCGCTCTTTTTGAATTCAGTTAAAGTCTTTGAAACGAAATCTTCTATCCCAAAACCTCTAAAGAACAAGTAAGCTCCACCTACGAGTAATACCAGCTTAAGCGCGTCGTGTTCCATACCTAAGAGCCAAGCTGTAACCCCTATAAGCGCCATTAATCCAGGTACACCCAGTATCAGCCTGGCAAAGTACGGGTCTTTCAGGATTTCCTTTACTACATAATAGCTTTTCTCAAGCTCTTTGGTTTGTTTGACTAGAACTGTTTTGACGAACTCAATTTTAACCCTACTCTGGAGCATCGGTAATATCTGCTCGTCATCTGCACCGTCGGTTACCAGGGCTACAGAAGTGTACTTCCCCTCTTCAAGGAGGTTCTCAAGCTGCCTTGCAACTTCCCTGTCTGCTTTGGTCCCCCTTACACGATGCCCAGTGATGGTTGCAACCTCAACATATTCCCCTTCCTCTTTAAGCTTTCTATAGGTTGCTACTGCCTGGTATATAGCATTGACATCAGATTCAGTTGGGTCTGCTAGTGCTAGAGCCTGTGCTGCTTTTAGGTTGGCTTTTTCGCCTATAATCGGTGCTTTGATTCCTGCTTTTTTACCGAGGTCATCATCCCGGTCTACACACAGAACCAATATCTTATTTTTTGCCATCTAACTAATTTTTTACACACCAATGTTTTTATATACTTACTGCTTGATTTTATACTCGGGTGCACAAATGCCAGCAGCTATGAAACGAAACAAATTTCGTGATATAAACCCAATAACTTCCTCCAACAAGAGACCCCAAGGGCAGGAGGCGGGAGCATTTGTTATATTCCTGATTCTAGCATTTTTAGCTCTGGTTGTGCTGTATTTTATGCAGTTCGTCGATGAGCTGGTATTACTAATAGGCGTCCTTGTGATACTTGCGGTTCTCTACTATAAATCTCCCGGTATGATAATCGAGCTCCCTGAGTACAGGAGGGCCGTCATACTGCGCTATGGTAAGTTTCATAGGGTTGCAGGGCCTGGATGGGTGTTTTTGATACCTTTTATAGATGACCCAAGGGTGGTTGACCTGCGCGTGTTCACAGCAAACATAGAGCCACAAAAGGTCATCACCAAGGACAATATTGTCTTGACCGTTGATGCCATATCCTTTCTAAAGATAACCGACCCAAAGGCGGCAGTCATAAATGTTGAGGACCCTGCACTTTCAGTGAAAGCTTATGTTGAGGCCCATCTAAGAGATATCGTAGGCAAGATGGAGCTTGAGTCTGTTATAAGCCAGGTAGATATGATAAACAGGCTCCTCCAAAAAGGCCTTGAGCAGATATCGAAAGATTGGGGCATAAGTGTTGTTAAAGTTGAGATACAGAGCATAGAGCTACCGTCAGAAGTTATGGATGCAATGCATAGGAGGAAGGCAGCAGAACAGCAGAAGTATGCTGCAGAGGAGCTTGCAAAGGCACAGGCTATAAGGATTGATGCGGTGAGAGATGCTGCAGGAAAACTTACTGACCCAGCATTGCAGTATTTATACTTACAGGCACTTGAGAAGATATCTGAGGGAAGGTCAAGTAAGATAATATTCCCAATAGAGTTAACACACTTGGCAGAAAGGCTTTCTGGCAGGATGGGTAGCACATCTAAAACAACTGAGGATGAGCTAAGGGAGAAGTACAATGAGTTGCTCCTGGAGAGAGCAAGAGAAGGGAAACGTGCGAAGAAAGAGGACATCATTGAAGAGTTGAGGAAAAGGACAAGGAAAGATAAGAAATGATTCAGGAGCTTGCATACCTAGTTCTAATAACGCTGGTTCCATGGGTGGAGCTTAGGGGTTCTATACCTTATGGAATAAGCACAGGTCTCAACCCATTTGTTGTTCTCATCATTTGCGTTGCAGCCAATATCTTGCTACTTTTTCCAACCTTCTTATTTTTAGACCACTTCTTCAGGTTCGTCAGGCACTGGAAGATTGTGGGGAGGGTGGTAAACAGAGTTCAGAAGAAGGCAGTCCGATATGTGGATAGGTGGGGGTTCTTGGGTTTGATGGTCTTTGTGATGATACCTTGGCCAGGCACTGGAGCATATTCTGGTGCTTTGGCGGCATACCTTTTAGGAGTTCCCAGGGACAAAGCCCTTAAAGCTATAAGTCTTGGTGTAGTGATAGCAGGCGTAATAGTGACTTTTGCATCCATTGGCTTCAAAGCCCTGCTTCTATAGCTGCTCCGATGAATATGAATGCAATAGCAACTGCGAGAAGTATGGTGGAATGTAGGATTACTTCCCTGTCTGGAAGTTTGTTGTTAACTGAGATTGTTGAGAGTATGCCTCCGACAAGACCGGCCATAAAGTATGCGCTTATTTCAAAGATGCCATGCGGTGTGAGGGCTAACAGGGAGCAAGGCAGGGCAACAGAGTAACTCACCAAGATGTTTTTACCAATTGCATGAGTGATACTCCCAAGTATCGAGCAACATTCAGGTGGAAGTGCATTGTGAATCGCGATGAATTTTCCAGCCTCCCAAACACCAACTTTTAGACCAATACCTTCTTTAGCAGCAGCACCAATCAAAACACCAATTATAGAGGCATTCCAGGTTATGATGTATATAGCCCCAGCTCCAAATATGAATGAGAAGATAAGTGCAAGTGTAAGCACGGACAAATTGTTAAACAAGATTTTAAAGAAAATATTTGTTTTATTCACGGCAGCTCCCGTACGCACAACGTTTGCCGCTAAGTTACTGTTCGTTATGTTCTCTATCCTTTCCCCTCTTATCCTAACAAGTTCTTCTATTTGTGCAGAGAAAAGTTGGTTTGATTTTTCCATTGGTAAGAGAGCAAATACAAGAGAGAATATCACTATAATACCAAGGAAATAGAAAATATATGTCTTTATCACACACCAGTAGCCACCAAAAAAAGGCCCTGCCCTCGTGACCTCGTCCTTTCTCTCTTCCTTCTGAATTATCCTCACCATTATAGGAGCAGTAGCTATGCAGGCAAATGCAACTGCCAGGTAAGCGGTAGCGTATGATGCATAAGGATGTGTGTTGTTCCGCGTTATCAGTGCAGCCATGGTTATAGATACCGCGCCTATGGCCAAAGCCATGAAAAACATCTCATAGCTTTTGTGTTCCAGTATCTCTGGCTTAATCAAGGATTCAAGCATGAACGAATAGTTTTCAATTAGGGTTTAAATACTTTTGGTTTTTGTGGGTTGTTGTTTGTCCGCCTAGCCTATGTACTCCCATTGGAACACAAGGGTTTTAAATAAATCGTTCTTAAATTGAATTATGAGGAAAGGAATCTCCCAAACAGTTTCGATTGTCCTTATGATAACAGTGGCGATAGTGGCAGTGCTTGGCGTTTACTTTTTTGCAGTCTATATCCTAGGTCCCGGCGAGAATGGAAAAGCTCCATTTTATGTTTCTGTTGAGCCAATCGACCCGGCAAAGGGCAGATATCTCATTACGAACCCATCCAATGACGCGATAACCCTGGACCATCTTGATACAAATGATGGGGTAAGGTGCGACTTTGGAAAGGTCGTTACCATTAAGCCAGGTGGGCACGCGGAATGCGTGATGCCAACGAAGAAATGCAAGTTTGTGATTTTTGGTGAAACCTCAGATGGAAAGGGTATAGCACCAATGGAAGTGGTGATATCAAACTGTGACTCGGTTCCTGATATAGCCTTTGCAACATCGCCTGCTTTGCTGTCGGGGACGTGGGTTAGTGGAGTTGATGAGTTTAGGAATGGTACTTTTTACAATACTTCTGTTTCAGGAGAGGGTGTCCAACTGTACAAGAAGCTTAACATACCTCCACTATCACACCAGAGCGCGACGCTGACTGGAGAGGCAGGCAGCAATTCTGGTTTTTCCCTTGCATCCGGAGATTTTGGCAGCGGAAAACAGGAGGCAGCCGTGGGCTCCCCTGCCAGTGATATCAATGGAATTGACTCTGGAGCAGTTTATGTAACCGAGCCAACAGCAGATGCAAGTCTGCAGAATGCTAGGGCAGTTATCAAAGGGAATCCAGGCGACTTTGCTGGCTGGTCTGTGGCTACCCTGGCTGAGCCTAGTTCCATGCTTGCAGTTGGGGCCCCAACTAATGACAAAAATGGGTATCACAGTGGTGCGGTTTATTTATTCTCTTCTCCTGTTTCTGGAGTGCTAACACCTGCGAATGCTAAGGCAACTATATATGGTTCCCTGTGTGAGCAGTTTGGCTCTTCAGTTGCCAATGCTGGCGATGTTGATGGTGATGGCAATGATGACCTACTGGTTGGTAGCGTCGTGAGTTCCTCTATATCCTCAAAGTGCTCTGGTTCAGCCCCCCCAAAAGCCTATCTCTTTGATGGGCCTATCAGTGGTGACATGACAGAGGGGGATGCAACTGCTTCCTTCAAGATACTGCTTGCAGGATTTGAGTTTAACTACAGTGTTGCCGGTGCAGGAGATGTTAATGGAGATGGCTATGACGATGTTCTCATAGGTGTTTCGGCTTATGATTATGGCATAGGGCGGGCTTATCTATTTTATGGCCCCCTTTCAGGAAGCTATAACCTAAACCAGGCGAATGCAATCTTTGTAGGAGACATCCGTGGCGGGAGAGCTGGCTACTCTGTTGCAGGAGTTGATGACGTAAACGGGGACAACAGGTCAGACATAGTTATTGGCGCGCCGGGAAATCAAGATATACCTGGGAGAGTATATCTTTTCTATGGGCCCTTAAACGGAACAATAAGCTTGAACAATGCCAATGCAACCATGATTGGAATGCTTCCTGGGGATGGGTTCGGGAGCTCTGTTTCCAGAATTGGGGATGCAGATGATGATGGTTTTGATGATGTTCTGATAGGGGCTCCGACCAGTGATTATTTTGGTGATGTTGACTCCGGGATGGGCTATATATTTTATGGACCCCTAGATGGAATGTATAACTTGAGCGACTTTGAGTACAAGTGCAGCGGGAGCCAGTTCATTGGGGATGTAAACGGAGACGATGTAGTTGACTTCAGGGACCTGATGACGTTGAGTAGGGTGATTGGGCTTGGTTTACAGCCTATATGTTTTGACCCCATGGAACTTCTGTCTATGACTGAGCTTTCAATAGGCGCGAATGGTACAGGTACGGGCGACCAACCAATTTGCTGTGGGGATGTAAACAACGATGGCAGTGTTGACTTCCTTGATTGGCTCGCGCTTAAAAATTATGTGATGGGAGTATCCACAGGATTCTCGCGTGGTTATTCATGCAATGTCAAGGAGAACTGCTTTGACTCTGTTGACAATGACCTTGATGGTCAGGTGGATTATGATGACAATGATTGCCCATCAGATGCCCCAGAGAGGCCTTACCCAAGTTACGCTATATTTATGGGCAGTCCAGTAGCTTCGGGTGCGATGGTCGGTACTTCAACAACTTCTGCTGATTTCGATGGGGACGGTTTCAGTGATGCTTTGTTTGGCGCGCCGTTTGGCGAATCAAACTCAGGAGAAACCCTCTTGATGCTGGGCGGTCCCAGGAAGGGCTATTTGCCATCTGGATATTTCAAGTCCAGGAAACTAAGCCTGGATGCAGAGGCGAATTTCTTCAACGTGAGCTGGTATTCAGACAAGCAGGGGGTAACACTCCAGCTTGATAACAATGGGCAATGGAGCACAGTTGAAAACAACACGTCGCCAGGCTTCAGCAGCCAGAACACAACAATCAAAGCGCTTCTCTCGACGAATTCATCACTTGAAACTCCGACATTAAAGGAAGTTGATGTGAGCTACCGCTCTCCTATAACCACAAACCTGGTTTATTTTGTGAACTACGAAAATGGCATAAAGTGGGTTGAGTTGAAGGAGGATGGAAAAACAATTCTCAAGGAGGATGTGCAGAAGTGCTATACATTTTACGCTAAAACAGTCAAGGTAGACACAAGCCACTCCTATGAGGTCACTTTCCAGGGTTGTGACGGCCAGATGGAATCTAAAAAGTTGTTTTGAAGTCTTCTAGAAAAACGAGGTTATTGCCTTCACAGCAGATTTGATGTTTTCTGGAATATATCCACCCTCAAGCACAAAGAATTTTTCATAATCTTTAATGAGCTTGCAGATGTGGAGGTAGCTTTTTTCAGTGAGCTGCAGGCTTGCTAGCGGGTCACCAAGCATGGAGTCAAACCCAGCTGAAACACCAATTATATCTGGTTCAAATTCGTTGAGTATACCTGGCAATACAGAGTCAATGGCCTTGATATATTCACTGTCACCAGTGCCGGGGCTTAGTGGAAGGTTGGTGCAGTTAGAAATACTCTCTCCTCCAGTTCCAGGGTAAAATGGGTATTGGTGAGTTGAGAAATACCAGAGGTTCTCGTTGCCAAGCACGGTTTCCTGAGTTCCATTGCCATGATGGGCATCCCAGTCTACAATCAAGACTTTCTTGCCGTTGTTTGCTAGATGCATTGCAGCTATGGCCATATTGTTGAACAAGCAGAACCCACCATGTGGGGCGTGATGGCCCGGGGGCCTTACCAAGGCGAAGCCGTTAATCTCTGCAGCCTTTATAGCTCCACCCACAGCGTAGCAGGCCGCGTCGTAACTTTTTGGACCTGTTGGAGTGTCAGCGTCCAGAGGGGAGCCAGACTGGCAGTATTCCTTAACATGTTTGATGTAATCCTTTGAATGCACTAGTTCTAAGAAATTTTCTCCACTTTTGGGTTTTATGTAATCCTCTTCCAGTGCCCACCTGACCCTATCTGCATTCTCCGGGTGCATCCCGGTGTCATGCTCTAGGTAGATAGGATGGAAAACTAGTTGCATATCTCCCATTTTGATTGCTCAAGTTTATAAATAAGCACGCGCATAACTATTCCACTTAGTTCTAGGTGGCAATCATGACAGAACAGCCAAAACTTTTGTTTCCAGGAGACTTCATAGCAAATGAGGAAGTGTTCCTCCCCGGGCAGGGTGCCTTTTCAGACGATGGAAGGGTTAAAGCAGCAGTAATTGGAGTCCCACTGGAGGATATGAAGAAAAGAGAAGTCAAAGTTACAACGTCTGTGAGTACACCCGCACAGCACAGCAGGGGAGACGTGGTAATTGGCTCTGTTGAAAAAGCTTTTGAGAATGTAGCGTTCATTAAGCTGGCGCCATTGGTGCATGGTAAGCACAGGTACAACTCAGCAGGCATACCTACCACCCTAAGAATCAGTGAGATTAAACAGGGGTACGTTAAGTCGCTTGACGATGAGTTAAAGCCTGGTGACATAATTAGGGCAAGGGTCATAGACGCTTCACAGAATGGGATATCTCTTTCTACCAAAGGCAAGCACTATGGTGTCATTAAAGCTTTTTGCTCAAGATGCAGGCATCCCCTCGAGTTGAAGGAGGGAGTTCTAGAGTGCCCACAGTGTGGTTGGAAGGAAAGAAGGAAGATAACAGATGATTACAGGTCTGGGAGGTTGCTAAGATGAAGTTTGCAGTTATTGAGGAAACCAAAAATTCACTGGTTTTTGAGCTTGAGGGCGAGGAGCACTCTTATCCAGGGTTGCTATGCTGGGCTTTACTTAAGGACCCGCGAGTTGAAATGGCCGTTTATGAGTTAGACCACCCCTTGATAGGGACGCCCCGTTTGTTTTTGAGGACTAAAAACAAAAAGCCAGTTAATGCACTCAAGGATGCAATAGATTTGCTTGACAGTGAATGTAAGGATTTCAAAAAGCAGTTAAGCCGTGAAATGGCTAAGGCCTGATTTATCGAGGCGTTCTATGGGCAAGCCAAGGACCATAAGTTTTGATGATGGCTCATTTTCTGAGTTCAGGGGAGAAGTAGTTATAGTTGGTGTTGTGATGAGGGGTAATGACACTGTTGAAAATGTGGTAGCAGGGAAAGTTACTATAGATGGAAACGACTCTACAACAACCATTATCAAGCTTGTGAAAGAAACTCCCCAGAACATGAATGCAATTTTCATCGATGGAATAGCCCTTGGTGGGCTTAACGTTGTTGACTTAGCTGAGATTAGCAGGGAAACCGGCTTGCCTACAATATCAATTACAAGAAAAAAGCCGGACTTTGAGTCATTGAAGAGGGCCGTTGACAAAACACAAGACCCACAGAAGAAGTGGGCTACAGTGCTCTCTAATGGTCCTTTGCTGGAATATGGGAAGTTGTTTTTTCAATTCTCTGGGACTACAGAAAGTGGGGCAAAGCTTTTAATCAAAGATTGTTCAAGGGATAGCTTGCCAGAAGGATTGAGGCTGGCTCATATCATAGCCTCTGGGATAACACGGGGTGGCATATTTGGGTAAGATAACATCATTTAGGAAGTCCATGAATAAGCTTGACCCGGCGGATTACCTAAAGAGGAAGTACGAGCTTTCCGGATGGAAGGCTGAACTGGTTGATATAGTCGTTGGTTTTCTATTTGCTGCACTGCTGTATTTTATCATATTCCCATTGATACTTGGTGCCAACCCTCCAGCAGTCATAGTCCAGAGTTGTTCTATGAAAGGTGCCTTAAATGTGGGCGATGTGGTTGTTCTGCAGGGCGTTTCTTTTGATGAAGTTCATGCCCCGCTTGTCAAGCTGGACTCGCCAGTGTCCTTTAAGATATGGCCCAACGACTATCGTAAGGAAACCAAAGAGCTGATATTCCCGAATAATCAGACAGTTCCGGTTACCAAAAAGGGAGATATCATGGTTTATGTTTCCAGGATTTCTGGCGAGCAGATAATCCATAGGGTCATAGCCAAGGTTGAAACACCCGAAGGCAGGTATTACATAACCAAAGGCGATGCCAACACGATACCTGATGCGGCTAAGATTGATTGTGGAGTTTGGTCAGGGAACAGATGCATCCAGCCAGATCCTTTTATATCAAGTATATGCACTGACAAGGACAAAGGCTGGCCAGGATGCATAGCAACACCTGTTAGAGCAGACGAGGCAATAGGGAGAGACCTCTTTGTTATCCCACTTATAGGTCACATAAAAATGATGACGTTTCATATACTTACACTTGGGCACGGCTACCCTGGTAAGATGTGGTGTTAGTGCAACCAGACGTTAACTTAATAAATCTCAGAGCAGAAAAAATTGGGGGGTTCAATATGAAAATCGAAACAAAGAAAAAACTGTTATTTTTAGCTATCTTTACGGTGATAGCCTTAGTTTGCTATCAAATAAACTTTTCGTCGATACTAGGAACAGAAAACAAAAGCTTTACGTTGTTCCAGTTCATAGGGCCAATAGGAGCTGGTATCTTCTCGCCTGCTTTTGGAGCGGTCTCGGTTATAGTTGTTGAGCTGATACACACGGCAACTACTGGAGTAACTGACTTGTTTTCGGTAGCAAGGATTTTCCCAATGGCAGTTGCAGCCATCTACTTCGGCACAAAGAGGAAAGCGATATCGGCGGTTCCGTTGCTGTGCATTGCACTCTTCTGGCTTAACCCCATTGGCGCGCAGGCATGGATTTACCCACTGTACTGGCTGATACCAGTGATAGGTGCGTTCTGGTTCAAGGACAACCTCTTTATGAGAAGCCTTGGCACGACCTTTACGGCCCATGCTGTTGGTTCTACTGCGTTCCTTTATGTGTATGGGATGACGCCACAGTTCTGGCTCGCGCTGATACCCGTGGTATTTGTGGAGAGGATATTATTCGCGCTTGGTATAAGTGTGTCTTTTGTTGCAGCTAACACGCTGGTGCAGAAGGCGGGTTTGCCCTTCTTGAATATAGACCCAAGGTATGTTCTCAGTTGGAGCAAGATTAAACAGTTAGTTGTCGCTCCACTCCACGTGCCTCGCTCACAGTGAACGTTGAGCCAGTAACTACAACCAAGTCTTTTTCGGTCGCGAGGCTCTTTGCAAGTTCAAGAGCTTCGCGCACGTTCTGTATTACTATTATTCTACTAGAGAGGCCCGCAGCTTTTGCTTTTTCCACGAGTTCCTTAGTTTCCATACCATTTGGTGCAATTTTGTATTTTGTTATTATCAATTTGTCTGGTTTGGGTAATACTTTCAGCATCTCCTTTACATCTTTGCCCCTCTTAGCACCAAAGACTATGAAGAGCTTTTCATAGTTTAGCTCGTTTAGCACTCCGCTTAGGGCATGCATGCACCCTGGATTGTGGCCTACATCCATCAGGATGTTTCCATGCTTCTCCGCCCTCCCGGGGATTATAGCACTGGACAAGCCTTTTGTTGGGTCTATTCCCGGGATATGCAGGGCTTTTACAGCCTCAACGGCACAGGCGGCATTCCACTGCTGGAATTCCCCAAGCATAGCAAGCTTGTAGTTGTTTCTGTCTACCTGAACAAGCCTGACGCCCTTGTCCATGCAAGCTTCCTTGATTACCTTCAGGGCTTCAGGTTTTCTTTCTGCTGTAACCACAGTGCAGCCGGGCTTTATGACACCTGATTTTTCCCGCGCTATCTCCCCAATAGTCTTTCCAAGGATGTGCATATGGTCATAGTCTACATTGGTTATCACACAGACTTCTGGCTTTACTACAGTTGTGGCATCCAATCTCCCACCAAGGCCCACTTCCAAAACCCCATAGTCCACACCCTGGTCATAGAAATACTTTATAGCTACAGCTGTCATAAGCTCAAAAAACGTGCAATTGTGGTTTAGGCTTATGGCGCTCTCCACAAGCCTTACGAGCTCCGTTTCTGGTATGTTTCTCCCATTGACCTGTATCCGTTCAGTGAGTGCATCTAAATGCGGGGATACGAATTTGCCAGTCTTAAAGCCGTTGGCTTGTAGTATGGTAGAGACCATAGTGGTTACTGAGCCCTTGCCATTGGTGCCGGCTACCTGAACAAATTTTATATGCCTGTCTGGGTTGCCCCACTTATCCAGGAGTTCGCGGACTCTGGCATACCCATTCCTGAGTCCTAGCCTTGGGAGAGAATACAGGTAATCCTCAATTTCCCGGTAATCCATACAATAGTCTCTATCCTTCTTGGAATAAAAACTTTTCAAAAGGATTAAATAACTTAAAACCTAAAACTTTCGGAAGGGGATTGAAATGAATTGTTGGTCTTTAAATCTTAAGGGAAAACACCTACTTGGCATGGATGACCTCTCGATAAGGGAGTTTAATGCCGTGCTGGAACTGGCAGAGAGGTTAAAAATTGAATACCATTCAGGTATAGCCCATCCTCTGATGAGGGATAAAGTTCTAGCAATGCTTTTTGAAAAACCTTCAACGAGGACTAGAATTTCATTTGAGGCTGGTATGACACAGCTCGGTGGACATGCTATGTATTTAGGGTTTGACACCATGCAGATAAAGCGTGGTGAAACTATAGCAGACACAGCTAAGGTTATCAGCGGCTATTCAGATGTAATATGCGCGAGGCTTTACAAGCACACAACCCTTGAGGAAATGGCTAAGAACTCACGGGTTCCAGTCATAAATGCCCTGACAGACAAAGAGCACCCCTGCCAGGCTTTGGCAGATATACTAACAATCAAAGAGCACATAGGCCTTAATGGGACTGTTGCTTTTATTGGGGACGCTGCGAATAATGTTTCCCACTCGTTGATGATAGCATGTGCAAAGGTAGGCTTGAATTATCATGCAGTTTGCCCTAAGGGATATGAACCGAAAGAGTGGGCAGTCAAGTTGTTCGAGAAGAACGCAGCTAAGACAGGGGCGAAATTCGAGGTTTTCAATGACCCCTCTGAAGGTGTTGCAGGTGTTGACGTTGTCTATACTGACACTTGGGTCAGCATGGGCGACGAGGCTGAAGCAAAGAAGCGCGAGGAGACATTCAAAGAATACCAAGTGAACCAATCGCTGATGAAGAAAACCAACAATGCGCTCTTCATGCACTGTTTGCCTGCCCACAGGAACCATGAAGTGACAGATGATGTAATAGATGGGCCTAACTCAGTGGTTTTTGATGAGGCGGAAAACAGGATGCATGTGCAAAAGGCGCTTATAGCGTTGCTTGCAAAGTAAGCATGTTGGGAAACCGTTAAATAATTGTATAACTAAAAGCTAGAGGGGGATAAAGATGTTTGAAGCTGTTATTTCAGATGCAACCATGTTCAAGAAGTGTATAGATGCAATTAGCACGTTGATAGATGAGGGCGAGTTCATAGCAAATGAGGATGGACTCATGTTGAGAGCTATGGACCCATCGCAGATAGCTATGGTTGATTTTAAGTTGCCAAAGTCTGCTTTTGAAAGCTTTTCCCCAACTACGTCTCGCATAGGTCTAAACGTGGATGACTTATCAGTTCTGATGAACAGAGTTAGGGCTGGAGAGAAACTTGAGATGAAGCTTGATGAAGACAAGGCAAGACTCGTTCTTGTTTTCAAGGGCAATTCAACGAGGAGGTTTACGATGCCTCTCCTTGACCTTGGGGGCAACATACCAAACGAGCCAAAACTCGAGTTCGAAAGCGTGGTTAAGCTGAATGGCGCGTTCCTCAAGGAGGCCCTGAAGGACACACAACTGGTTAGCTCTCATGTTATTCTAAATGTAAGGCCTGATGCTTTTGTAATTACGGCTCATGGCGATAAGGGGGATGTTGAGATAGAAACCAAGAAAGACAGCAAGCAAATAATCGAGAGCAAGGTCGAGAAGGAATCGCGGGCTATGTTTCCGCTTGACTACATGAATGACTTGCTGAAGAACGCAGATTCCAGTACCAATGTTGTTCTATCGCTTGGCACTGATAAACCTATGAAACTGAAGTATCTCATTGAGAATGCTGAGGTTACATACTACCTTGCACCAAGAATTGAAGAGGAGTGAGGTTACTCTGCAAGTTTGAACCTCTCTAATACTTTCTTCAAGAGGGCGCGCTCCTCTTTGCTGAGCTTGATTAGCTCACCCGGTTTATAGTGCTTAGAGCTGGTTTTGAATCCTTGTTTTTCCATTAAGCGTTTTCCTGCTGCTGAAACAGCCCACTCCTGCCTTACAAGCTCCTGTTTCAACTCGTTTGCTAAAGCCTGGAAAACCCTATCCTTGGTCATTTCCAGCTCTGTTCCGATGCCTTTGCCTCTGTGGCGCTTTTTGACAACGGTGATGCCTTTAGCGATGCCTATCTCGTCAAAAATAGGATTATAAGTTAAGCCAACTACTGAGTTGTCTTTACCCTCCCCTACCAGAAATAGCCCTGATTTCAGATATTTTTGGACACGTTGTTTATTCACTCTTTCTATATTCAACCCATTTGCGGCATGGTTTATCAGGCCTATAATTGAGGGGATATCCCTCTCGTTTGCCTCTCTTATCCTAATGGACCTATGTATCTTTCCCCTAACTTCCCTGCCTGCCATATTTTTCTTTATGACGATTGGGTTATAAAATCTTTCTTGCAGTGGGTAGTGACTACATCCTTTGAGCCCATACACAGAATGCCTACTCCCCCTTCCGGTTTTTCGTAGCATGAGATACTCATTTTTGTTAAGCGTAACAATTATTAACATCGTTCAACAGAATAAGTGCATGACTGCCACGCTGAAAGACTTTAAGCTATTGCCTTACTTACTTTATCTGGCTAAAGTTGAGAAAGGCGGCAAGCCGGTTTCTACATCTTCGCTAGCTAGGGAATTTGGGTTCTCACAGCAAACGGCATCACGGCTGCTTAGGGAGTTAGAATCTGCTGGGTTGGTACGAAGAGAGGTTACACCCAGAGGACAGTTTGTGGGAATAACAAAAAAAGCTGAAGAAATCTTCTTTAGCATAAGCTCAGAGCTGGATTCTATTCTGAAGAAGCAGGTCTCCAGGCTATCATTTAGGGGCAAACTGGTTAGTGGCTTGGGTGAGGGCGCATATTACATGAGCAGGCCACTGTATGTACGGCAGTTCAAGCATCTGCTTGGCTATGAACCATTTCCAGGTACTCTTAATATCAAGTTGCCACATAGCGAACTTCAGAAGAAAGTGAGGCTTTCTGCCATTGAACATGCATTCATAAGCGGCTTTAAGAGCAGGGGCAGGAGCTTTGGTTTCATCCGCTGTTACCCATGTTCCATAAACAGGAAGGTAGCAGGACATGTTCTAGTACCAGAGCGAACGCATCATCCAGAAGATGTACTGGAGATAGCTTCTAAGTATAACCTGAAGAAAAGGCTGTCATTGAAGGAAGGAGAAACTGTACTAGTGGAGATAAGTGCTTAGGTGTTTACATGGAATTTACAAAACTAAATCCAGCTGTAGATGAAGTGGTGCTCGCAAGTTTCCTGGCAGCGATTTCAGTTGTGTTCCAGGTCGGTCACGTATTCACAGGAGTGAGCACCCCTTGGTTTATATGGATTGATATAGTGGCGGTTCCCTGGTTGGTTGCATACTTCATGAAAGGATTTAAGACAGCCTTGCTCACTGCCATCCTATCATCATTTGTTATTTCATTGGTTGCCCCGTCCACCTTCGTTGGTGCTATAATGAAGTTCGTAGCAACTTTTCCCATGTTCCTGGTACCTGCCCTTGTAGCTGTTGCGTTCAGAAAAAAAATAAGAGATTTTTCCAGTAATGAGTTGTTTGTTTTCGCTTCCATTTCCCTGGTTTTGGCATTGTTGGTTAGAGTAGCCATTGTTCTGCCGTTCAATTATTATTTTGCGATACCTGTGTTTTTCAAGATGCCAACGGAAGAAGCAATTAAGTTCCTCCCACCACTAATATTAGCTGGGCTTAACTGTGTACAAGGAACCCTTGAATTTCTACTAGCATTGGCGCTATCATTTTTCACTAGGTTGAGGGATGTTGGATGAGCCTAATACGGTTTGAAGATGTTTCTTTTAGCTATGAAGGCTCGGATAAGAAAGCAATCCAAAACATCTCGTTGAAGGTGGACGAGGGGGAATTTGTTGGCATAGTTGGTGGAACTGGAGAGGGAAAGACAACGTTAGTTCGCTGTCTTAATGGTTTGATACCTAATTTGATAAAGGGGGAGTTCAAAGGAAAGGTCATAGTTGGTGGTCTAGATACCCGGAAAACAAAAGTTTCTGAGATGGCAGGCACAGTTGGATTTGTTTTTCAGGATCCCGATGACCAGATTTTTGCTTTGGATGTATGGGATGAGATAACTTTTGCTCCTGAGAACTTCGGTCTGTCAGATGAGGAGGTCAGGGGGCGCGTTGAAGCTGCTGCTGAGATGGTCGGGATAACACACCTATTGGATAAGGAAACCAATAACCTATCAAAGGGGCAAAGGCAGCTAGTGTGTGTGGCATCGGTTCTTGCGCTGAATCCTAAAGTCATGGTCTTAGATGAGCCAACTGCAAGCCTTGATTTTAATTCCACCCGTAAGATATATGAAACCTTGAAGAAACTTAACGAGGCAGGAAAAACCATCATAGTTGTAGAACATAAGACAAACTTTTTATCGGAGAATGCTGATAGGATACTCTTTCTTGATGGTGGTAAGCTGGCTTATGACCTGCCACCAAATAAGTTATTCCAGGATGTAAAAGCGATTGAGAAACGTGGTGTTGAAATCCCCGTACCTTACCTACTTTCTCACAAACTTAAGTCTGCGGGTAAGGACGCAAATTTTTCTAATTTAGATGATGTCCTTGATTATCTAGTTAGGGGGTTAACTAGTGATTGAGTACTTCAATAGGCCATCTGTCGTGCATCGCCTGCCTCCATTGGTAAAGCTGATTGGATTAATAGTTTTGATGCTTTTGTCAATTTGTTTTGCCAACCTTG
>JAGHAM010000001.1 GCA_021161465.1 Candidatus Iainarchaeum sp. | reverse complement strand
GAGTATAATATATCTCCCCCTACCCCCCTAAACAGGTCCGTGCCTGTCTTTATAGCTACCAACATAACCAAACTTATTCCCCCACGAGGCATAAGGCTAAGCCCGACAGCCAAAGCTTTCCCCCCATCCAACTTACCTATAAGCGCGCCAATGAAGCCACCAACAACACTACCAAATAACACAGAGAGCGCTAGCACCACTACGAAACTATCCAAGGAAGTGGCCGTGAACATAAGGCCGGCCCAAACGAAGAAAATAGGTACAAACACACCATAAGACAAGGAAGCTATTTTGCTGGAGAAACTTTCGCCACTTTTCCTACTCTCCGACACAACAATCCCAGCAATGAACGCACCTATCACTCCATGCAATCCAAATAGCCATGCCAGAAGAGCAAGGACTAGCATCACCACAAAAACCAATGTGAACTGGGCTTCTTCCACTTTCCAGAAATCACTTTTTTCTATTAAATACGGCACTACGAACGAACTTACAATGAAAACAGCTAACATTGCCCCTGAAACAAGAAGTATCTCACCTAGCACGGATATAAAACCCCCTTGGCTTGGAACTACAAACATAGGCAAAACAGTGAAAACCGCCAGGCCGAACAAAGCAATTAAGACAGAGGCACCTAAACTTACCCTCCCAACAATGGTGTTTATCCTATTTTCCTTTATGAGGACCTTCATGCTGGTGACTACCGAACACACTGAGAGGGAAGCAGCTAATGCAATTATACTACTTGGCGTTAGGAACTCCACAGCCGTTATTTTTAAGTAAATCGTCAGAGCAAACACAATTAGGATGAATGAGGACAGGAAACCAAATACTGCAGACGCATACGTTGCCCTTCTATCCCTAAGTATGCTAGGCGCGTCGACTTCTCGCATACCAGCAACAAATAACAACAATATGGCGCCCATCTGCCCGAAAACCACAACGTTTGGGTCTAAAGGATCTATAATCCCCATAGCCCCCAGGAGCATACCTGCAACCAAATACCCTAAAATGCTTGGGAACCCCACTCTTTCTGAAATCTCCCCCAAAATTTTAGCTAAAATCAAAACAACCAGAACAACTAAGAGGAAATCCATACAACAACTTTTCAATAAACAGGTTAAAAACATTTACCCTTTACACACTAAAAAACACTCATTCTCTCGCTTCTACTGTCTTTAATTTGGTTATGAACCCCGCAACCATATTCTTGTCACTCTTTGAGTACCCAAACAACCCCAACTCTTCGATTACTTTCTTGTTCTCTTCAAACTTCTTTGAAAACCTGTCTGGGTAGAGTGAACATATCTTCCTGGCTTTTGTTTTGAGGATTTTTGTTGTTTGTTTTCCCATATCAATCCCCTATCACTGTTATTGGTATAACTCCCTTCTTAAATTCCTCTATAGCCAAGTCCAGGACACTCATGCTCCCTTTTGGTTTAACTAAAGGTGGCGCGCCCATGGCTAATTGCAACGCCCTTGCACCCAGTATCCGAGCTTTTTCGTATTTAGTGTAGTTCGTATTATCACCCAAAAAACGTAGTGTAGTTTCTGTTCAACGGCATTAATAAATCTTACCTTTAACAATACTATAACAAGTGTATGACAACAGATAAAATTGTAGAATATCGGCATGCTGGAGCAAAACACCTAAAGGAACTATTGGAGAAAAATAGCAAAGAGCTACCAAGAGACCAACGGTTCCTCCTGACGCGGGAAGAGATAAATAGGATACGCTCAGAGCTTGATAAGCTAAAACGCGGCGACAGCAGCAAGTTTATAGTTGCCGTCCATAAGGACGATGGTGTCATAGGTTTTTGCAATTTTGATGTTTCGCGATGGTCGCCAAAAGAAGCCACAATAGAGAGTATTGAGGTCGTGCCAAAACACAGGCAAAATTCTGTTGGTTCCTCCTTACTGGAAGAAGTCGAGAGGGCAGTGGCCCGGGACAACATAGAAACACTACATGTTGTCACTCTTGAGAAAAATGCGGAATGGTACCGGAAGAGGGGTTTTGAGCCTACCTATACTAGCAAGAGTTTCAGGAAAATGCAGAAGCGTGTAGATAGATAATTTCGCACCAAACACCCCCAAAATTTACCTAATTGTTGGCGTCTGTCTTGAGAGCGTCTAGTGGTAACTGACGATAACTATATAAATCTGCGCTGCATAACTTTTCTCCTAAGTTTTGGGTTTTGGGGGAGTCTTAGTGGGTAAAAATTCGGAAACAGTGATAGAGTCGCTAAAGGAGTTTGAGGCAACACAGGAAGAACGTCTGGAAAGAGCAAGGGAGGAAGCTGAAAGCACAATCAACCAGGCCAGGAAAGAGAGTGAGGAACAACTCAAAAAAGCCAGAGACAATGCAGTCAAGGAGAAAGAGAGGCTGGTTTTCAAGGCTGTAGAGCGTGCTAAGAAAAAATCCAAAACAGTCATTGCTGAATATGAGCGCAAAAAAACAAAGCTAACTAAAACCAAAAACCTCGACAGAGCCATCGACAAATGCATATCTATACTTTTGGAGGAATAAGATGCTCTGGCCGGCTAAAATGCACCACATAAACGTTTTAATCCCCCAGGCGGATTCACGTGAGCTTGTAGCGTCGTTACATGAGAGAGGGATATGCCAGCTTGATTTGTCTCCTGATACCAAGCAACAAGTTGAGCACGGTGATGGAATTCGGGAGCTCGATTTGAGGTTGGGCGAGCTTATCAGCAACCTCGAGCCGTATAAACCAGTACCCCAACCAGAGAACCTAATTAAGGCTGTGCTCTTCCCGCGCCAAACAAAGAAGATTATCATAGAGCCGCGCTCTGATGTAGAGGCCCTCTCTGAAGCCGAAAAACAACTTTCAAAACTTGAGGCGCCCATTAAAGAAACATTAGAACACCTTAGAGAGAAGGAGGACACGCTGGCTGAGTTAGAGTCCTTAGCATCTAATTTGTCTTTTTTCCCCGAAGTGCCTCTCTCCCATTTCAGCAACACAGACAATTTTCACGTGTTTGTTGGGTTGGTGTCTACACAGTCTGTACCTTTTCTGAGGAGAGAGCTGAACGCAAAACCATTGGCTTGTTTCGTGTCGGAGAAGACAATAGAGAAAAGCTTCATAGCAGTATTCTGTAGGCCCAAGGACGCAAAGGAACTAGGGAGGATATTACACGAGGTTGGTTTCGAGGTCTTAGAGGTGCCTACCACCACAGAAACACCATCAAAACGGCTAGCAGCAATCAAGGGAGAGATTGCTACAATGAAAGCAGAGATACGAAAGATGAAGGAACAACTAAGGAAACAATGGATAGAGCACTCAGAGCTGTTGCTAGCGCTAAAAGAGGATTTAGATGTGCGCAGAGAGCGAATTGATGCCATGGAGGCTATGGGTGGCGGGAAGCACTTTGTTTCCCTTGCGGCATGGGTACCCGACAGCCAGTTAGATGTTTTCAAGAACACGCTTTCCCATAAGACACAAGCATACTATATGGAAGCAGATGAGCGTGAGGACGCGCCAACTTTATTGGATAACCCACGCTTGGTTAAACCCTTCGAGTTGCTTACTGGCTTGTTTTCGTTCCCAAAGTACAAACACTTAGACCCTACCCCAATCCTAGCATTAACCTTCCCTATATTCTTTGGCTTTATGCTAACCGATGTGGTGTACGGGCTTATTGCAGCGGTTATCTCTTTACTGGTGTACTCGGGAATTGGTAAGAACAACCGTAGCATGCGCAAGTTTGCGTCCATCCTTGCTATTGCTGGTCTGGCAACAATACTCTTGGGTTTAATCTTTGGTTCATACCTTGGGAACCTACCAGAAGTTCTCCACGAGAGGGGAGCTATGGGTTTCGTATTCCCAATGCCTATAGATGCGATGAAAGACATAATGTTACTGGTTGGTTTAACAGCGTCCATTGGGCTTTTGCACCTCTCTCTTGGCCTCCTTCTCGGTGTTGTCGATAATGTAAAAAACAAGCAATACCGAAAGGCAGTTTCGGATCAGGGCGTCTGGCTTCTGTTCTCCTGTGGGCTTATGTTCTCTTTTTTAGGGGTGCTCTTACCAGCTGTGGTTAGTACTCTGGAAACCCTTTCCCAAAAGTTACTGACTTTACCTATCCTCGGGGCCATCTTGGGGTACCCGTTAATCCCGGTCGCTGCTTTGCTTTCCAGTATGCCACCAGAGCCTATGCTGTGGTTTGGGTTAGCGTCAATAACTCTCTCAGTAGTCCTTGTGGTTGTGTTTGCTTTCTTAGACAGTGGGGCCATAATGGCTGCTCTTTCTGTATTCGACTTTAGTGGTTTTTTCGGTGACATCTTTTCGTACACCCGTTTGATGGCATTGGCTGTGGGCACAGCAGGGATTGCGCTTGCAGTAAACTTCATGGCGTTCATGGTGTATGATATGGTCCCTTATGTTGGGTTGTTTGTTGCACTCATAGTTTTAGTCATAGGTCATTTGTTCAATATGTTCATGAATGGTCTTGGTGCCTTTGTGCACAGCCTCCGTCTACACTTCCTAGAGTTTTTCACTAAATTCTACGAAGGAGGGGGGGTTGCCTACGTGCCATTTCATGCTAGTCGTAAACTTACTAAACTAAAGAGGTGAAAAAATGGTTGATGGAATAGTATATGCCGTTCTTGGAGCTGGTCTCGCTATGGGGATGGCAGGTATAAGCACCGCTATAGGGGTTGCATCTGCGGGAGTTTCTGGCGCTGGTGCAGTGGCAGAGAACAAGGAGAATTTCAAAAACGCTATGATACTCCAAGCAATGCCACAGACCCAGACAATCTACGCGTTCATAACTGCGCTGTTTATTGTTATGGGAACGGGGTTGCTTGCCGGGTCGGGCGCGCAGGTGCCAGAGTGGAAAGGCTTAGCAATGCTAGGGGCAGGGTTGCTGGTTGGTCTAACGGCCATAAGTGCAGTTGCCCAAGGAAAAATATCTGGTGCAGGTATTGCAGCCTGTGCTAAGAACCCAGATGCATTTGCGCCAAGCATAATCTTTTCGGGGCAGGCCGAAACGCCAGCAATTTTTGGCTTTGTTATGGCCTTAATAATCCTGGTAGTGGGTTTGTCTGTGTTAGGGTGAGGTTATGCAAACATTTGGGGATGTGGAAAGGCTAAAGGAAGCCATAAAGAAGAAATATGATGCAGAGATATCTGCTATCCAGAGGCAAACAGAGGAAGAAATACGGGCTATACAGGCAGAAACCAAAGAAAAGATAAAGTTGATGGCTGCCAACATACGTTCTCAGGCAGAAAGAGAAGCTGTGCAGGCAGAGAGTAAAGTACTCAGTGAGGAGAGACTTAAAGCAAAGAGGGAGTTTGAAAAAACCCGCGAGCAGCTGATAGAAAAAACCTTTTCAGAGATTAGGGCGAAGCTGGCTTCAGTTGCGCACAGTAAGCGTTATCTCAACTTTATCAAAAAGAAACTAAACGAGATAAACCTTGAACACTATACGGTGATAGCCGATAGTAGCTACTACAAAACCATATTCCCAAACTATACCACCGATAAAAACATAATAGGCGTCAAGCTGGTTTCTGATAATATGACCTATGATTTGACGCTGGACACGGCTCTAGAGGCAAAGAAAGATGAGCTTCGTTTGAAAATTAGTGAGCTCCTTTGGTGACATCAGTGGGAGGATTAGGCATTGCATTGTTCACTATCTCGTTCGCAGCGGTAGCTTTGATTTACTCATGGAAAGTTGCCGCACCTGTAATGCCTTTCCTTTACTCCAATGCGAGGGTGCAAGCTAGAAGCAAGGTTTTAATCCCAGATTCCCAGTGGTCAACTCTTTCGGAGAGCAGGTCTTTGCAAGACCTAATAGGGGCACTTAGAGAAACCAGCTATGCAGATGCCTTGGACAAAGTTGAAAACATCAGGGAGTTTCACATAGAAATTGAGAAGGGTTTTGTAGAAACAGTGGAAGAGCTTAAAAGGATGACACCAGATTCAATAAACCCATTATTTGATGCCTACTTAATGTTCTGGGGAGCAAAAATGCTCAAGGCGGTTTATAGAGCCAAGTTCACAGGACAGGAAATCGAGTCCTTACTGCTGTTCCCTGTTGGGGATATCACTGACACACTTTTGAAGCACCTAGAGGACGCCAAGACTTTAGCTGATGTACGGGTAATCATGGAAGGTACTCCCTATAGTCCGGTTTTCAAGGAGAGCTATACTTCCCTTGAAGCTTTTGAGGTGGCCTTGGACAACTTCGTGCTTGGGGAATTTGTCAGGAGAGCTACCGAGATTAAAACGTTCGATGGCAAACACATTGTCGCGCTTATCAACACCAAATTTGACATACAAAACCTACTTGTGCTTCTGAAGCTCGAGGCGAGACACGCTCCTAGAGAAACGCGAAAAGAATACCTTATAAAAAACAACACAGAACTCTTCAGGCGCGCGGACGAGTTGGTCTATGCCAAGAGTGTGAAGGGGCTCGTGGAGAAGTGTGTTGGAACTGGTTTTGAACAACCACTTGCGGCTGCCCTTGAGAAATATGAAAGAGATAGTTCTCTCTCGCATTTTGAGCATGAGTTATGCAAGTTCTACAAAAACATAGCGACAAACATGGAGAGGTATCACGTACAGGGACCGTTCCCCTTGTTTTCCTACATGGTGAAGAAAGAGATAGAGATGAAGAACTTAATGGCAGTAAGCAAAGGAGTTGATACAGGGATGCCTCCTGAAGCCATAATGGAGTTGATTATTTGATAATCTTAGGTAATTCTAACTTCGCTACGGGGATGCGCTTGGCAGGTCTAAAAAACTGTTTTGTGGTTTCGAATAGGGAAGAGGCTGAGGAGATTGTCAAGAACATCCAGAAGAAGGAATTAATCGTCGCAAACACGGGCGTTGTCGAGATGCTACCAGAACTTTTGGAAATGGATAATCTGGTAACTCTCCCAGACGACCCCAAACAATTTGGGTCAGTTGATGACTTGAAAAGCATAGTAAAATCGGCCATCGGTTTTGAGCCAAAACTTGAGTGAAGGTGAAACAAATGATAAGAACAGGTAAAATTTCAAAAATTGCCGGACCAGTTGTAGTAGCTTCTAAAATGAAAGGAGCCAGAATGTATGATGTTGTTTCGGTTGGCAATGAGAACCTTTTAGGAGAGATAATCGAGCTTGAGCAGGATAGGGCAACTATCCAAGTGTACGAAGAGACAAGCGGTCTGAGACCTGGAGAACCCGTCGTGTCAAAAGGAATGCCGCTTAGTGTGGAGCTCGGTCCAGGTCTGCTGAACCATATTTACGATGGTATCGCAAGGCCGTTACAGCTTATAATGGACAAAGCTGGAGACTTTATCACACGTGGCGTTGATGTTCAAACTTTGGATAAAAAGACTAAGTACACATTCAAACCTTCAGTTAAAAAAGGAGATACAGTTAGGGCCGGTCAGATTTTAGGGACAACAAAGGAGACGAGCATAATAGAACATAGGGTGCTGGTGCCACCAGGGGTTGAGGGAAAGCTAAAGCAAATAGAGAGCGGGAAAATGACCGTAGATGAAATTGTTGCAGTGGTTTCTACAAAGAAAGGGGACGTTAAGATACCCATGAAGCAGGTTTGGCCAGTTAGAAGGCCACGACCGGTTTCTGAGAAACTTCTCCCAGACGTGCCGCTTGTAACGGGTCAAAGGATATTTGATTTTATGTTCCCCGTAGCCAAAGGAGGGGTTGCTGCAATACCTGGGCCTTTCGGTAGTGGGAAAACCGTTTCTGAGCACAGTCTTGCGAAATGGTGTGATGCAGATATAGTTATCTTTATAGGTTGTGGTGAGAGGGGGAACGAGATGAGTGATGTTCTTTATGAGTTCCCCGAACTCATAGACCCGAAATCTGGTAAACCCCTGATGGAGAGAACCGTGTTGATAGCGAACACCTCGAACATGCCTGTTGCTGCCAGGGAGGCATCAGTGTACACCGGGATTACAATAGCTGAGTACTACAGGGATATGGGGTATGATGTTGCTCTTATGGCAGACTCCACATCCAGGTGGGCCGAGGCCATGAGGGAGATATCTGCAAGGCTTGAGGAAATGCCAGGGGAGGAGGGTTATCCAGCTTATCTGGCATCACGCCTTGCTCAATTCTATGAGCGGGCTGGAAGGGTGACAACCCTTGGCGGAAAGAAAGGTTCTGTTTCAGTCATTGGTGCAGTGTCCCCACCAGGTGGAGACCTATCAGAACCAGTAACACAAAACACGCTCAGGATAAGCAAAGTATTTTGGGCCCTTGATGCGCACTTGGCTTACAGCAGGCACTTCCCTTCCGTAAATTGGTTGACTAGCTACACCCTTTACGACGAGTCACTTGCACCATTCTTCAACAAGAACATTGAGAAAGACTTTACAGAACTTAAAAAAGAGGCTTTTGTGATCCTACAGAAGGAAGCAGAGCTCAAAGAAATTGTGCAGTTGGTTGGCCCGGATGTTCTGCCAGAGAACGAGAAGCTAGTGTTAGAAACAGCAAAATCCATACGTGAAGATTTCCTCCAGCAGAACGCGTTCCATGAAGTTGACAGCTATTGCTCTTTGAAGAAGCAATACCTTATGATGAAGACTATTCTTCGCTTCCATGAGCTCGCAGGGGAGGCAATTAAAAGAGGGGTCAAGACAGCAGAGCTTTCTGCACTTCCAGTGAAGGAGAAGATAAGCAGAATGAAATATGACGCCAACTTTGAGAAGAACGCCCCAAGCCTCTGGAAGCAGATAGAGCAGGAGGTGAAAGCATGATTAAGGAATATAGCTCGATAAACAAAGTAAGTGGCCCGCTTCTGATTGTGGATGGTGTAAAGGGTGTTGCATATGCAGAGCTGGTAAAAATCATTAATGACAGCGGCGAGGAACACATGGGTCAGGTGCTTGAGGCAATGGAAGACAAGGCAGTGGTTCAGGTTTTTGAGGGCACCGGCGGTATTGACACTAAAAACACCAGAGTGCGGTTCACTGGAAAGACTATGAAGCTTGGTGTGACTAGGGAGATGCTGGGGAGGATATTCAATGGAAAAGGCGAACCAATTGATGGTGGCCCGCAGATACTCCCAGAAAAGGAGCGAGACATCAATGGAGACCCGATAAATCCATTTGCAAGGCACGTTCCTGAAGATTTCATACAAACAGGCATATCCACAATAGACCTTATGAACACCTTGGTGAGGGGCCAGAAGTTGCCGATATTCTCGGGGGCAGGCCTTCCGCATAACATGCTTGCAGCGCAAATAGTGAGGCAGGCTCAGGTGAGAGGAAAGGGAGAGGACTTCTCTGTTGTATTTGCAGCGATGGGTATAACCAAGGAGGAGGCCCTTTTCTTTAAAAACGAATTTGAGCGGACAGGGTCGCTTGAGAAGGTAGTCATGTTTCTAAACCTGGCTGATGACCCAACCATAGAGAGAATAATAACACCGAGGCTGGCTTTAACAGCAGCAGAATACCTAGCGTACGATTGCGGCATGCATGTTCTGGTTGTCCTGACGGACATGACGAACTACTGTGAAGCTTTAAGAGAGATTTCTGCTGCCAGGGACGAGGTACCCGGGAGGAGGGGGTACCCTGGCTATATGTATACAGATTTAGCAACGTTATACGAGAGGGCAGGGAGGATAAAAGGCAGGAAAGGCTCGATAACGCAAGTGCCTATCCTAACGATGCCTGATGATGATATAACCCACCCTATACCAGACTTAACAGGGTATATCACAGAGGGGCAGTTTGTCCTTGATAGGGGATTGCATATGCGTGGAATCTACCCCCCTGTAAACGTTCTCCCGTCGCTTTCAAGGCTTATGAACAAAGGGATTGGCAAGGGAAAAACAAGAGAAGACCACTCCGATGTTTCTAACCAGATTTATGCAGCTTACGCGCACGGAAATGAGGTGAGAGACCTGATGGCTGTGGTTGGGAAAGAGTCTCTGAGCGAGCTTGATAATATGTACTTGAAGTTTGCTGATGCGTTTGAAGAAAAACTTGTTAAACAAGGTTTTGAGGAAGACAGGAGCATTGAGGACTCTCTTGAGATTGGGTGGTCTCTGCTGAAGATACTCCCAGCAAAAGAACTGAAGAGGGTGCATGAGGAGTACATCAAAAAATACCACACTCCAGAGGGGAAACCAGAGGAGACCCAGGCGAAGGGGTTGATGGTTCCTCCTAAAGAGCCACGGAAGAGACCAAATAATAATATGAGTAAGGCGGTGTAGGTGTGGGAAGAGTTAAGCTAACACGTATGGAGCTGTTGAAGCTAAGAAGGAAGAGAAAGCTGGCTGAAAAAGGGCACAAGTTGCTGAAACAAAAGAACGATACGCTTGTTATGGAGTTCTTTTCCACGCTTAAGGAGATACGTGATTTAAGGAAAGGCTTTGGTGAGAAGTTTGCCAGGGCTCAGAAGACTATGGCGAGGGCCCAAGCCATACAGGGAGAGCCAGATATCGCAAGGCTGGCCCTTGGAACAGCTTCTGGTGTTGAGCTGGAATACAGCACCAGGAATGTAATGGGTGTTGAGGTACCTATGATTTCGCTTGTGCCAGGCGAGCAACAATGGTATGGTCTTTACGAGTCTACAGTGGAGCTGGATGAGGCTGTTACACTGCATCGGGAACTGCTTCCGGATTTGCTTAGATTGGTTGAAAAGCAACTCGCGCTTAAGAAGCTCGCAGAGGAAATTAAAAAAACCAAGAGAAGAGTGAACTCTCTTGAGTATATAGCAATCCCTGCAATAAAGAGCGAGGAGAAAATGATTACACTGAAGCTCGATGAGCTTGAGAGAGAAAGCTTTACGAGACTTAAGAAGATAAAGGACAAGGCTGGAGGAAAGGCATGAGACACCAGGAAAGTAAAGTAGAAACATACAAACAGCTGGTTGTGCTTGTTGCATATCAGGTTGCGAATTTAACAATGTTGGTAGGGTTCTTTATACTCCTCTTCCTTTTAGCGAGTAGGTTTGGCCTTCTCTAATAATTCTTCCCATTTCTCGTCTTCCATTCGTTCTCCTACCCTTTTTCTCCATTCAGCTAGCGAGTGCGAATCATTGGCAGTTTTCCGCAAGTACTTGGTCCCATATCTCGCCCCCACTTCAACAAATTCTCTAAGAACCTTCTCGAAGTCTTTTGGCTTTTTTACCTCTTTTGGGTCTATAAGCCAATCTTTGATAGCTGAACTGATGGTTAGCTGGTCCCCACGGTATGCACTTTTCTTAAAACTTTTTGGCTTTGGAACAACTTTCTTGGTCTCCTCAGAGAGGTCTTCATCCTTGATCCGGGTAATCACACCTTTCTTTCCAAAGAACATTCGCTTGTAATCTTTTAGTGTCTTCTCATGTGATTCTACATAGCCTTTAACGATAGATGGGTCTTTGTTAACCATTGGATGGATTCTAGCATAGTAATTAAATCCGTCTTCCAAGGAAGACAGCAACTCCTTTACGGTAGGAAACACTTTTTTCACGTGTTCTTTGAGCTTTATGGTAGGGGCACCTTTATCCCATCCCTCTTTAGCAGTATCTCTAAAAGGAATCGTTGCAAGCCCTACAGCAATTTCGTCTGCGAAAGGCTTCTCTATATGGTACTTACGCATTATCCGCGCGTTTGATACCTCTTTAACTCTCTCCCGGAGCATAATGTTAAATAATGCAACGGCAATTTAAACGTTTGCTCTTTTAAACTAGAAAGCTGTAATAACCAGCATGAAACAAGCTGTGGTTGCCCGGACGGACCTAAAGATGGGGAAAGGGAAAATCTGTTCCCAGATAGCACACGCGTCTGTCGAGTCTTTTTTGTTGACAAGGCAGAGGAGGCAAGAATGGGCGGAAATCTGGCTTGCAGAAGGCCAGAAGAAAATCATCCTAAAGGTCGAGAGCGAGCAAGCCCTGAAAGACCTTTACAACGAGGTCAGGCACGAGATACCCGCGGTCTTGGTAGTTGACGCAGGCTATACACAGATACACCCAGGCACTACAACATGCCTTGGGATTGGTCCTGCCCCGGAAACCGTCATAGATAAGTACATATCACACTACAAGCTTCTGTGATTTTATGAAAGTTGGTATGAAGATATACTCTTCGGACGTAGACCATGTGAAACCGTTTAGCTTCGCTGATTTTATAGAGGTCTTGGTAGTGCCTGGCCTTGACTGGAAGCCATTAAAAGAATTTGGTGTTGAATACAAAATACACGCCGCGCATCAGGGTTTTGGCGTGAACCTGGCCAATCCAAAAGCAGAGAAACTTAACAGAAAAGCCATAGGAGAGGCAGTTGAAGCTGCCAGGGGCTTAGGCTCTCAAACAGTGGTCATACACCCTTCTGGGGATTTGCGAGAGG